>JAYUIF010000396.1:0-2776 GCA_043766295.1 Spartobacteria bacterium | reverse complement strand
CTGCCGACATACTGATCCGCCGGCCCGCCATTCCACTGCGTAGCGATGGCTGTGGACCAGAGCGTGGCTTGGGCGGCGATGCCATCTTGATACGTATAAAGACCGCGCCCATTCAACACCTGCCCGACAAAAGTCGCGTGCCAATCGAACTGCCCCAGCGAAGTGCCGGTGATCGCAGGGTCGCTGAGAAAAGTGCTGACGTGCGTGAGCGTCTCGTGACCGTTCCAGACATATCCCGCTTCGATATTCGCGATGATGGCGTCTGCCCCGAAATATCCCTCGCTGTAATAAGTCCCGGCACCGATGGCTTGGTTGATGTAGAGGCCGTTGAAAATGTTCGTGCCGGAGTTGCTGCCGACGAGTGCGAACGCTGGTGTCGCTGCGAGAAAGAGCGCCGCAAACACACCGAGACGGCGTGTGAGAAGTGTGGAAGTGGGTGAAGGTTGGGTGTGGAGCGGGGTTCTCATGCGACGGGAAAATGGAGAACGCCCGCATTTTTGCCAGCACTGTTTTCGCACTCTACCCTTGCGCAACAGCGAAGGCCCCGCTACCCGTCCCGCCGCGTGCAGGCTGGCAAGTCGCGCGCTTTTCCCGCGAAAGCCTATGCCGATGCGATGATGCAGCCTCTTCTCCGTGCTCTTCATCCCGCGATGCCCGGCTGCACCACTTACGGTGGCAGCTAGGTGGAAAACGCAGCCCTTTGCCACACACATCTGCACGCCCTGCGACGTATGAACGCACGCAGGCAACGCAACAAACAAAGCAACATGAACACAAACGACACACGCCCGCAGGGCCGCCGCGATAATCAACGCGGAGGACGCCGGCGCTACAATGACCGCAACGACCGCAGCGACCGCAACCGCGGCCCCCGCGAAAACCGCACGACACAAGCGCCGAAGAAACTCACCTTCTGGCAAAAAATCGTCGCCTTCTTCACAGGCGGCGCGAAAAAGAAAGCAGCCCCCGCTCAGCGCACAGCCCGCCCCCCCTACGAAGGAAAAACCGAACGCCGGGCCCCACGCCCGGAAGCCGTGGAGGTCAGTTCTCCAAAGCTCTACGTCGGCAATCTCAGCTACGAAACCGCCGAGAGCGATTTGTTCGATCTCTTCAAAGGCGTCGGCGAAGTGCAGAGCGCGGAAATCGTGACCAATAAAGCCACGTATAAATCCAAGGGCTTCGGCTTCGTCACCATGCTCACCGTGGACGAGGCGAAGCGCGCCGTCGCCACGCTGCACGACAAACCCTTCATGGGCCGCAGCCTCGTGGTGAGCGGCTCGAAATCCGAAAGCACACGCGACTAGTCGCACTGCCAAAACAATCCTCAACGGGAGCCTCGCACACGCGGGGCTCCCGTTTTTCTTTCTCGCCGAAAGGCACCCGCCACGCAAACGCTCACGCCCGCTTTGCAAACCAATCTGCCATCCACGACTTTCTTCCTCCTCGGCCCGACCGCCGTGGGGAAAAGCGAACTCGCCGTCGCGTTCGCCGAGCGCATCGGCGGCGAAATCGTCAGCGCGGATGCGTTCCAAATTTACTCCGGCCTCGACGTGCTCAGCGCGAAACCCTCGCGAGAACTGCGCGCCCGCGTGCAGCACCACCTCATCGGCGAAGTCCCGCTCAGCGAGCCGTTCGACGTCGCAAAATACCTCGCACTCGCCGCCGCGCGCATCGCCGACATCGCAGCGCGCGGGCGCATCCCCATCGTCTGCGGCGGCAACGGCCTCTACGTGCGCGCACTCACCCACGGCCTCGCAGACATCCCGCCCGCTGATGCCGCGCTGCGTGCGGAGTTGGAAAAAGAACCGCTGCCCTCGCTCGTCGCACGATTGCGCGCACTCGATCCCGCCGCGCAGGTGGATGAAAAAAACCCGCGCCGCGTCATCCGCGCACTCGAAGTGTGCCTGCTCAACGGACGCCCCTTTTCCTCCCACCGCACCGAATGGAAAGCGGAGCCGGAAGTGCGCGGCATCATCCTCACCCGCCCGCGCGCCGAACTCCACGCACGCATCGCCGCGCGCACCGAGGCGATGTTTGCCGAAGGCGTCATCGCCGAAGTCGCCGCCACCACCGGACTCGGCCCCACCGCTTCCGAGATGCTCGGCCTGCGCGAAATCCGCGCACACATCGCCGGCACGATGCCGCGCACCGAGTGCATCACCGCCATCGCGCAATCCACCCGCCAATACGCCAAGCGCCAACTCACATGGTTCCGCCGCGAGCGCAGCTACACATGGCTCGACCTCGCGGAAACCTCCGACGCACTCGGTGCAATCCTCAGCGCTGCGCGACGTGCGAAGACCCCGTGAAAGACCGGCTATTTTCAAAGCACGCCACTGGCACGCGCCTTGTTCAGTCGAGGCGAGTGAAGGTCTTCCTCGTTTTATTTTTCGCCGTCTGTTGCGCCACCGCGCAGCAAACAGAACCGTTGGGCGCGCTGCCGGAGGTTGCGTTGGAAAAACTCAGCGACCGCTCTTTCACTCTACTCGCGCAGAGGGCGCTGGGCGTGCGAGCGAGCGAGTGGCACCACGCCGAGACGGAGCATTTCGTGTATCACTATTTCGACGCACCCACGGCGGCGGCGGTGTCGGTGGAAGCGGAGTTTGCCTACCGCGTCATCGCGCAGGAACTGGGCAAGGACACCGCCGCGTGGGAGCGCAAGTGCCACCTGTTTCTTTTCAATGACGCGGCGGACTGGAAGCAATTTCAGAAGGCGGGCGCACTCGAACCGTGGACGGGCGGTATGCATTCGCAAGGAACGCTCTTCGCTCTTCGC
>JAYUIF010000395.1:0-16219 GCA_043766295.1 Spartobacteria bacterium | reverse complement strand
TGGATGTCATCGCGAAATACGACGACTTCGCCAGCAACACGAATCCCTTCATGTTCCACTGCCACTTCCTCCAGCACGAAGACGGCGGGATGATGGGGCAGTTCCTCGTCGTGAACAGCGCCGTCGAGGACTTGGCCATCGCGAGCTTCACGCGCACCGGCACCAACAGCGACATCGCCCTGCAATTCAAATCCACCATCGGCACGACCTACACGCTGCAATACTCCACCGACCTCACCACCGCGAGCTGGCTCGACATCGGCAGCGTGACGAGCGACGGCACCACCGCCCTCTTCACCGAAACCAACGCCACGCGCCTCGCGCAGCCAAAAGGTTTCTACCGCGTGACGATTCCCACGATTCCGTGATGAAGGCGATCATTGGAAATATACCAACACAACTTGGTGTTGACGGCACCGGGCGATGATCGCGCCGGACTACTTGGCAACTACCGCTTTTTTCCGCTCCCTTTTGGTGCGCGGATGAGGACGCCGTTGGAATCGTAGGTGTCTATGCCGATCACTTTGGTCTGCCCGGCTCTCGTGCCGTAAATGAAGTTCTTGGTGCAAACGAGGTTGTCTTTGGAGTCATAGACAACCTCCTGAATGATGCGATCCGCGCCATCGATCTTGTAGGTGCTTTTTTGAAAAACAACACCGGCGGCGTTGTAGTAAATGCCAGACATGGGCTGCAGCCGCTCATCGAGTTTATAGACGATTTTGTAAGTGGGCTTCCGGCTTTGATCGTAGAAAATCTCGATGGACTGATGCTTGTCCGGATCAATTTCCTTGGAACTCCCGGTGCCGTCGGGAAATTCGCGGTTGGTGACTTTTTTCGCCGGGACGGCAAAAGCGAAAGTGCAAAGCGCAAGAAGGACGATGATGGGTTTCATGCGGTGACGTGGCTGAATTGCAGGTCGTAGAGCCTGCGGTATTCCGGCGATTTTTCGTAAAGCTCGGCGTGTTTGCCCACCGCCTTCACGGCGCCGCGATCCATCACCACGATCTGATCGGCTTTCAAGATCGTCGAGAGCCGGTGCGCGATGGCGATGACGGTGCGGCCCTTGGCGAGTGTCTCCAGCGCGGCCTGGATGCGCTGTTCGCTCTCGCTATCGAGCGCGCTCGTGGCTTCGTCGAGGAGGAGGATGGGCGCATTTTTCAGCAACGCACGCGCGATGCTGAGCCGCTGTTGCTGGCCACCGGAAAGATTACAGCCTTTGTCGCCGATCACGGTTTCGTAGCCCAGTGGTTGCTGCGTGATGAACTCGTGCGCGTAGGCCATGCGCGCTGCGTCTTCGATTTCCGACTGCGTCGCCTCCAGCCGTCCGTAGCGGATGTTTTGCCGGATGCTGTCGTGAAAAAGAAACACGTCCTGACTCACCGTTGCGATGTGTTCGCGGAGCGACGCCTGCGTGATAGCGGGCAGCGCGCGGCCATCAATCGTCACCGCGCCCGACTCCGGTTCATAAAGCCGCTGGAGCAGCGCGAGGATGGTGCTTTTGCCGCTGCCACTCTCGCCCACGAGCGCGCAAGTGCTGCCTGCCGGGATTTCCAAAGATACGTTTTTCACCGCTGGCTCTTCCTTTCCTGCGTAGGTAAAAGTCACATTTTCAAAGCGGATGCCGCCTTTCACCGTGACGAGCGGTTGCGCGCCGGGTGTGTCCTGAATCGAAGGCGCACGGTCGAGCAGTTCGAAAATCTTCGTCGTCGAAGCGAGGCACTTTTGCATCATCAGTTGCACGCGGCTCAGCGTTTTGAACGAAGGGTAAATCAGCACCAGCGCGCCCACGAGCGCGAGCATGGTGCCGTTGGGAAGTTGCGCCGACCACGCATACACGAGCGCGCCGCTGATGCCGAATGACGCGACCGTTTCCACAGCCGGCCCCGTCATTTCCATCGCCTTCCGCCACTTCATCACGAAGCGCAGCATCGCTTGATTCGCCTCGTTGAAACGCTGCGCTTCGTAGTCCTCGCGTGCGTGCGTTTTCACCACGCGGATGCCGCCAAACGCCTCGTGCATCAGCACCATCATCTGCCCGGCTTCCTCTTCCTCACGCGCCGCACTCTTGCGCACTTTCTTGCTCACGATGAGCACCGGCAGCAGGCAAAGCGGGAAAAGCAGCAGCGCCACCAGCGTGAATTTCCAATCGTAATAAACCATCATGCCAACCGCGCTCACGATGGTGACGGGCTGCTTCACAATGTCGCTCGCGATGCTCGTGAGCGCCTGTTGGGCGATGCGCGTTTGATTAAAAACCGTCTGCACGAGGTCGCCCGCTTTTTGGCGGTTAAAAAATTCCAGCGCCTGCCCGAGCGTGTGCCGATAGACTTGCTGGCGGATGTCATCGAGCACGCGCTGGCTCACCCACAGCACGCAGTAGGCATTCAGGTAGGAAAAAAGTCCGCGCAACGCCATCGCCACGGGAATCGCGAGGCACACAAGAATCACGATCCCCATCGGCGAACGTCCATCCGGCCCCGGCGTGGCCCAGTCGCGCAGGAAGTGCGGCAGAGAGGACACCGGCTTGCCCGCGCTCGGCATCACCAAGTCGCCAGCGTTCTTCATCACCCACACCAGCCCCGCATTTGCCACCGCGAAACAAACACCAAAAAAAATGCCGAGCCAAAACCGGCGGCGATAGGGTTTCAAATAGCTGAAGAGCCGCCGATACGGCTCCCGCGCTGTGCGCAGGAAATCGCCAAACGACATTTTTGCGATGTCCTTTCGGGAGATTCTTTTTGAGGTCTCAGCCATGTGGCGGAAAGGAAACCACGAACTGCGCTCCGGGCGCGAAGAGATTTTTTGTTACCTGCGCTCTCATTTCGTTTCCGCCAGCAGGCTCTCGATAGCTTTCAGCACCGTCGCCGCTGAAATCCTTTCCATCGGAGCGCCCTTCATTTTTGGGGTGAAATTTGTGAGCGGCGATGCCGGCTGCGCTGCGCTGATGACGACCGCCCGCTCATGGCGTGGCCGCCAGTGGAAGGGATTCGTCGGGCCGAAAAGCGCGATCTGCGGACGGCGAAATGCTGCGGCGAGATGCACCACGGCCGTGTCGCAACTCACGACGAGGCGCGCTCCTTCCACCAACGCAGCGAGCGCGAGCAAGTCGGGCGGGGCGATGCTGATTGCTGGCGGCGGCTGTGTGGATTTCGGATCGAGCTTCGTGAAAATTTCGGCCACGTGCGCCCGCTCAAATACATCCGGCCCACTCGTGAGCACGACCGCCAGCCCGAGTCCGCGCAGGCGCGAGATGACTTCGCTCCATCGTCCGGTGAGCCAGTATTTTTCCGCCCGCGCCGTGCCGGGATGGATGAGAACATAGTCCCCCGTGATGCCTGCCGCGGCCAGTATCTCGCCTGCATTTTCCTTCGCATCGTCCGGCAAAACGAGTGATGGAGCCGACTCCGCTCCGCGCTCCACGCCGAGCGGGTGAAGCAGATCGAGATAGTGGTCGCAAGTGTGCGCCAGCCGCACCGGCGATTCGACGAATTCGTGATACGCGAGCCTTCTCAGCAATCGCTTGCGCGCCCACGTAAAAGTGATCCGCCGGGGCGTGCGGGAAAACCAGGCCATCAGCGCGCTGCGGTCGCTCGCTGTGTAATCGAGACACACATCCCAATCGCGTTCGCGGAGTCGCCGCCATAGCGCACGGTTGCTGCCTTTTTTGGAATACACGAGCACTTCATCCACGTTCGGGATCGCCGGGCAAAGCGAGCTGCACGGGCCATCCACCACGAGCGTGACGCGCGCTCCGAGTTGCTTCAACGCGGCGAGCGCAGGCGTGGTCAACACGAGGTCGCCGATGCGCTTTATTTGGAAGACGAGAACATTCATGGCGTTTTTCTTGCACGCGCATACGCCTCCAACAGACGTGTGCGGAAATGCTCCCATGTAAATTGCGCGCAGACACGCTCGCGCCCGGCGGCACCGAGCCGCACGCACAAGTCGCGGTCGCCGTGCAAGCGCGTGATCGCCGCCGCGAGCGCATCGGGATCGTTCGGCGGGATGATGATCCCATTCACGCCATCCTGCACCACATCGCCGGATTCGCGCGTGGTGATTTGCGCGAGTCCGCACGCGGCAGCTTCGTAGGTGCATTTCGCGCTGCCCTCGCACTCGCTTGGCAGAATGTGGACGCTCGCCGCGCGATATTCGTCCGCCACGTTTTTCACAAAACCGCGCACGATCACATCGTCGCCCGCGCATTCGCGGAGCACTGGCTCGATTTCTGGATGCACCGTGCCGACGAGCACCAACTCCGCATCGCGCAGTGCAAGCCGCCGCCATGTGCGGAGCAAATGATGCACGCCCTTCCGCTCGATGAGCGCGCCGACGAAGACTGCGCGAAATTTCTCCGGCGGCGTTGCAGCGGGCGCGAATCGCACCACGTCCACGCCGCGCTGATGGCGGAAGAGTTTTTCCTTCGCCACGCCCGCCGCGAGGAAAGTTTCCTCCGCCTTTTCGCTGAGCACGAGGATGATATCCGCGATGTCGTATTCTTCGAGCATCTGCTGCCGTGTGATGAGCAGGCGCTGCTTCCAGCCCGCCCAGCCACGCAGCGCGGCGGCCTCGCGCTCGCTCTTCGTCAGTCGCGTCGGCTTGTCCTTTCCTTTGTGCCGATGCCACGTCGGGATTTCGATGAGCGAAGGAATCCCGCGCTCTTTCGCCACGCGCAAAGTGCGCACGCTCTCGCCGCTCCAGCCGTGGAAAAGCGACCACTGCCCTCGTGAGATCCGACGCGCCGCCGCACGATCCAGCGCGTGTTTTTTCGCCGCGTAATAGTGCTCGCTGCCAAGCCCGCTGAGCAATCGCACGGGATGCCAGCGCAGCGTCGAGACGCGCGCGTCCGGCAACTCGCTGCGATTTTCAAAAGCTAGCGCGTGCCAATCGAGCGCCGCGCCTTCGAGCGCACGGAGCGATTCCAGCGCCACGGCATCGAGACCCGCGCCGCCGATGCGAGCGCTGGTTGCGTAAAGAATGGGCGGCGGTTGCTGCACGCTGCAAACGTCCAATTTCAAGTGCCCTCGTGGCGAGTCGAAATCCGCAGCGGAGAAGTAAGAGCTTCCGCGCCGCGCGCGCCCGGCTACAAGCGCCGTGCATGAAACTCGGTCTCGTTCGTCGCGGATATTCCGGCTCCGGTGGAGCTGAAGCCTATCTGCTGCGGCTCATGGCGGAGCTGGGGCGCGCGGGCCATGAACTTTTTTTGGTCACGGATGTGGAGTGGCCGCAGGATGTTTTTGCGGCGGATGTGGCGCAGCCTTTTGGCACGATTTTGAAAGCGCGCAGCCCCTTTGCATTTGCCGACGACGTGCGGGAATGGCGTAGGCGCAGCGGCTGCGATTTCGTGCTCAGTCTTGAGCGAGTGTGGGAGTGCGATGTCTTTCGCGCAGGCGATGGCGTTCACGCTTCGTGGCTGGAGCGCCGCGCGGAATTTGAGCCATTTTGGAAACCGCTGTTTCGTCGTTTCAACGCGAAGCATCGCCAGCTTGTGCGGCTGGAGCGCGCGCTTTTCACCGGCGGAGCGCGGCGCATCATTGCGAATTCGCAGATGGTGAAAGACGAAATCATCGCGCGTTTCGGCACGCCCGCCCAGCGCATCGAGGTGATCTATAATGGCGTGCCTGCCAACGCGCCGTCGGCAAACCGCGCTGAAGTCCGCGCCGCGCTGGGGCTGCGCGACGGCGATTACACGGTGCTTTTCGCCGGCTCGGGATGGGAGCGCAAAGGTCTGCGCCACGCCATCGCTGCCGTGGATGCGCTGCCGGGTGCCACGCTGTTTGTCGCGGGCCGTGGAAAAACTCGCGGGCTGCCGCGCTCGGAGCGCGTGCGTTTCCTCGGGCCGCAGTCGCGGGCGGAAATGACGCGCCTGCTCGCGGCGGCGGATGTTTTTGCGCTGCCGACGATCTATGAGCCTTTATCGAATGCCTGCCTCGAAGCTCTCGCCGCTGGCCTGCCCGTGATCACCACGACGGCGAATGGTTTTGCGGAAATCATCGAGTCGGGCATCGAGGGTGAAATCGTCGCGCCCGGCGATGTGCCCGCGCTCACCGCTGCACTTTCCCGATGGGCCGATGCCAGACGCCGGACGGAAATTCGCGAGCGATTGCTGGCAAAAGGCGCGCAATTTTCCATCGAAGCCAACGTCGCCCGCACGCTGGAGTTCATCGCGAGGGAAACCGTTTGATCACCGCTACCTGATGATGATGGGGATGCTGAGAATTTTTTAACCACGGATGACACGGATGAACACGGATGAGTGTTTTTTACGAAGCAGCCATCCGTGGACATCCGTGTAATCCGTGGTCAATCATCCGCGTAATCCGTAGTGGCGACACGTTCAACAGACACCTATCGCGCTTGCCGTAGTTGCGAGGCGGGCTAAGAAGGCTGGCTCGCGGCGGGTTGAACTAGCCCTGCGCGATACTGCGACATGACAATTTCCAAATTCATAAACTTCCGGCGCGTCTTGCCGCTCGTGCTTTTCGCCGCGCTCGCGGGGTGCAAGGACGATGCAATCCGCATCTACCGCGCTGCGAAAGACCCGGCACCCCAGCCGAAGATGCCCGCGCCTTCGGAAGCTGAGCCGTCCGCTTTGCCGGAATGGAAGACGCCCGATACATGGGTCGCACAGCCGCCATCGGCGATGAGGCTGGCGAGTTTTCGTGCGGGAGAGGCGGATGTCTCGGTGAGCAAAATGCCCGGCCCGGCGGGCGGCACACTCGCGAATGTGAATCGTTGGCGCGGCCAGATCGGCATCGCAACTTTGGCCGATGGCGATCTCGCGGCGGCGCAGAAAGAGATCGAGGTCGGCGCGGAAAAGGCACTGCTCTTCGACATGGCAGGCGACAAGCCGCCGGAGGGAAAATCACAGCCGCAGCGCACGCTCGCCGCCATCGTGCCGCACGCGGGCGAGACTTGGTTTTTCAAAATGAGCGGCGACGCGCCCGCCGTGGCCGCGGAGAGCGCGGGCTTCACGGCATTTCTGCAATCCATCCGCTTCAAATAATGCACGCCGTTCTCCGCTTTTTCAGCTCGTTGAAGCTCGTCATCACCTGCCTCGTCTTTGCGATGCTCATCATCGTTTTCGGCACGCTCGACCAAGTGGACATCGGCATCCAGAACGCGCAGAAAAAATACTTCGATCAACTCGTCATCAGCCCGCAGCGCGATGGCCCGCTCGGCGGCGAGACGTTCAACACTTTCATCCAAAGCCTGCCGGCGAACGGAATTTATTCGTGGATTTTCAAGAGCGTGCCGCTGCCCGGCGGCTACCTCGTCGGCGGGGTGCTGCTTGCGGGGCTGGTCGCTTCGTATTTTACGCGGTTCAAGGTCGGGGCGTGGCGCGTGGCAGTGGTCACCGCGCTCTGCGTGGTGGAGACGTGGGCGATGCTGCACGTTGGTTATTCGAAGTGGCCGGGCTGGCTGCTCATGCTCGCGGTCACGGTGCCGAATTTAGCGCTCGTCGCTTTCGCGCATTACAAGCTGCGCTGGCCGAAAGTCGGCGTGATGCTCACGCACCTCGGCATCGTCATCATGCTCGTCGGCGGTTTGCTCACGAGTCTGTGGCAGCGTGAAACGCGGATGATCATCACCAATGGCGAAACGGCGAGCTACTCCGCCAGCGACTTGGAATGCGAACTGGCCATCGTGAGCGACGCTGGCGACGGGCAGGAGGACGTCGTCGCCATCCCGCAGAGCGTGCTGGCAAAGGGCGGCGTCATCGCGCTGCCGGGGCTGCCGTTCGCGGTGAAAGTGCGCACCTTCATGCGCAACAGCGACCTTCTGAAAATCGCGGAGGGGGAGACGCCGCCGCACCCCGTCACCGAGGGCTACGGCAAGACGCACAAGGCTTCGCCGCTCGCGCCGGCCAGCAAACAGGACGAGCGCAATTTTATGGCCGCTTACATTGATCTGATAAAAGACGGGCAACCCATCGGCACGTATCTCGTCTCGCTGTGGGGTGAACTTTTTTCCGAAAAACTCCCCGCGCAAAATGTGGAGGTCGGCGGAAAAACCTACGCGCTGCGGATGCGCCCGGCGCGATTCTACAAACCATTTTCGCTCACGCTGGTGAAGTTCAGCCACGACAAATACAAGGGCACCGAGAAGCCGAAGAATTTCTCCAGTCTCGTGAAGCTCAAAGATCCGCGCACCGGCGAGGAGAGCACGCGCTTGATTAAAATGAACGAGCCGCTGCGCTACGATGGAGAAACGTTCTTTCAGGCGAGCTTCCTGCCGGGTGACCGCACGACCATTTTGCAGGTGGTGAAAAATCCCGCCGCGTGGCTGCCCTACGTGTCATGCGTCGTCGTTTCGCTCGGAATGATGCTACAGTTTCTCATCCACCTTTTGCGCTTCACACAAAAGCGCGCCAAAAAATGAAAACTCAAACTTCTCCAACGACCGGATGGACTCGATGGCTGCCGCACGTCGCTTTGATCGGCGCGGTGGTCGGGTTTGTGATGAGCTTCATTCCGCCGAAGGCGAAGACGGAGATCAACGTGCGCGAATTTGGCGCGCTGCCGGTGCTGGTGAAAGGCCGCATCCAGCCGTGGGATTCGCTCGCTCGCAATGCGCTGCTCGCCATCCGTGAGGTGTCCGATTTCAACGACCGCGAGACGGGCGTAAAAATGAGCGCGAGCGAGTGGCTGCTCGAAGCCATGTGCAAGCCCACCGAGGCCAACGCGCGGAAGGTTTTCAAAGTGGACGAACTGGATTTGAAGACGCTGCTCGGTGAAAAAAACAAATCGGTGAAGTATTTCTCCGCGAATGAAGTTTACGCGCACCTTGACGACTTGCTGGAAGCCTCGGCGGTAACAGGCCCCGATGGACGGATGAGGCAGAGGAAAACCTCCGAGCTGACGCCCTACCAAAAGGCAGCGCAGCAAATCTTGCGGAAATTCAATTACTACCGCGTGATCCAAAATGCGATTCAGGTCACGGACACGCAGAGTTTTCAGGCGGAGTTGGAGCAGGCGCTCATCGGAACGGAGCAGGAGCATGCGAAGGATAAATTTTCGTGGGAGACGGAGCTTTCGCGCTACGAACAGTTTTTGCCGAAGGACTTCGCGAGCATCCACGCGCAGAGCGGGGACAATGATCTGACGAAGGAGCAGCGCGTTTATTTCGTCTTCGTGCAGCGCTACAAGCAGCTTCAGGAGGAGGCGGCGTTTGGCGAAAATGCCGTGGGCATCGTGCCGTCGGCGACGAAGGCGGATGAGTTCGAGACGCTCTTCGAGAGCCTCACCCGCGCCGTCTTCGCGCAACGCGTGGACGCGGGCGTGCGCAACTACTCACGCATGGTCACGGCCTATCAGCGTGGCGATGCAAGCGCATTCAATGCCGCGCTGCACGACCAGCAAACCGCGCTCGCCGCAGTGCCCGGCGCGCTCTCGACAGCGCGGCACGAGCGGACTTTCAACGACGCCGATCCGTTCAATTTCACCATCACGCTCTACGTGTGCGTCCTGCTGCTCTCGCTCTTTTCGTGGCTCGGAATGGCCGAGCCGCTGGGGAAAGCGACACGCTGGCTGCTCGTATTCACCTTCGCGCTACACACGGCGGGAATCATCACGCGCATCGTGCTCATCGGGCGTCCGCCGGTGATCAATCTTTACTCCGCTGCCGTCTTCGTCGGCTGGGGCGCAGCGGGGCTGGGGCTGTTGCTGGAACTTTATTTCCGTGGCTGCATCGCGAGCGCGGCGGCGGCGATGGTTGGTTTTGCCACGCTCATCATCGCGAGCCACAAGGCGCTCGAAGGCGATACGCTCGAAATGATGCAGGCCGTGCTCGACTCGAACTTCTGGCTCGCGACGCACGTCGTCATCATCAACCTCGGCTACGCCTCCACCTACCTCGCCGGCGCGCTGGGAATTCTCTACGTGTTGCGCGGCGTTTTCACCCCGAGCCTCGATGCCGAGTTGGGCAAAAAACTCGAACGCTCCGTGTATGCGATTATTTGTTTCGCGGCGCTGTTCAGCTTCACCGGCACAGTGCTCGGCGGCATCTGGGCGGATCAAAGTTGGGGCCGTTTTTGGGGCTGGGACCCGAAGGAAAATGGCGCGCTGCTCATCGTGCTATGGAATCTCATCATCCTCCACGCGCGCTGGGGCCGCTACATGGGCGCACGCGGGCTGATGGCTGCGGCTGTCTTCGGCAACATCGTCACTTCGATCAGTTTCTTCGGCACCAACATGCTCGACATCGGCTTGCACAGCTACGGCCGTTCAGAAAATGGCGCGCTTCGGCTTTGGCAGTTTAGCCTTTGCCAACTCGTGATCATCGCCCTCGCGCTGCTGCCGCTCAAATGGTGGCGCAGCGGAAAACAACTCGCCGAAAAATCCGCATAACCATCCGCTTTCATGTCATCCATCATCGAACACACAGATCCCATCAACTCGCAGATCCTCGCCGTGTCCGAGGACAAGATCGCCGGCTTTGTGCGCGAGCCTTTCGTGGCTATCGCGGAAAAAAGCGGCGTCCCGCTGGCGACCGTTTTGGAGCGCATCAAGACGATGCTTGCGGCGGGCACCATCCGCCGCGTGAGGCAGACGCTTGTCGCCAGCAACCTCGCCGAGGGCGCGCTCGTCGCGTGGCAGGTGCCGGAGGAAAAACTCAACGACGCGTTCGATTGGATGTTTCAAAACGATCCGTTCAGCGGGCATGTCGTCGTGCGCAGCACGGACAATCAGACGACCGGCAGCGCCTACCGGCTGTGGACGACGCTGAAAGTCCCTGCGGGCTCGGACATGGCGGAGCACGCGCGCGTGCTGATGCGCCACACGGGCTGCACGAAGTTCAAGCTCATGCCCGCGAAGGGCATCTTCGCCCTCGGCGTCGGCCATGTGCGGCGGAAGATCATCGAGCCCGGCGACAAGTCGGACGACCTCGCAAAAATGATCCGCGTCGGCATCGTCGCGCTCACCGATCTCGAATGGGAAATCCTCTGCGCGCTCAAACGCGAACTCACGCTCGACGAAGTGCGCACCGGCCTGTGGGAGTCGCGCGCGGCGGAGGCCGGCGTGGACTTGGAGACGTTCTGCCGCGTGGCGGAGGACTTGAATTCGCGGCAGGTCATCGGGCGCTTCTCGACCTTCCTCGAACACGTCAAGCCGAGCGCGAGCGGTCAGCGTGTCACAAAATTCAACGCGCTCTTCCATTGGCGCGTGCCGGCGGGGCGCGAGGTCGAGGCGGGGGGCGAAGTGGGGCGGCACCCGATTCTCACGCACTGCTACTGGCGCGAGGGCGGGCCGGATTTCAACAACGTGAACATCATGGCCGTCTGCCACGGCACCGAGAAGGAACGCGTCTTCGCGCACAAGGCGGCGATAGACGCGCACCTTGCATCCATCGGCATCCCCGTGGACTACACGAATGTTTTTTGGGGCGGGCGCAGCGAGATCAAGCCGAGCGAAATCTCGCCCAAGGTGCATCGCGAATGGCTCGCGAAATACGACGAGCCCGCGCTGGCGAATTAAGACTCCGCCGACTCCGGCCAGCCGAAAACTTTGCGCGCACCTTCGATCACACGCTCGACCACGGCTTCGCGCTGGAGGCCGGTGCTATCCACGCAAAAGTCGGCGGCCTGTTCATAGAGTGGCTGGCGTTCGGCGAGCATCGTTTCCACGCGCTCGCGCGGGTTTTCGACTTGCAGCAGCGGGCGGCGGTTATTGTGTGCGACACGGCGGAAAATTTCATCGGGGTCGGCTTTCAACAACACCACCCATCCGAGTTTGTGGAGCAGCGGCAGGTTGCGCGGCTGCGTCACGATTCCGCCGCCGGTCGCGATGACGTGCCCTCGCGCGCCTGCGAGTGATGCGATAGTCGCTGTCTCTCGGTCGCGAAAAAACGCCTCACCGTGTTTGGCGAAAATGTCCTTTATCGGCATCCACGCGCGTTCCTCGATGAGCGCGTCGGTGTCCAGAAATCGAAAGTTCAGCCGCTTTGCGAGCATCCGCCCGACGGACGATTTGCCACTGCCCATGAATCCGATGAGGACAATATTTTCGCGAGGCGGCGATGGAAGCTCGGACGACATGGCCGTGAGGGAAACTGAATGTGCGGCAAATGTCGAACGCACTTCGTGATAGCTCACAGCGCGCTCGACACCTGCGGTGCGGCATATTTCACTCGCTCGGATGAAAACAGACGCGCAAGTCGCAGTCATCATGGGCAGCAAGTCCGATTGGGAGACGATGAAGCACGCCGTCGAGATGCTGGAGAAATTTGGCATCCCGCACGAGTCGCGCATCGTCTCCGCGCATCGCACGCCGGATTTGCTCGCGGAGTTTGCGAAAGCTGCGGCGGGTCGTGGGATTCATGTGATCATCGCGGGCGCTGGCGGTGCGGCACATTTGCCGGGAATGGTCGCGGCGCACACGCATCTGCCGGTGCTCGGCGTGCCGGTGCAAAGTCGCGCGCTGAGCGGAATGGATTCGCTGCTGAGCATCGCGCAGATGCCCGGCGGAGTGCCGGTGGGGACGATGGCCATTGGCGAGGCGGGTGCGAAAAACGCGGGCCTGCTCGCGGCGGGCATCCTCGCGCTGCATGACACACGCGTGCGAAAGGCGCTCATCGCTTTTCGCAAAAAACAGACGGACGAAGTGCTGGGGCAGAAACTGCCATGAGCGGGCCGATTCTTCCGGGTGCAACTCTCGGCGTGATGGGCAGCGGCCAGCTCGGGCGCATGTTTGCCATCGCGGCGCGGCGCATGGGCTACCGCGTGATCACTTTTTCGCCGGAATACGACACGCCGACCGGACAGGTCGCGGACGACGAAGTGACGGCGGGATACGACGACGAGGCGGCGGTGCGCGCGTTTGCGAAGCGCGTCGCGGTGCTCACGTTCGAGTTTGAAAATGTGCCGTCGCGCACAGTCGAGTGGGCTGCGGCGCATTGTCCCGTGCGGCCTGCGGGGCGGGTGCTTCACATTTGCCAGCAGCGTTTGCGGGAAAAGGAATTCCTCTCCGGTGCGGGTCTGCCGGTCGCGCCGTTTCGCCGTGTCGAGACTGCGGCGGAGCTTGCAGACGCGGCGCGTGAAATCGGACTGCCAGGCGTGCTGAAGACCGCCGCCTTCGGCTACGACGGCAAGGGCCAGCGCAAACTCGCGCCGGGCGATGATCTCGCGGCGGCGTGGGTGCCGTTCGAGGGACAGCCTGCGGTGCTGGAAAAATTCATCACGTTTGAGCGCGAGATTTCCGTGCTCGTCGCGCGCGGCGTGGATGGCGAAATCGCGACTTGGCCGGTGTGCGAAAACGAACACGCGAACCACATTCTCGACATCACCTACTGCCCGGCGCGCATCCCCGCCGCAGTCGCGGAGCAGGCACGCGCCCTCGCCTGCAAAGTGGCGGCGGCGCTCGATCTCGTCGGCGTGCTCGCGGTGGAGATGTTCCTTTTGGCCGATGGCCAAATCGTGATCAACGAACTCGCCCCGCGTCCGCACAACAGCGGGCACTTCAGCTTCGATGCGAGCGTCACGTCGCAATTCGAGCAGCAGGTGCGCTCCGTGTGCGGCTTGCCGCTCGGCAGCACGGAATCGCTGAGCCCCGCTGCGATGGCAAATTTACTCGGCGACGAATGGACGCACGGCGAACCGAACTGGGCCGCCGCGCTCACCATGCCCGGCGTGAAACTTCATCTTTATGGAAAGGCCGCGCCCAAGCCGGGGCGGAAGATGGGGCACCTCACTGCATTTGGCGCGACTGTGGACGAAGCTGCCGCCGCCGTCCGCGCCGCCCGCGCTGCTTTACAGCAAAAATGAAAACGCAAATCGCGCCAGTCCGAACATCCGCGCAGCGAACCGATGCCGTCGAAGCGGCTGTGTATTTGCTCACGGGCGGATACCCCGTCGCGCTGCCGACGGAGACTGTCTATGGCCTCGCCGCGTGGGCGCTGAATCCCGATTCGGTGATGCGCATTTTCCAAGCGAAGGAGCGCCCGAAAAACGATCCGCTGATCGTCCATCTGCCGAGACTCGATTGGCTGACAAACCTTTGCGTGATTCAAGATGAGGAGTGGGATTTGGTGGAAAAACTCATCGAGAAATTCTGGCCCGGCCCACTCACGCTCGTGCTGCCGCGCAATAAAATCGTCCCCGACCTCATCACCGCTGGACTTCCCACCGTGGCCGTTCGCATGAGTGCGCAGCCGATTTTCAAAGAAATCATCGAGGGCTTCGGCCAGCCGCTCGCCGCGCCGAGCGCGAACCGTTTTGGCCGTATCAGCCCCACGACGGCCGCTCACGTCCATGAGGAACTCAAGGATCGCATCCATCTCATCGTGGACGACGGCCCGTGTCACATCGGCATGGAAAGCACGATCGTGATGCCGAGCAAAGGAACCCTGTGGGTGATGAGGGACGGCGCGGTGACTCGCGAGCAACTTGCGGAATTTGGAGACGTGCGCACGCAGCCGCGCAGTCATGTGCCGAACAGCCCCGGCCAACTCAAAAGCCACTACGCTCCGCGCACGCCAGTCACCCTGCTCCCGATTGACGCCGTGCCGGAGGCCGACGCGCAGGAACGTGTGGGGCTACTCGCTTGGTGCAGTGAACCGGAGTCGCACGATTTTGCGCATGTCGAGGTGCTCAGTCACGCGGGTGATTCCCATGAGGCCGCAGCAACGCTTTTTGCCAAGCTCCGCGTTCTCGATTCGCTCGGCTTGAATCGCATCGTCGTCGAATCCGTTGCCGAGGAGGGTCTCGGTATCGCAATCATGGATCGCCTTCGCAAAGCATCCGGCAATGGCTGATTCCAAACTCCCTCGCACCGGCAAAG
Organism: Spartobacteria bacterium; assembly: GCA_043766295.1. Classification (GTDB taxonomy): domain Bacteria; phylum Verrucomicrobiota; class Verrucomicrobiia; order Chthoniobacterales; family Chthoniobacteraceae; genus SXWH01. The sequence goes on along the minus strand of JAYUIF010000395.1, from coordinate 1,442 downwards.
CCACCGCCATCGTCGGCCTCGCCGTGATGTGTTCGCGCGTGCTCGGGCTCGTGCGCGAAGTTCTCTTCAACACGCTCTTCGGCACGAAGACGCTGCAATACTTCCTCACCGCGTTTCGTGTTCCAAATTTGCTCCGCGATCTTTTCGCCGAGGGCGCTCTCTCGACCGCATTCATCACGGTATTTTCAAAAAAAATCACCACCGAGGGAGAGCCCGCCGCGTGGAAATTGGCGAACCGCATCGGCACGCTCACGCTCGTGGTGATGGGCGTCATCACCGCGCTCGGGATGATCTTTTCCTCGCAGCTCGTCGGCCTGGTCGCCGGCGGATTCACCGGCGAGGACGCGGTGCTCACTTCGCAACTCACGTCGGTGATGTTCCCGTTTATCCTCATGGTCTCGCTCGCCGCGCAGGTGATGGGGATGCTGAACGCCAAAAACGTTTTCGGCTGGCCCGCGATGGCGTCGTCGTTTTTTAACATCGGCAGCATCGTCGGCGGCACCGCGCTCGCGTGGTGGATGGATAGCGGCTTTGGCCGTCACGCGCTTTTCGGCATCGCGTATGGCACGCTCATCGGCGGCTTCCTCCAGCTCGCCATCCAATTTCCCTCGCTGCGGCGCATCGGCTACCACCCGAGATTGGATTTTCACTGGCGCGATTCCGGCGTCGCCGAAGTGCTGCGCAACATGGCGCCCGCCGTCATCGCCGCGAGCGCCGTGCAGGTAAATGTGATGGTGAACACCAGCTTCGCCACGCACTGCGAAGCCGGCTCGGTGACGTGGCTGAACAACGCATTCCGGCTGATGCAGCTTCCGCTCGGCATGTTCGGCGTCGCCATCGGCACGGTCATTCTGCCGTTCCTCTCGCGCAGCGCCGCGCTCGGAAATCGCGGGGATTTTCGCGGCGCGCTCGCACGCGGAATCCGCCTCGTCTTTTTCCTCACCGTGCCCGCGAGCGTCGGCCTGTGGATGCTCTCCGAACCAATCCTCAGCTTGATCTACGAGCACGGGAAAGTCGTCACGCACGACATCGAGCAAAGCGCCGCCGCCCTCCGCTACTACGCCACCGGCCTCGCCGCCTACGCCGGGATGAAAGTGCTGGCCCCCGCATTCTACGCCATCGGTCGCCGCAAGACGCCGATGGTGATCAGCTTTTTCTCCATCGCGCTGAACTACGGACTGAACTCGCTCTTCATCCGCTGGGGCTACGGCCACACCGGCCTCGCGCTCAGCACGGGCTTCGTCGCGCTCACAAATTTCAGCCTGCTCTATTGGTTTATGAGGAAAGAAATCGCGCGGCTCGAAACCAAGCGCCTCATCGTGGTGCTGGTGAAAATCTTCCTCGCCAGCGACGCGCTCGCGCTCGTGTGCTGGGGCGCGAAATGGCTGCTGCTCTCGCAATGGCCCGACATGGGCTTCGCCTTCCGCACCACCGCCCTCCTC
>JAYUIF010000394.1:0-6738 GCA_043766295.1 Spartobacteria bacterium | reverse complement strand
AGCCATTTTCCGTGGACAACAATGGCGAACCTCTCGCACTGAGTCCTGAGCGTGTGGGCAGTGTGGTGCTTTCTCCCGACCTCGTAGGGGCGAACGGATTTGGGACGCTGACCATAGACAATAGCGATGGGAACGTCACCGTTCCCGTCGGCGTCGCACTCAACGCTCCGGCCAAAGGCTCGATCTCGCTGAAGGCGGCGAACCTCGACATTGATGGAAAGATTTTCGCGCCCGGTGGCAGCCTCAGCTTTTCGGCGTATCAAGTTTCTGCAAACACGCTGGCGAAACTCAACGCTCTGCCGGGTGGCGAGGCGCACACTCCCGCGCCCGATCCTGCGCGAGGCCACTTCTCGCTCGGTGCGATGGCATCGCTGAGCACGGCTGGTTTTATCGTGGATGACCGCGCTACTTCTCCCACCGCGTTGATGCTCCCACTCGTCGTGGACGGCGGCAGCATCACCGTGATCGGCTACGACACGGATTTGGCCAAGGGCAGTCTGGTGGATGTGAGCGGAGGCGTGTCCTTCAGCCCGACGGGCAAGCGCACATTTGGCAACGGTGGAAGCATCATCATTCGCGGAGGGCAGGATGGGAACATTCTTTCCATCATCGGTGGCTCGCTAAAACTCGACGCGAAATTAAAAGGGTTTTCCGGTGCGAAAGGCGGATCGCTCTCGCTGCTGGCACCGGCAATTCAAGTCGGCGGCACGACAGGAAATCCTGACATTCTGCTTTTATCGCCGGAGTTTTTTAATCAAGGCGGTTTCGGCAACTTTGCACTCAACGGTCTCGGCGAGCCGACGAGCAATCCTGATCGTTATCTTTCCGCCGTGTGGATCGCGCCCGGAACGGACATCGAACCAATCGCACAAAATTACATCGCCGTGGCAAACTCGCCCGAGGCAGGCGGGATTCAGCTCGTTCCGATGGTGTTGCCGCAGGCGCTTCGCACTCCGGTCAGCCTCGCTTTCACAGCAGCGGGCGTGAGGGATCCGTTCAAATCCAGCCCGGCGGACTTGATCGTGCGCGGCGATTTCGTGATGGGAAAAGGCTCGTCCATTCACACGGATCCAAAAGCCAGCGTGAGCATCGCTGGAGATACTGCGGCGGTATTCGGGACAATCGTTGCTCCCGGTGGTTCCATTTCCGTTTCCGGTGGCAGAACATTCCTCGCATTGAATCCGCCGTCCTTTGCTCTGCCGACTGTGGATATCGGGCCGACGAGCTTTCTCTCCACCGCAGGTGCCACCTTTTTCACGCCAAACAACTACGGCGCGCACACCGGCACCGTGCTGCCGGGAGGCAATATCAACATCTCGGGAAATATTGTCGCTGAGCGCGGGGCCGTGCTCGATGTATCCGGCGCGAGCGGGATGCTCGACTTTTCGCCATTGGTCGCGCCTCGCGATAATTTGTCCGCCACTTCGCCGCTGGTTCCTGTGAACAGCGGAGTCAATGCGCCGCTTTTCGCAACCAGCTACGTCCGCACGCGGATGGATAGCGATGCAGGAACCATCACGCTCCGGGGAGCGCAGGAACTTTTTACCGATGCGACACTGCGCGGTGCGGCTGGCGGCCCGACTGCGCTTGGCGGCAATCTGGTGCTTTCATCCGGACGCTTCACGCAAGTGGGCGTGAGCACTGCGCTCACACCGCTTGATGTGACGATGCAGGTGAAACAGAGCGGCTCCACCATTCCGAAAAGCTTCTACGGCACGGGGCAGTCGGCCATCGGCCACGCAGTGATCGACAATCAAGGCGCGGCGCTTTTCGGCATGGGATATTTTGCAGCGGATCGTTTCGCCGAGGGCGGATTTGATTCACTCGCACTACGCGGCACCGTGAAGTTCACCGGCGCAGTCACGCTGAATGCGCAGCGCACGCTCGCGGTGGCAGACGGCGGTGTAATCTTCGGCGATGGCGCGATCCATCTCAGCGCGCCCTACGTCGCACTCGGAACGCCGTTCATTCCTCCCACGCTGCCGCAGGATCAGCAAAGCCCCTTCGTCATTGACGGAAAACCTTTCAATTTCGACCCGACATTTGGAAACGGTGTCCTCACGGTAAAGGCGGGCATCATTGATGTCGGCAGCCTCTCGCTCCAGGGCATCGGCAAGGCGAATTTCATCGCGGACGGCGGCGACATCCGTGGCGACGGCGCGCTCAGCGTGGCTGGCGATATCGTGATGCGCGCCGCGCAAATTTATCCGCCGACAGCCGTGAGTTTCACCATCGCGGCATCGGACTACAATGTCGGCGTCACAGCGCACAAAGGGTCTGTTACGCTCATCGGCTCCGGGACTGCGCAATTGCCACTTTCCGCAGGCGGCAGCCTGAATATTTACAGCTCGACGATTAAACAGGACGGCGTGTTGCGTGCGCCAATCGGCCAGATCAATCTTGGTTGGGATGGCACTGGAACAGCGCCGCAGGATCCGATCACTGGAAAGGCCGTGGCAGCCACGCAGCAACTCACGCTCACTTCGCGCAGCGTCACATCGGTCGCGGCTTTTGATCCGACGAGCAAGCAGGAGTCGCTTATTCCATATGGCCTGATTCTCAACGGTATCGCGTGGATCGATCCGACTGGCGCGGACATCACCGCCGGTGGAGTGGCCGGGAAAAATGTGAATCTTTCCGCGGCAAGCATCACCACACAGCGCGGCTCCTCGATAGACCTGCGCGGCGGCGGCGACCTTTACGCCTATCGCTGGGTCGCAGGAAACGGCGGCAGCAAAGACGTTCTCGCATCGTCCACGGGCTTCGCAGTCATCCCGAACTACGGTGCCAATTTCGCGCCGTATGCTCCTTTCAACCCCAACACGAAAGCGACCAATCTGGGCGGCGATGCGGGCTACGTGAACAGCAGCCTGAAAGTCGGCGACCGCGTGCATCTCGGCGCGAGCGATGGCTTGCCCGAGGGCGACTACACGCTGCTGCCCGCGCGCTATGCGTTGTTGCCCGGAGCATTTCTCGTCACTCCGCAAAGTGGCACGCCATACAACACAGTCGCACTGCCGGAGGGCGCGAACCTCGTGTCCGGCTTCCGATTCAACGACCTCAATTCCGAGCGCGTTGTCCATCCGCTCGTCACGCGCTTTGAAGTGGCATCGTCCGCCGTCGTCCGTAATCGCTCACAATACGATGAGTTCCTTGCAAACAGCTTCCTGCTCGGCGGCGCGCTCGCGAACGAGACGAGCATACCACGTCTGCCCAAGGATGCCGGACATCTCATCTTCCAGGCTTCTACGGCGATGATCTTGCAAGGCTCCGTCTCCGCGAGGGGAATGGGGCATGGGCGCGGCGGTCTCGTAGATATCAGCAGCCCGGTGGATATTTTGATCAGCGGTTCTTCAGGATCAGGCACAGTCGGCACGCTCACGCTAAATGCAGCGCAACTCAGCAAATACGGTGCGGAAAGTTTGCTCATCGGCGGCACACGAACACAGGGCACCGACGGAACGACGGTCGTTGTCAAATCCGGCAACGTCTCGCTGGACAATGCAGGTTCACCGCTCGCCGGTGCTGAGATCATTCTCGTTGCAAAAAACAATCTGACGCTCGCGCCCGATGCGGAAATTCTACAAACAGGCAGGCTCGGCGGGCCTGCCGATACGCTATTACTCGGCGATGCAAAAGTTGCAGGCAGCGGTGATGGAACGTTGCTGCGTGTGACGAGCGATCCTTCTGCGCGCATCGTGAGAAGCGGCCTTGGAAACTCGACAGTCCCGAAGATGACCATCGGCGAAGGTGCGCGTATCTCGGGAGCAGGCATCACGCTGGATTCCACCTACGCAACTTCACTCGATCCAACTGCAACACTCACCGGCACGTCCATTGCACTCAACAGCGGCCAAATCAGCGTCCAACTCGACAACCCGGGAACCCTCCAGCCGACGACGGGACTTGTTCTCGCCGGGGCAACTCTCAAAGGACTCGAAAGCTCAAAAACGTTGTCACTACTCAGCTACACGTCGCTCGACTTTTACGGCACAGGCGCATTCAGCACGGCAGGAAACTTGAATCTTCATGCAGCGGAAATCCGGGGCTTCAACAATGGCGGCGGCGCAGTGGACATCACCGCATCGAACATCTTTCTGGACAATGCAACGAATGGATCCGTGCCCGGCGCTGTCGTGGCACCATCGGGAAAACTCGCATTCCACGCTGGCGCAATTCGTCTCGGCGCAAACCAGATCAAGGTGGATCAGTTCGCGACGCTCGAACTCGATGCTTCCGTCGGCCTCATCATCAGCGAAGTGGGCGGACTCACCGCGCAGGGCGACATCGTTGCGAACACACCGTTCATCACCGCCGCGCGCTCTGCCACGCAGTCCATCGTTGCCGGTGGCTCGCTTACTTTTGAAAAGCCCGCAAACAGCACAGCCACGCCAAAGGCCGCCGGTCTTGGCGCGAGCCTGACTCTGCAAGGCACGAGCATCGTCGCAAACAGCGACATCATCATGCCTAGCGGCTTGCTGACTCTTCACGCGACGAACAGCGATGTGAGCATCGGCGCTCATCTCGACGTAGGAGGAAAGGCGCAATCGTTCTACGATCTGATCAAATATACCAACGGCGGCCAAATCCGGCTCATCGCTGACAACGGTTCTGTGAGCGTTCTTGCCGACAGCACTCTACGAGTCGCCGCTGAAGCGGGCGGTGGAAATGCGGGAAGCGTCTCCGTCACCACGCCACGCGGTGATTTCACGCTCGCGGGAACGATGTTCGGCAGCGGTGCGAAGGGCGGCTCTTTCTCCATTGATGTAGGCGAGTTGCCCACTCTCGCATCGCTCAATTCCGTTCTCGACGCAGCAAAGTTCACGGAAGCGCGCAGCTTCCGCGTGCACACGGGTGACGTGCTTTTTGACGGTGATGCGAAGGCTCGTCGCTTCAATGTTTCCGCCGATACAGGCTCCATCACAGTCACGGGCAATGTGGATGCGTCGGGCGAACGCGGCGGCGTCATCAATCTGATCGCCGGCGGAAACGTCACACTGGCACCAACGGCGAAGCTCTCGGTCGCAGCGCAGAATTTTGACAACGCAGGCAAGGGCGGCGCTGTTTCGATCGAAGCTGGCTCGCAAATCAATGGAGTCATCAACACGGCAGCCGTCCTCGACATTCAGGCCGGCTCCACGATGGATCTCAGCGTCGTAAAAACGGCGGGCCTCGGTCAGACCTCGGGCACGCTGCACTTGCGAGCGCCGCAGACTTCGGGCGGCGCAAACCTTGCCGTCGCGCCAATCAACGGCACCGTCACCGGCGCATCGAGCATCGTCGTCGAGGGCTACAGTTTATTTGATCTCACCGCGAGCGGTGGTGCGCTGTCGAGCAGCGTGCAGGGCAACGTGAGGTCGAGAGGCATCATTTTTGGAAACAACACCAACACGATTGCGGGACAACTGCTCGCAAACAACGCGGGTCTTTCATCCGTGCTCCACGTCAGGCCCGGCGCGGAAATCATCAATCGCACTGGCAATCTCACGCTGAGCGCGGACTGGGATCTGGCGAACTCGACACTCGGCGCATTTCGCTTCGGCCCGACGAGCAGCGAGCCCGGCATCCTGACTTTGCGTGCGGCGGGGAATCTCGTTTTCAACGGAGCACTCAGCGATGGATTCGGCCCGGCACCCACGGACACAAACATCCCCGGCGTGAAACCATTGTGGGAAGCTCCGCTCCTCGCTGCTGGCAGCCAGTCGTGGTCGTATCGGCTCTCTGCCGGTGCTGACTTTGATGCGGCGGATTTCCGTCAAGTTTTGCCGGTGGCAAATCTGGGTGCTAACTCCGGCTCGCTCCTGCTCGGTGTGAATGGCGGAGCGAACATCTCGTTCACACCGGGGCCGAATGCAGTCTCCAGCAAAGTGATCGCCGGTCACTATCAGGTCATCCGCACGGGCACAGGGGACATAGACATCGCCACAGGTCGCGATGTGCAATTTCTCAACGTATTCGCGAGCATCTACACGGCGGGCACACAAGTCGCAGACCCAACTTTGGGCGGCACGTTTGATATACCGACTCCGAAATGGCTCGGCTCGCCTGTCGGCGAACTCGGTGCGATTCAGGATCGCCCGCCCTACGCTGTGCAATACACACTCGGCGGCGGCAACGTGGCGATTTCCGCGCAGGGCGACATCGCACACTACACACGCAACATCGCTGGTGTTTTGGTTGCAGACTCACAGCGGCAGTTGCCGGAAAACTGGCTCTATCGCCGGGGCTACGTGGATCCTTTGACCGGTGAATTCGGAATCTCCAAATTTGGCGAAGCGGCTTCCACAACATGGTGGGTAAATTTCAGCAACTTCTTCCAGGGCGTAGGCGCGCTTGGCGGCGGCAATGTGACCATGTTTGCCGGGCACGATGTCAGCAACGTGGATGCAGCGGTGCCCACGAACGCGCGGATGCCAAAGGGCGTGCCGAACGCCGCAGGCAATGTCGAGATGGGCGGCGGCGATCTTACGGTGAGCGCAGGTCACGACATCAATGGCGGCGTTTACTACGTCGAACGCGGCACCGGCACTCTCGATGCAGGATTCAGCATCCACACAAACTCCACCCGCTCGCCATCGCTCACGAACATCACCAACGAAGCACCCTACGCGCCGGAGACGTGGCTGCCGACGACACTGTTCGCCGGCAAGAGCAGCTTCGATGTCGCTGCACGCGGCGACCTGCTGCTCGGGCCTGTGGCGAACACGTTCCTGCTGCCGCAAGGCTACGGCAACACCT
>JAYUIF010000393.1:0-16270 GCA_043766295.1 Spartobacteria bacterium | reverse complement strand
GCGCCGCTTGTGCCACAGGCGGGCGGCGCTTGTCAGCTACGCCGCGAAATTTTCCACGCGGAGCAAAAGGGGCGCGCCTTTTACGCAGGCGAGCGATTGGATGTGCTCGATGGCGTGGCGGACTTGCGCGTGCGTGGCGTCGTGGAGCATGAGGATCAACTCCGCCTGCTCGCCTTCGCTCTCGGGCTGAATCATCGAGCTGATGCCGATGTTACTCCCGCCGAGTGCTCCGGCGACTTGAGCGAGCACGCCCGGTTTGTCCTCCACGGGAATGCGGAGGTAATAATGGCAGGTGATCGCATCGAGCGCCTTGCAATCGCCGTAGAGTCCGTGGGGCATGAAGCCGCAATCGCGTCGCGGACTGGCGAGCGCGCACGCGGCCTCGGCGAGGTCGGCGATGACGGCGCTGGCCGTGGGGTCCTGCCCCGCGCCGCGTCCGTAAAAAAGCGTTTCGCCCACGATGTCGCCGTGGACGCACAGCGCGTTGTAAACGCCGTGGACGCTCGCAAGGACGTGCTTCTCCGGGATGAGCGTGGGATGCACGCGGACTTCGATTTCGCCGGCGGCGTCCGCTTTGATGATGCCGAGAAGTTTGATGCGGTAGCCGAGCATTTTTGCAAAGGCGATGTCGCGCGCGGTGACGTGCTCGATGCCTTCGACGAAAACTTTGCTCGGGCAAATCCATGTGCCGTAGGCGAGCGAGGCGAGGATGATCGCCTTGTGAGCGGCGTCCCAGCCGTTCACGTCGAGCGTGGGATCGGTCTCCGCGTAGCCATGCGATTGCGCCTCGGCGAGCGCGTCGGCGTATTCGAGCCCGGCGTCCGTCATGCGGGTGAGGATGTAGTTCGTCGTGCCGTTGATGATGCCGTGGATGCTGAGAATGTGATTCCCCACGAAGCTCTCGCGCACCGCCTTGATGATCGGAATCCCGCCCGCCACCGCCGCCTCGAAGAACACGGGCACATTTCTCGCCGCAGCGAGATCAAAGATTTCCTTCCCGTGCTCGGCGAGCAGCGCCTTGTTGCCGGTGACGACGATTTTCCCCGCCTCGATGGCGCGCGTGATGAGCGCGAGCGGTTCCTCGATGCCGCCCATCAGCTCGACGACGATTTGCACCGCCGGGTCGTCCACCACCTCCTGCCAGCGCGTGGTGAAAATGGACGCGGGCGCGGCGACCGAGCGCGCCTTTTTCAAATCGCGCACAGCGATGCGCCGCACGTCCAACTCCACGCCGAGGCGCTGCGCGAGCAATGCGCGGTTTTGCGCGAGGTGCTTGAAAACCCCCGCGCCCACATTGCCGAAGCCTGCGAGGCCGATGCCGATTTGTTTCATAAAAGGGCGCGGACTATCGGCGGTCACGCGCCCCGCGCGCAAGTGGAGAGTTGCGCGCTGTGGCGGCGCCGCACGCGAAATCTGCCTCTCCCTATTTCCTACGCTCCGCCTTGACGCCTTTCATCGGGGTCAGGCGATTCGTTCATTGGGATTTGTGACGCCGAGCCATCAAAGCAAAGCGTCCTCTACACGCTGAAGCTGTGCGGGAGTCAGAACGCCAAGACGACGCAGGAAATACTTGGGTGGAAACGCCTGAATGCCTTGTGCCAAAAATGCGCCCTCGCCAAGAAACCGTGCGTTAATAGCGACCTCAAACTGCGAACCGCGAGTGGATGTGGTATGCGGAATGACACCGATGAGCGCACGGTCTGCATCGGCGTAGGGCACGCTGATGACGAGCGCGGGACGAACTTTGGCGATGGTGCCAAAGTCCACCTGCCAGACCTCTCCACGTTCAGGCACGCTGCGTCTCCTCCTCGTCCAACGCGCGGAAAGAAGCTGCCGCAAGAGCGGCGAAATCCTCATCGGTCAGATCGTCGGACATCGGAACGTGCTCGACGATATGGCGACGTAACTCGACGCGCTCGGAAGGAGTGAGGTGCTCGACCTCGTCAATGATGTGTGAAACTGCGGCTGTCATGCGGGAATCGTATCAAAAAGCAGGGAGTCAACAAGTATGGTTTTCAGAGTGCGCGCAGGCGCTTCTTTTCCTACGAGATGACGTGCGCGCTATCGGGAAAAAGCGGCGCCAGCAAGCGGGGCAGCTTCGGCGAAAGGTTCTCATCAAAGAGCAACTTCATGCGGGACGACGTTCAGTCGGCGGTCACGGTCTGCGGCGAACGCAAAGCACGCCTGGATGTCGTCGGCGGTGATGTCGGGAAAGTCGTCCAGCACCTCGGGAATGGTCATGCCGCCGCCGAGATAATCGAACACGTCGGCCACAGTAATGCGCGTCCCGCGAATGCAGGGTTTGCCGCTGCGGATGCGTGGATCAATGGTGATGCGCTCGCGGTAGTTCATGGCGAGAAGGTAGGTTTTCGGACCTTTCGCGTCAAGGAGCGCACAAAAGCCCCGACACCAAACTCAACGATGAGCTCTGCGGGCACGCGCCCCGCGCGCAAGATGAGAATTGCGGGGTGCAACGCGCCGAGCGCTCACCCAAGTCAACCAATGCTATCACTTTTCTGCCGGTTACAAATCTCGCAGAGCAGTTGAATGTTTCTCGCTGTGTTACTACCGCCTTTTGAAACTGGAATGATGTGATCGAACTCTAATTTGAAAACCGAGGTGCATCGCGTGCATTTCCCTTGGTCTCGCCGCCAAACTTCGTTCCGAACCTCTTCAGCAATCGGCAAGCGTTCATATTCTAAATCGTCATCAGGAGACTTTTGCCGGAACTTTAGGTATTCCACTTGGCTTCTGAGTTTCCTGACTTTTTCCAAAACCAACAGTCTGGCTTCATCTTCAGTATACATGCCTCTAACTTCAAAAAAGGCGTTGCGACATAGGACGACCGTCCCGGTTATCTCCCTCTTAAATAAACTCTTTGCGGTATTGGCTGGCATCTTAAAAAGAGTCGTTTCATCATTCTCTGTCTGAAATAATTCGGGCTTTTCCAGCCATCCTCTCATGGTTCTTACTAACTCACCCATGACATCCACCAATTCCCGCCCTTTTTGAATTTCGATATGATTTAAAGTGGCTTCGCGTGTACTTCTTCTTAGTTCAGCTAAAATAGTGTTTATTCGGAAGAGATCTTCACAATACTTTGTAACTGTCGCCTCGATATGCCGCCTTGCGTCGTGGATGAAGATTGTTACCGACATAGTCTTTGCTGTTTTTACAATTCTTTGGAGTGAGCGGCAGTCACCGTGAGGAGCAAATTCACAGAGCGAACGCCAGCACAAAGCGGCGCGAATGGAGTTCGGAACAGTTGCGTTACGGCAGGTTCCATATGGCTTTGATCATGTCTGGAATCATCTTAGCAATTATACCAAGCACGAAACCGCCGATAAACGTCCCGGCGCGCTTGGCGCGACCAAACCGAGACTCAGCACGTTCCTGCTTTTTAAGCTCTTGCAGAAATAACCGTCCCTGCACTGTTATTCCGACAAGCGCAGAATTTAAAGTCTGCCCGTGTTTGTCTGTGAGCTTGTCACCATCCAGATAGCCACCATCAATGAGTTCACCACATAAGACAGAATCTCGCTCCTTTGCTGCATCGGCAGCAACGCATTGATCGGCAAGTAAGCGAATGTATGCGGCGCGAGCAGTTTCAGGTCTTCTGGAATGTTTTGCCGTGTTTCTTTTAATGTCGGGATTCATCGCTCGCGGGCACGGAATCTCTCTCATGGAAGCGGGAATGGCGAGTGGGAATTAGGAGTTGCCGCAAGCTCGCGATTTCGCGGGGAAAATTTCTGCTCTCTCACAAATGTCACTTTGACTATTGCGGGAAATGGGTGGACTTCGCCAAGTTCCGCGCACACGCCCTGACTACTCCGTTTTGTGAAGACACTTCAATATACCATCGCCACCGTAGTTTTCGGCGCGCTCGCGCTTTTGATTGCCCCCATCGTCACGGGCAAATCCACAAGCGCGCCGGCGGCGGCGAATGCGATTTTGCCTGCTGCGCCGGTGCCGCAGAGTGTGATTGCGCAGCCCGTGGCGGAAAAGAAAACGCCGCCCGTCGCCGTCGCGCAGCCCGTGGTGCTCGCGCAAAATACTCCCGCGCCAAAGCCCGCAGCGGCGGAGCCTCCACCTGCGCCGGCGAAGGCCGCGAAGGCTGGTCTGACGAAGGCACAAAAGAATTGCAAACTGGCCGACGCTTTTTTTGCCGGGCCAGTCGTGCAGTTGGAGTTCACTTTCAAAAACGAGGAGTGGGAAAACCTCAAAAAGGACAACCGCCGCTACGCCGAGTGCGAGATGGATGTGATCTTACCCACGGGCGCGAAGACGCATTTCAAAGGCGTCGGCGTGAAGCTCAAAGGCTCGGCGGGCAGCTTTCGCGGGCCGGAGGACAAGCCGGGCGTTACGGTCACTTTCGACAAATACAAAGGCGGCGAGCGTTGTTTCGGGATGGATAAATTTCACCTCAACAACGGGGCGCAGGACGGCAGTCTGCTGAATGAATTCATCGGCGGCGAAATGTGCCGCGCCACCGGGGTGCCGGCTTCGCGCTGCACACACGTCCTCGTGAAATGGAATGGCAAAGACAACGGCCTCTATTTGCTGAAGGAAGCGTTCACGAAAGACTTTCTCTCCTACTTTTACGAAAAGACCGACGGCAGTCTCTACGATGGGCATTTCATCGCGGAGATTGATGGCAATCTCGAAAAGCAGCAGGGCGGCGACCCGAATAATAAAGCAGACCTGCAAGCGCTCGTGGCGGCGTGCAAGGAGGGCGATGCGAAGGTGCGCTGGGCCAAGCTCGCGGAGCGGCTCGATGTGGATGAATACCTCCGCTCGCTCTGCATGGAGATCTTCCTCACCCACTGGGATGGATATAATTTCAACCGCAACAACTACCGCGTTTATTTCGACTCGAAGACCGGCAAGGCTGCCTTTTTTTGCCACGGGATTGATCAGCTTTTCGGCGACTCGAACTGGCCCATCGTGCGCGATCCCGAATCGCTCGTCGGCCAAGCCGTGTGGAGCAATCCCGATTGGAAGGCGCGCTACAAAGTGCTCGCGGAGGAAATTTACAGAAAGGTGATCAAGGCGAAGGATTGGGACGCCGTGCTCATCGCGCAGGGGAAAAAAATCCAGGATGCGCTCGATGCGAAGCTCCCGAAAAATCCGCAATTGGCGAAGGACTACCAAGGCGAAATCAACGGGGCGCGCGAGCGTGTGAAGAACCGCCTTACGAATATCGCGCGGCAATTCAACGACGGGCCCAAGCCGATTGATTGGCGGACCAAGGCGGTGAAAATCGGCGACAAAGATTGGCGGGGCGAAGGCAGCGGCGCGAAGGACGAGGTCGCTGTGGATGGGCAGAAATGCTACCACATCCGCGCAGATGCCGATGCCAGCGCATCGTGGCGGCGCACGCTGCAACTGCCGCCGGGTCACTACAAATTTACCGCGATGGCGAAGGTGGCCGGAGTGGCCGGCCCCGTTGGAAAAACCGGCGAGGGCGCAGGGCTTCGCATCAGCGGCGGGACACGCGTCGGGCTGAACGGCATCAAGGGCAGCACCCAGTGGCAAAATCTCGCCTTCGAGTTTGATGCCGCCGATGCCGATGTCGTCCTCGTCGCGGAACTTTCCACGCCCGCAGGCGAAGCATGGTTTCTGGCGGACAGCATGCAACTCATCAAGCTGAGGTAGCAGCGACGGACGTGGCTCGGGCGGGCAATGAAATTTTTTCCGCCTATAAAAATTCTAAGCTAGGCGGTGTTTCTGGCTCTCCGTGTTGCCGGTTTTTATAATGCAATGCGCCCCACCTTCATCACGACACTCACGATTCTCCACATTCTCGCCGGCTGCATTTTCGCAGCAGACGAAGCCGTGGGGCATGGCGATGGCAAAGTGGAGGCGGGCGCGAAGGACGGCGGCAACGCCATCAAGACGTTCCGCTACGACGCGGGGTTGAAGGTCGAGCTTTGGGCGAATGAGCCGCAGCTCGCCAACCCGGTCGCCTTTTCTCCCGATGAAAAAGGCCGCTGGTATGTGAGCGAGAGCTATCGCCAGGAAGGTCGCCGTGAAGGCGGCGCGCCACTCATCGGCGGCGTGGTGGATAATCGCGGCCACATGAACTGGCTGGATGAAGACATCGCCTCGCGCACCATCGAGGATCGCCTCGCGATGATGCACAAATTTTTTCCCGACGCTGCGAAGTTTAAGGACGCATTCGAGACGCAGGAGGAACGCATCGTCCGCCTCGAAGACACGACGGGCGCAGGGCGCGCGGATAAATCCACGGTCTTCGCCGATGGATTCCGCGACGCGCTGGATGGGACGGCGGCGGGCATCCTCGCGCGCGGCAATGAAGTGTGGTGGACGTGTATCCCGAACCTCTGGCACTTCACGGACAGCAATGGCGACGGCAAGGCGGACACGAAGGAAAAACTGCTCACTGGCTTTGGCGTGAAGTTCGCATTTCGCGGTCACGATATGCACGGGCTGCGCTTCGGGCCGGATGGAAAAGTGTATTTCTCCATCGGCGACCGCTCGATCAATGTGATGAGCAAGGAAGGCAAACAGTGGGAGGTGAGCGACACCGGCTCCATCATGCGCTGCAATCCCGACGGCACCGACTTCGAGGTTTTCGCCACCGGCGTGCGCAATCCGCAGGAGCTGGCGTTCGATGAATACGGAAATCTTTTCACCGGCGACAACAACTCGGACAGCGGCGACAAGGCGCGCTTCGTGCAGCTCGTCGAGGGCGGCGACTGCGGCTGGCGCATGGCCTTTCAATACCTCGATGATCGCGGCCCGTGGAACCGCGAGTTGCTATGGGATGAAAAGGAGGGGCAGAAGGCGAAATACATCATCCCGCCCATCGCAAACATCAGCAACGGCCCGAGCGGACTCACCTACAATCCCGGCACCGGCCTTTCGCCGAAATACGCGCATCGTTTTTATCTCAGCGACTTCCGTGGCGGCGCGAACGCGAGTGTGGTGCATGAGATCGCGCTGGAGCCGGCAGGCGCCTGGCATCATGTGAATGAGCGGCGTGATTTTGTGAAAGGCATCCTCACCACCGATGTCGAGTTCGGCCCGGACGGCGGGCTTTATGTGCTCGATTGGGTCGAGAGTTGGAGCGGCGTGAACAAGGGCCGCATCTTCAAATTCACATCGCCCGACGCCGACGTCGCCATGCAGGCCGAGGTGAAAAAACTCCTCGCCGAAGGCTTCAGCACGCGCGCCGATGCGGAGCTGGAAAAACTCCTCGCGCACGACGACCAACGCATCCGCCAAGGCGCGCAATTTCAACTCGCCACGAAGGGCGCAGCCGCAGTTCTCACCAACGCCGCGCAAAAAAGCGCGAGCACACTCGCGCGCATCCACGGCATCTGGGGCCTCG
Source organism: Spartobacteria bacterium (assembly GCA_043766295.1). GTDB lineage: Bacteria > Verrucomicrobiota > Verrucomicrobiia > Chthoniobacterales > Chthoniobacteraceae > SXWH01. Next base: position 8,916 of record JAYUIF010000393.1, on the reverse strand, counting down.
GCCAGCTCGCCGCAAAACAGCCAGCCGCCCTCGCCACCGTCGCTGCTTTACTCGCCGACAACGATGGCGAAATCCGCGCCCAAGCCGCGCGCGTCCTCGGCGATCATCGCTTCATCGGCGCAAACGACAAACTCATCGCGCTGCTCAAAGACACCAACGCACGCGCCCGTTTTTACGCCGCGCTCGCACTCGGCAAAGCTGCGCACAAACCCGCCGTCGAGCCGCTCTTCGCCATGCTCGCGGAAAATGCCGACAAAGATCCCATCCTCCGCCACGGCGCAGTCATGGGCCTCGTCGGTTGTGCAGACGCCACCAGCCTCGCCGCCAAGGCCACCGACGCCAATGCCTCCGTCCGCGTAGGCGCGCTCGTCGCGCTGCGCCGGCTCCGCAGCCCGCTCGTCTCCGCATTTCTCCGCGACGCAGATCAGAGCATCATTCTCGAAGCCGCCCGCGCCATTTACGACACGCCCATCCCCGAAGTCATGCCCGCGCTCGGCGGCGTGCTTACCAACAAAACCATCACCGACCACAACATCCTCCTCCGCGCCGTGAACGCACACTACCGCAATGGCCAGCCCGAAAACGCCAAGGCCCTCGCCGCATACGCCGCGCAGCCCGACGCCAATGAATTCGGACGCCGCGAAGCCATCGTCGTCCTCGCCGCATGGGCAAACCCAAGTCCCAAAGATCGCCTCCTCAACGCATGGCGTCCCCTCCCCGCCCGCACCACCGACACCGCAGCAGCCGCACTCGCGCCTGTGCTCCCCGCGCTCTTCAATGGCCCCGGCAGCGTGCAGGAAGCCACAGCCGCAGCCGTCTCCAAACTCAACATCCCCGGCAGCGGCGACGCACTTTACACCCTCGTCGCCAACGACAGCGCTAGCAAAGCCGCGCGCACCGAAGCCCTCCGCGCACTCACCGCGATGAAGCACCCGCGCCTCGGCGCAGCAGCCAGCGAAGCACTGACCGACAAGGATCCAAAATTCCGCGCCGCCGGACTCAAAGCACTCGTCGCCACCGATTCCGCCGTCGCTCTGAAAGCCATCTCCGAGGCCCTCGCCTCCAACACCAGCGCCATCGAAAAACAAGGTGCCATCCTCGCTCTCGCGGAAAGCAACACCGCCGACGCCGAAAAACTTCTCGGCGGCCTGATGGATCAACTCATCGCCGGAAAACTCGCCCCCGAAGTGCAGCTCGATGTTTTTGAAGCCGCTAAAAAACGCGGCGGCCTCGCGGAAAAAATCCAACAATGGAAAGCCTCACTCCCGAAGGGCGACGAGCTTGCCGAATACAAACTCGCCCTCCTCGGCGGCGACGCCGAGCACGGCAAAAAAACCTTTCGCGAGCACGCCACCGCGCAGTGCTTCAAGTGCCACAAATGCGAAGGCGGCGACAGCATGGTCGGCCCCGACCTTTCCAAAATCGGCGCGCAAAAAGACCGCAACTACATCCTCGAAAGCATCGTCTTCCCGAACAAGAAAATCGCGCAGGGATTCCAAATCGTCGTCCTCGAACTCACCGACGGCAGCACCATCGCAGGCCGCCTTCTCAACGAAGCCGGTGGCAACATCCAGGTCGAAACCGTGGACGCCGCAGGCAAGCCGCAGAACGTCAACGTCGCTGCGAACAAAATCAAAACCCGCACCAGCGCACCATCGCCAATGCCGGAAAACGAACGCGACAACCTCACCCGCGCCGAGCTTCGCAACATCGTCGAATACCTCGCCACGCGGAAGTAGCGGGCCGTCCTATTCCTCGCGGGGGAGTTTGCGGAGGCTGGTTTCGATTTCGCTGAGGATTTGAGCCGCTTCGGGACTGGGTTTGCCGGTTCCCTTTGCGCGCTGGATGTATTTTTTCCCGTCCTCGAAACTCGCGCGCGCTTCGCCGTAGGAACCGCGACCGACTTCGAGTCCGCCGAGTTTTTGGCAGATGCGCGCAGCTTCGATGAGTGAATCGGGGAGGTCGGAGGATTGGGCGAGATCTATGGCGCTGGTGTAGGCGGCGGCGGCTTCTTCGTAGTCGCGGCGCTTGAGTTTCGCGTCACCCTGCGCGACGAGTTTGCGCCATTGCTCTGCAGGGGATGGCGGCTCGACGAGCGGCGAGACAGTGGGTGTCTGCGAGTTGTTGCCGGAAAGTTGGACGACTGCGTTGGCCATTTCGGGATTCACGACCGGGCGCGCGACGACAGGCCCGATCTTCGGCGGCTCTGGCGGCGTGACGGCGAGGACGGGCGGCGTGGTTTTTTCCGGCTCGGGTTTCGGCGGAGAGGGCTTCGGCACTTCGGCAATGACGGGCGGCTTCGTGCTTTCACCCACGGATGCTGGCGTCGCGGGCTGCTGCGGTTTTTTCCAAGGCTGCGAGATTCCCAAGACGACCGCGACCGCTGCGGCGATGCCACCGCCGATGAGCGCGAGGCTTTTCGATCTGCCCGCACCGCGCGGCTGCGGCGCGCGTGCATTCGGATTCACCGTGCCGCGAATCGTCTGCACTGCGTGGCGCATATCGGCGGTGTTTTGGTAGCGCCGGTCGGGCTCCTGCTGCATGGCGCGGATGACGACTTGATCCACACGCTCATCCACCGCGATGCGTTGCGATGGTAAATCGAACACGCCCTGCGGCACCTGCCCGCAAAGCATTTCGTAAAGCATCACGCCGAGGCTGTAGATGTCCGCGCGGTGATCCACGTGCATCCCGCGCTTTTGCTCCGGTGCCATGTAGTCGGGCGTGCCGAGGATGGTGCCGGTCATCGTGTAGCCGGCGAGTTGCTCGGCGCTCGGCGAGTTCATGCGCGCGAGACCGAAGTCCGTCACTTTCACGCGCCCCCGCAAGTCCACGAGAATGTTGGCGGGCTTGATGTCGCGATGCACCACGCCTTCCGCATGCGCGTAATGAAGCGCCTCGCAAGTGCCCATGATGATCTCCAGCGCCTGCGGTGGCTTCAGTCCCGTGGTCTTGATGAGGTGATGCAGCGTCGTGCCCTCGACAAATTCCATCACGAAAAATAAATGCCCTTCCTTCGTCGTGCCGAAATCGAAAACCGAAACGATGTTCGGATGATTCATCTTCGCCATCGTGCGCGCCTCGCGTTTGAAGCGCTCCGCGAAGTCGCGATCCACGCTCACTTCGAGCGGCAACAGCTTGATGGCCACGATGCGATCCAGCGCGAGTTGCCGCGACCGATACACCGCGCCCATGCCGCCACGTCCCACGATTTCGAGGATTTCGTAGCCGGGAAAAAGCGCCGCTGCCTCCGCAGTGGACGGCGGCTCCCAAGTCGTGAGCCCGCCGGCGCCGGTCATTTTCACCGACTGCATCCCGCGCGCAAACAGCTCGTCGGGATTGAGTCCGCCGAGGCCGTTGCCGTTGTTTGGATTTTCCGAGGGCATAGTGGCGTCAGCTTGCGCTCACGAGCAGCGCAGTCAATTCGCTATCCACGTCCTCCGCATTCAGCACCGTGTCCCCGATCAACCCGCGCAACACCTCGCGATAGCGTTTGCGAAAATGATACACCGAAACGTGAAACGCGCTCGCCGAGAGACCCACTTCGCGCGCTGCTTCCGTGTAGCCGTTCTCTTCGTTTTTGTTGAAACCGAGGAAGGGCTTCAGCGCGTCGAAAAGGTCCGGCTTTCCGCGCGAAACGTATTCGCGCCGCAGCGTATCGAGCGTCAATTCCAGCAACAGCAGCGACCAGCAGCGGCCAAAAAGTTCATCCTCCGAACGCGTCGGCTCCTTCGTAAAACGCCGCTCCGCCGATGCCGCATCCATCAACAGCGGAGCCATCCCCGCGCTCATCGGAAAACCTATCGCTGCAAAATCCTTCAGCCGCGCCAGCAGAAATTCGCGCAGCCGCGCCGAAACCGGATCGTCTTTCGTCGGCGGCGTGTCGCATTGGATACGGCTGAAAAACGCAATCGTATGTAACGGCACATCCTCCGGCGGACAGCCCGCCACCCGCAGCCACACGTAGGCGGGATACCACATTCGATTGGCGAGTTCGCTCAAAGCATCCGCATCGCCCGCGAAGGCTTTTGTCCAAAGCCCCGGTGCTTGCGGAGGTGCGGTTACGTTTTCATCAGCGCTCATTCGGCGCGATGGGGCCACATCACCACTTGGGCGTCAACGCCGCAAATCGCGCTGACATTTTCCATCGGCCCGATACCCTGCGCGCGATGCCCGCTCCTGCAAGACCCACAACATCCAGCGCACGCAGCTACCTCTCCGGTGCGCGACTCGCGCTCGCCGGCGTGATGGTGAACGCTTTCCTCGGCATCATCAAAATCCTCGCCGGCCTCCTCGGACGCTCCTACGCGCTCATCGCCGATGGCGTCGAATCACTGCTCGATATTTTCGGCTCGCTCGCCGTGTGGTTCGGCCTCCGCGTCGCCGCCGCGCCGCCCGACGACGAACACCCCTACGGCCACGGCAAAGCCGAAGTGCTCTCCGCGATCCTCGTCTCATTCACCGTCGTCGCCGCCGCCATCGGCCTCGCCGTGCAGAGCATCCGCGAGATTCGCACACCGCACGGCCTGCCGGCGAAATGGACGCTCATTGTGCTCGTCGGCGTCGTGATCGTGAAAGAACTGCTCGCCCGCAAAGTCGGTCGCGCAGGAGTATTGATCGGCTCCACCGCCGTGAAGACCGATGCTTGGCACCATCGCAGCGACGCCATCACCAGCGCGCTCGCGTTCGTCGGCATCGTCATCGCGCGCATCACCGACTACGCCGCCGCCGACGACTGGGCCGCGCTCCTCGCGAGCGGACTCATCGCGTGGAATGGCATCATGCTCCTGCGCCCCGCGCTCTACGAAGCGATGGACACCGCACCTTCCAAGACTCTCGAAGATCAAATCCGAGCCATCGCCTCCGAAGTCCCCGGCGTCCGCGCGCTGGATCAATGCCGCATCCGAAAAATGGGCCTCGATTTTTACGTGGATCTCCACGTCGGCGTGGACGCAGCACTCACCGTCCGCGAAGGCCACCACATCGCCCACGCCGTCCGCAAAGCCCTCCGCGAAGCCCAGCCACAAATCGCCGACGTCCTCATCCACATCGAGCCCGACGACGAACTCGACGACGACAACGAATAGCCCTTGCCGCCATGATTACCCCCTTTAGCCTCGCGCCTTGAAATGCAACTCAACCGCCAGTCAACTCTAACCGCTATGCGACCAGCATTTTCTCGGTCGTATAATAGGAAATCAGGCGACTTCACCATGCAATTCCGCTTCGTTGCGCTTTTGCTTCTTGCCTTCACTCTGCCGACACTCGCAGCAGATAAGCACAACAAGGTAGATGATTCTTGGATGCAGGGATACTACCAGCATCCGCAACCGGAGCGCTTCAAGGCAGAAGTCAAAAAGCTACAAGTATCAGGCACCTTGCAGAACGAAGGCGCGATGCCACCAACAGCGGCATTCTTCTCGCGACTTTTTCAGTCAGCACCACCTGAACAACTATCTCAATGGCTCAAGTTCATTGGAGGATTGCCCGAGGCGGAACAGCAAGTGTTTCTTGTCGCCTTACGCTGGGCGAGCACGCGTGAGACAAAAAACGCCCTACGAACGGTCGCCTCCAAGAAAGGCAAGCTCGCCACATACGCTTGCAAGCTGCTCGATTCCAAGGCACCCGTTCTCGACAAGATTTCCGACCCCGCGCCCGAAGAACTCGATATGTGCTGGGGAGCGTTCTTCGCGACGGGCGACTCGGCTTATGCCTTGCCTATCATTCGTTGCGCGGTCAAGCCCGCCAAGAAGAACGTCATTGATATGAGCCAAGGGGCTGCTCAATGGTCGCTGAAATCGCTGTGCAGCACTCACCCAAAACTTCGAAACATCAAAGACACCTTTTATAAAACCGCTTCTCCCGAAGAGCGCAAAGCATTGGATGAATTGTTTAAGAAATAGATTCGCGATGCCAACGTCGCCTAGCGTTGCTACCCGTATGCCCATTCAGCGTTTTCTTATTTTCCTCTGCTCGCTCATCGTTGCGACCACGGTGGCCTTCGCTACATCGAACTACGATTACGGAGACGACGAATACGTAACTGTCGCGAAAGGAATTTCTCCGAACGGCAAGTTTGCCATCACATCTCACGGCGAAGGCGAAGGCGGCTACGGTCACTTCCACATCTTTCTAACCGATGCGGCGACCGGTAAGAAAGTTGGCCCGCTAACGGAGATTGCAGACACATTGGACACTGGAGCGGACGCTTTTTGCGCGAGGTGGTCACAGGATTCACAGCAGGTCGTCATCGTGTATCGGATTTCTCGGCAAGCCCCGCTCAAAGCGGTTTCTTACCAAATCAGCGATAGGCGCGCTCGCCGACTCAAAGGGCCGTTTGATGTCACGAGCGATGAACTCCTCTCGTATTGGCAGAAGCAATGTTCCGATGCGAAACCGAGCGAGAAGATTTTCGGCGCACCAAAGACCCATCCGAAATGACCGCAACGCCTACCCCCAGCCGAAGCTGATTTCCGCAGCAGCGCGGGTCTGTGGCGGCTTGCGACGATGGGATCGGCTCCGGCGAGGAATACTTCCTCCACGGTCATCGTGCGCTTTTAATCATCGGAGTTGAGCTTTCAGGCGAGCCCGGTATTCTGCCGCCATGCGACAAGTAATCATTTATCCCGGCGAAGACGGTTTTTGGGTCGCTGAATGTCCGAGTCTCCCAGGCTGCATTTCCCAAGGTGAAAGCCGGGAGTCCGCCGTCGCCAATATCCGCGAGGCCATCGAGGGCTACGTGCTCGCACTTCAGGACGATGGCCTGCCTGTGCCAGAGGAGCATTTCGACGCGCTCCTGCTGGCAGTATGAGCAAGCTCCCGCAGGTTTCGGGCGCTGATGTCGTGCGCGCACTTCAGAAAATCGGTTTCACGATTCGGCGTCAGCACGGCAGCCACATCATCATGCGGAGGGACGACCCTTTTGCTCAGACTGTCGTTCCCAACCACCGGCAGATTGACCGGGGAACTCTGCGCGCCATTCTCCGCCAGACCGAAATCACGGCAGACGAACTCATCAACCTGCTATGATGAAACGCTCAGGCCCAGTTGGGCGGGGCGGCCTCGGTGAGAAGCTTCATCACGGCACGCACCGGCACAGCACCCTCTGTTTTTTGCTTTCGCGCGGACGCGGTTCCTGTTTCCTCGCGGGCCTCACATGAAGAAAGCGCTCATCACCGGTATCACGGGGCAGGACGGCAGTTATCTCGCCGACCTTTTGCTCGAAAAAGGTTACGAGGTCCACGGCATCATCCGCCGCGCATCCACGTTTAATACGTCGCGCATAGACCATCTCTACCAAGACCCTCATGTGAATGGCGTGCGTCTTTTCCTGCACTATGGCGACCTCAGCGATTCGCTGAATTTGACGCGGCTCATTGATCGCATTCAGCCGGAGGAAATCTATCACCTCGGCGCGCAGAGCCACGTGCGGGTGAGCTACGACATCCCGGAATACACGGGCGATGTCGTGGCGCTGGGGACGATCCGCATTTTGGAAGCGGCTCGCGAGGCGAAGGTGAAGGCGCGATTTTACCAAGCATCGAGCAGCGAGATGTATGGAAAAGTGCAGGCGGTGCCGCAGACGGAGACGACGCCGTTCTGGCCGCGCAGCCCGTATGCGGTGGCGAAGGTGTATGCGTATTGGGCGACGGTGAACTACCGCGAGAGCTACGGGATGCACGCGACGAACGGGATTCTTTTCAATCACGAAAGCCCGAGGCGCGGGGAGACGTTTGTGACGCGCAAAATCACGCGGGCCGTGGCGCGCATCAAACTCGGGATGCAAAAGGAACTCTACCTCGGCAATCTCGATGCGAAGCGCGATTGGGGCTACGCAAAGGAATACGTGGAGGGCATGTGGCGGATGCTCCAGCAACCCGAGGGCGACGACTACGTGCTCGCGACAAATGAGACGCACAGCGTGCGGGAATTTTGCGAAGTGGCCTTTGCCCACGTGGGGCTGAACTGGCAGGACTTCGTAAAATACGACGCGCGCTACGAGCGCCCGGCAGAGGTGGATTTGCTCATCGGCGATGCTACGAAAGCGAAGACGAAACTCGGATGGGTGCCGCAGACGACGTTCGTGGAACTCACGAAGCTGATGGTGGATTCCGACCTCGAAGCAGTGAAGCGGTGAAGCGGAAAACTACTTCCCCTGCCCCTTCGGCTCGATGCGGAAGATGGTTTCGCCATTCTTCATGTAGCCGGGGGAGAGTGTGTCGCGGATGAAGAGGCTGAGATACTCGGGGTCGTTGCGTTCGAGGAGGCGGACTTCGCACGCGAGGCGGTCGTGCTGCATCCGCGCCTTGTCAATTTTCTCTTCGAGATCCGTTGCGTTTGCGTCCTGCGCTTCCTTTTCTTTCACGACGGGAATCTTGCTGTAAATGAGCGGCACACCGACGATGACGACGATGATCAAGCAAAGCCATTGGTTGATTTTCGACCAAATGCCTCCGCGTTTTTTGTAACCGGTTTGGTAGGGAGCGTCCGCTTTCACTAGGCGCGCATCTTGCCGCCATAAACGGCTTTGTCACCCAAATTCTCTTCGATGCGGAGGAGTTGATTGTATTTCGCCACGCGGTCGGTGCGCGACATGGAGCCGGTTTTGATCTGGCCCGCGTTCGTGGCGACGGCGATGTCGGCGATGGTCGTGTCCTCGCTCTCGCCGGAGCGGTGGCTGATGACGGCGGTGTAGCCGTTCTCCTTCGCAAGCTCGATGGCGTCGAACGTTTCGGTGAGCGTGCCGATTTGATTCACCTTCACGAGAATGGAGTTCGCGGTGCCGGTCTCGATGCCTTTGCGCAGGAAGTCCACGTTCGTGACGAAGAGATCGTCGCCGACGAGCTGCACCTTGTCGCCGAGCGCCTCGGTGAGAAGTTTCCAGCCGGCCCAGTCGTTCTCGGCGCAGCCATCCTC
>JAYUIF010000392.1:0-2807 GCA_043766295.1 Spartobacteria bacterium | reverse complement strand
TCTGCTCCGGCAGCATCGCCGCCGCGAGGCTGAGCGACTTCGCGACATTCGTGCCGTCCTTCGCCACGCGCGAGTTCATCGCCTCGAAAGGGAACGTCGCCCGCGGCGGCAGCTCCACCGCGGCATCGCGCCCGAAAACCACCAGCCCCGCTTCGTCCTTCGGCGGCTTCTGCGCGACCGTCTGCATCACCCACGCGAGCGCCTGATCGCTCACCTTCTCACCCATCGAGTCCGACACATCGAGCGCATAGACCACCGACAGCACATCTGACCGCCGCACCGCCCTCGGCTCCGCGAGCAGCATGATAAACGCGCACGCGATCACCAGCCGCGTCAGCAGCGCCGCCAGCGCCCGCCATTTCGCCAGCCCCGAAAACCCCGCGACGTGCATCCACCAAATCCACGGCAGCACCAGCGCCAGCCAAAACGCCGGACGATACGCGAAGCGCAAAATCCCCCGCGTTTCCACAAACGCGCACCCGCCGAGAAACAGCGCCAGCACCAGCACCAGCAGCCACCCTGCGCGCCACCCGAGCGGCTGGCGAGGTGGGGGAAGGAATTGCTGGAAGATGCGTGACGGAGCCGAAGGCAAAGTACGCGGAGTCTGCGCCGAAACGCCGCCCGCTCACAAGGCGCGCGTTTTCATCGGCGCTCGACGTTGCTGCGGATGCCTGGCGCAGGCTTAGGGCCGCATCTGGCGCGGAAGCCGCTTTTATCAGAACTTGCGAAAAGCTCTTCTCCACCTACGATCCTGCCCCAATCTCATTCCTACTCCCCTAACGATGCCCAAAAAAGAATTTGTCGTGGAAGTGAATCTCGGGATCCCCCCAATTTACTTTTTTGACCAGTTTTCCATAAAGGCGGGAGAGGAGTTCACGGATCTTGATTTTCAGGATCGGCGCGCTTCCTCGGGAATCGTGGTCCGGGTTGCGAATGAGGTCATGAAGACCAATCGGCAGAGTTTCCTGAAATATCTCGACGACTGTGGACAGTCTGAAAACGCTGCCCCTGCCAGCGTTCATGTATCATCTCCGTCGGCTGTTTTGTTCGCTGACTTCGTCGGACTTGCGAGGCATGGCTCAGTTGGTGAAATTGTTTTTCACGCGATCTCTTGGAAAATCGCTGTGGATCGGACTCGCCAGCCGGAAGAGCGCAAAGGCAAAGAAATCGAGCCTGAGGCTGTCATTCCATCTATTTGTGTTGCCCTCCTGCGATGCAATATCGACCTTCAGAAACATTGGATTGCTGCGCTTTATGCAAAAAATTGACCGGCAGACAGTTAAGGTTAATGCGGGCTTGATTACCGCTGGTTCCGTTGCTCTGGCATCGATCCGTGGCGCTCAACTGCCCGCGGACGATCCGTCGAAATTTCAAAGTTCTGTCCGAGACGCAAGTGTCGCGGACTCCAGAGGCGCTGTGCAGCGCGAGGAACTGGCGGGCGCTGAGTCGTATCAAAAGGTCGCACTCGTGATAGAGGCTCCGAAATTTGAAAAGAAAGAGCAGAAGCGATTTAAGGAAATCGCGCTCAAACGAGCACTCGGAACTGTGAGCGTGGACGAGAATGCGGAGTTCTTGAACCTTCAACAATCGCGCCGCCGTGCTGAGGTAAGTTTCGACGCAGATGGTGTCCTAGCGGAATACCGCCGTCGGCAATTGATTATTGATGTCGTCGAATTGCTAAACCGCCATGTCAGCTTCTTCAAAGCCGAGGATCAAGAGAGGATCAGGGCCTTCGGTAACCCTCACTAAGCGAAATCTCCGCAAGAAGGCGTGGGCATTCCTTGTCAGAGACTTTGAAAGTCGGTGCGCATACTCGCGCCGGCACATTCGCATGGCGGGAGGGGAGCGGGAAATGCAGATCGATCACTTCGATTCCACGTTGCCCGCGTCCACGCGCAACCGGTATCCAAATCTGATGTTGAGCACGGGGCATTGTAACAACCAGAAGAACCGTTTTTGGCCGACGCGCAGCGAACGACGGGCTGGGATTCGATTTCTCAACCCAACGCGCGAGATGGATTATGGTGAGCACATATTTGAAAATCCAACGACTTTCGAACTGGTCGGAGTCACGCCAGCGGGGCGATACCATATCGATATTCTCGACTTGAACCATGACACTTTTGTGTTCGAGCGAAAGAAGAGAGCCGAATACCTTCGCTTGAAAAGAACTGCGCCAGCGAAGCTGCGTGGTGCGTTTACTGAGTTGAAAGAGATGATCGGTTTCATCGAAGATTTAATGGAAATCTTCATTCCTGAAATTCCCCCGCCGCCCTTGGAGCCATTTCCGGCTCCGGACGCCGTGTCCTGATTTGCTCCCCTCGTTACGAGTCTGAATGGCTTCGTCGTAGGGATAGGAAGAATCAGGATCTTATTGCGTTCGGCGCTCGAATCGGGAACGACGGCTGGCTTTTCTACAGCTTTACCCCGAAGTCGTCATCATCGCCGAGCGAGAGGACGAAGGCGGTGAGGAGGGCAATCACCTTCTCCACGTCGGCGAGGTCGGCCATCTCGACGACGCTGTGCATGTAGCGGAGCGGGAGGGAGACGAGGGCGCTGGGGATGCCGTCGCGGGAGTCGAAGATGACGTCGGTGTCGGTGCCGCTGTAGCGGGAGCTGCTCTCGTGCTGGATGGCGATGCCCGCTTTTGCCGCGCAGGCGAGGATGCGGGCGATGACGGCGGGATGGTTGCAGGTGCCGTGGGTGATGGAGGGGCCGCCGCCGAGTTTGACTTCGCCGTGCTGGGCGGCGTCGATGCCGGGGGTCTCGGTGGCGTGGGTGACATCGAGGACGACGCAGACATCGGG
>JAYUIF010000391.1:0-2830 GCA_043766295.1 Spartobacteria bacterium | reverse complement strand
TCTGCCAAGGGAAATCTTGGTAGTGGCTCAATTTGAACCACGAATAGACACGAAAGAACACGAATGGAGCGAAGATCTGCGCCGGCTGACGCTGCCAGCGTGGCCAAAATCCCATTCGTGTATCTTCGTGTCCATTCGTGGTTTGAATCAATTTGAGCCACTCCCGAAATCTTGGAAGGAACGGCAAATCCTACGACTCGCGGCGGATGCGCAGCCGGAGCTGCCGCGAAAGAAACCACCGCACGGCGAGCATGTCGCACGTCGCCTTCCACGCGCGGCTGCCAAAGCCGTACTTGCTCACGCCCGCCGTGCGCGGCCGGTGGTTCACGGGCAGTTCCGTGATTTTAAAGCCGAGCCCCTTCACGAGCGCGGGGATGAAACGGTGCATCCCGCGGAAAAGAAAAAGCGCATCGCGGCACTCGCGGCGCATCACCTTTAGCGAGCAGCCCGTGTCATGCACGCCGTCGCGCGTAAACCGGCTGCGGACGAAGTTCGCGATGCGGCTGCTGATTTTTTTCGAGAGATTATCCTGCCGCTGCATGCGCCAGCCGACGACGAAATCGAAACCCGCGTCCAGCTTTTCGAGCATTCGCAAAATGTCCGCGGGATCGTTCTGCATGTCGCCGTCCATCGTCACGAGGATGTCGCCTTTTGCCGCCATGATGCCCGCGTACATCGCCGCGCTCTGGCCGGTGTTTTTTTCAAACTCGATCACCCGCACGCCCGCGCCGCGCCGGATGCGCGCCAGCGTCTTATCCGTCGAGCAATCATCCACGAGGATGAGTTCGTATTCATGCCCGCGCAGCGCCACCGCAAGCTCGTCCTGCAACGGGGCGACGTTGTCCTCCTCATTGTAGAGCGGGATGATCAGGGAAAGCATTGCGCGGCGTTGTAGCGATGCCGATGCGGATGGCGAGCGGGTTTGTCGTCTGCAAAAAATATTCCAAGTCACGGAACTCGCGCCCCCGAGTTTCTTCATTTTGATCTGATTCTTAATCCCAATCTTACTCTGCCTTTTGAGAGTGACCCCCGCGGCCTTGAAGACGTCGGGGATTAAAGATGAGGATTAAGAATCAGATTAAGAAGCGGAAGCCGGACACGGTCTGAGACATGTGCGAAATCCCCGGTCTGCTTTCTTGTGAACCGCGAAACCCGGAAAACACGCGAACGGCAGGGCGCTTCTCTTTGGTTGAATTTTGCAGCGGTCCTCCGTCGTTCCGTCGTGCGGCTTGGCAATCTTCAAACGCCCGCCTACCTCTCATCCCCCGTGAAACATCCCGCCCCGCTCATCGCCATCCTCGCCTTCACACTCATCACCGCCCGTGCCGCCGATGCGGACTGGCCGCAATTCCGCGGCCCGGCCGGGCAGGGGATCTCCGATGCGACCAGCGTGCCGACTGAATGGAGCGACACGCGGAACGTCGCGTGGAAAGTCGAAGTCCCCGGCAAAGGCTGGTCTTCGCCCGTGCTCTCGCGCGGACGACTTTATCTCACCACCGCCATCGGCGACAGCGCGAGCGGCATCACACTCCACGCACTCTGCCTCGACGCAGCCGACGGGCGCACGCTTTGGGACACCGAGGTATTTCGCCCCGAGGCGGAAGCCACCGCCGCGATGCACCGCAAAAACTCGCTCGCCAGCGGCACGCCCATCGTCACCGCCGACCGGCTTTACGTTCACTTCGGTCACATGGGCACCGCCGCACTCGACCTCAGCGGCAAGATCGTCTGGCGGCAGACCGATCTCAAATACCAGCCCGTCCACGGCAACGGCGGTTCGCCCATCCTCGTGGATGGATCGCTCGTCTTTAGTTGCGATGGAGGAAAAGATCCCTTCGTCGTGTCACTCGACGCAGCCACCGGGTCAGTCCGCTGGAAAACCCCACGCAACTCGACCGCAAAAAAACCGTTCTCCTTCTCCACCCCGCTCGCGATAACCATCGGCGGGACCACCCAGATCATCAGTCCCGGCAGCGGACTCGTCGGCAGCTACGACCTACGCGACGGACACGAAATCTGGCACGTTAGTTACGGTGAAGGTTACTCTGTCATCCCGCGCCCCGTCTTCGCGCACGGCCTGCTCTTCATTAGTTCCAGTTTCGACAGGCCCACGCTCCTCGCCATCCATCCCGAAGGTGCCAGCGGCGACGCCACAGAAACCAACATCGCATGGACCCACGCCAAGGCCGTCCCTCACAGCGCCTCCATGCTCGTCCTCGGCAACGAACTATACTTCGTCTCCGACGCCGGCATCGCCACTTGCGCGGATGCACTCACCGGAAAAATCCACTGGAGCGAGCGCCTCGGCGGCGGCTTCTCCGCCTCGCCCATCGCAGCCGAGGGACGTATCTATTTTCAGAATGAAACCGGCATAGGCTATATCGTGAAAGCAGCAATGACCTTCGAGCTAATCGCAAAAAACGACATCGGCGAACCTACCTTGGCCTCCCTTGCCGTGACTCACGGCGCTCTGTTCCTTCGCTCGGAAAAATACCTCCGAAAACTCCACGCTGACTAACTGGAGGAGGGAACTTCAAGGCCGCGTGGATTCGTGGATGGCGCGGATCGCTTGTTCGATGGCAGCAGTGGGAATGGCCTCTTCCCAATCATGGGGCCACTGAATATCACTGCCGGCAATCCGCTGTTCGTAATTCTCCACTTTCTGGGACTGCTCGATCAAAGCCGCCGCCATTAGCTTATAATCGGGCGCAACCGCCATGATATTTGGCGATATGCCTGCATAATACGCCGCATCTTTTACGTTATAAGTATTAGTGACGACCAGAAGTCCGGCGGCAGCCATTTCCAAGGGTAACAAACCCGGATGAGG
>JAYUIF010000390.1:0-6812 GCA_043766295.1 Spartobacteria bacterium | reverse complement strand
ACGCGCCAATTGGCGTCCTGACTGTAGAAATCGTATCACTCTGCGGATGGAGCTTGTTTTTTCGATTTCACGAGGCTCTGCGCCCTTTCGAGGAAGAGGAAAATCACTGGTGTGATGTAGAGTGTGAGGAGTTGTGAAACGAGCAGTCCACCGACGATGGCGATGCCGAGTGGGCGTCGGGCGTCGGAGCCGGCTCCGATGCCGAGGGCGATGGGTAGCGTGCCCATGATGGCGGCCATCGTGGTCATCATGATGGGGCGAAATCGCACGATGCACGCTTCGAAGATCGCATCTTTTGCGCTCTTGCCTTCCAATCGCTGCGCATCGAGGGCGAAATCAATCATCATGATGGCGTTCTTTTTCACGATGCCGATGAGAAGGAGGATGCCGACGAATCCATACACGTTCACTTCGTAACCGTAGAGCTTCAGTGCGAGCAATGCGCCGAGACCGGCAGACGGCAAGCCGGAGAGGATGGTGATGGGGTGGATGAAGCTCTCGTAGAGAATCCCGAGGACGAGGTAGATGACGAGCACGGCCATGAGCATCAGCAGGCCGATGCCTTGCAGTGAGGATTGGAAAGCCTGCGCTGTTCCTTGGAATCCCGTGCTGATGCTCTCCGGCAATTCTGTTTTCACAGCTTCCTCGATTTTCGGAATGGCGTCGCCGAGCGAGACTCCGGCGGCGAGGTTGAAGGAAAGTGTTACTGCCGGGAGTTGGCCGAGGTGTGTGATGGTGAGCGGGCCGGTGCTGGCGCCCGCCTTTGTCACGGCGCTGAGAGGAACGAGACTGCCGGTGCTGGAGCGGATGTAGAGGGTGTTGAGATCTACGGAGTCGCGCTGAAATTCGGGGAGCAACTCGACGATCACCTGATACTGGTTCGTCGGTGTGTAAATGGTGGAGATCTGCCGCGAGCTGTAGGCATTCGCGAGGGCGGTCTCGATCTGTGCGGCGCTCACATGAAGTGCCGATGCCTTGTCGCGTTCGACGGTGATGAGCACTTGCGGATTGGTGATTTGCAGATCGGAGGTCACATCCATCAGACCGGAGATGCCGCGCATTTTCGCCTCCACTCTGGGTGCTGTGGCGTAAAGCTCGGCGAGGTCGGGGCCGTAGAGTGTGAACTGATACTGGCTCTTGGTGAGTGTGCCGCCGAGGCGGATGATGGGCACGACTTGGAGATAGACGCGCATACCGGGGATGTCCGCAAACTTGGGCCGGAGTTGGGCGATGATCTCATCCGCCGAGGGCCGTTTATTGCGGGGCACGAGATTCAGGAATAGTCGTCCGGTGTTCGCGGTGGAGAGGTTCGGGCCGCCGACGCCGATGGAGGACATGTAGCCATCAATATATGGATTACCCACGAGCATGGCTGCGGCCTGTTGCTGGAGTTCGCCCATCTTTTGAAATGACGCGCCCTGCGCTGCTTCCGTGGTGGCGAAAATTTGGCCTGTGTCTTCGTTTGGGATGAAGCCCATCGGCATCGTCATGAACATCCATGCCGTGGCCGCCACGCTGCCGAGCGCCACCGCCATCACGATGACTGGGTGCCGCATTGCTCGCGTGAGCGTGACGCGGTAGAGTCGCAGCACTCCATCAAAGACCCGCTCGGTCGCACGGAAGAACCGTCCGTGCTTTACTATCCCGGTGTGAGATTTCAGCAGGCGCGAGCACAGCATGGGCGTGAGCGAGAGCGATATGAAACCGGACACGAGCACAGCCACCGCAATTACCACTGCGAATTCATACAGCAACCGCCCGAGGATTCCTCCCATGAACAGCACCGGAAGAAATACCGCCACGAGCGAAATGGTCATGCTCACGATGGTGAATCCGATTTGTTTCGCTCCGAGCAGCGCGGCTGTCATCGGCTTTTCTCCTGACTCGATATGCCGCACGATATTTTCGAGCACCACGATGGCGTCATCCACCACGAAGCCCACCGCAAGCGTGAGCGCGAGCAGTGAGAAATTGTCCACGTTGAATCCCAGCAGGTGCATCGCGATGAAGGTGCCGATCACCGAGAGCGGCATCGCAAGCGAGGGGATGATGGTGGCCCTCACATTGCGGAGAAAAAGGAAGATCACCGCCACGACGAGCACGATGGAGAGGACGAGGGTGAACTCCACTTCATGCACGCTGGCGCGGATGGACTGCGATTTATCCGAGAGCACATCCACGCTCACGGATGGGGGAATCTGCGTGCGAAATATCGGCATCAATTTCTTCACCCCGTCCACCACCGCCACGGTGTTGGTGCCGGGTTGCTTTTGGATGGCCAGCACGATGCCACGGGTTTGGCGGAACCAACTCGCGATTTTATCGTTCTCCACGCTGTCAACGACGCGTCCGAGTTCCTCCAAGCGAATCGGTGAGCCGTTGCGGTAGGCGACGATCAATTTGCGGAAACTCGCCGCGTCCGTGATTTGCCCCGAGGTCTGAATGGTCGTGGCTACGCTGGGGCCGTTCAGCGTGCCGGTGGGAAGATTCACATTTCCCTCCGAAATGGCCGCCACGACTTCGTCAATCCCGAGATGTTTGCTGGCCAGCGCGCGTGGATCGAGTTGAGCGCGCACGGCATATTTTTGCGGGCCGAAAATACTCACCTGCGCCACGCCCGGCACTGTCGAGATGCGCTGGGCGATGAGCGTGTCGGCGAACTCATTGACCTCCGAGAGCTGCATCGTCGCCGAAGTCACCGCGAGGTAAAGAATGGGCGAGTCCGCCGGGTTCACTTTCCGAAAAGTCGGCGGGCTCGGCATTTCGTGCGGCAGCAGTTTTATGGAAGTGCTGATCGCCGTCTGCACATCCAATGCCGCAGCGTCTATGTCCCGGTTCAGTGTGAATTGGATGGTGATGCCCGTGCTGCCAAGCGCGCTGCTCGAAGTCATCGAGTCTATCCCCGCGATGGTGCTGAACTGCCGCTCAAGCACAGTCGCCACGGACGATGCCATCGTCTCCGGGCTCGCCCCCGGCACAAGTGCGGTGACTTGCAGCGTGGGGAAATCCACGTTCGGTAAATCGCTCACCGGCAGTTTCTGGAATGCAAATAGTCCAAAGCCGAGGATGCCCAGCATGACCAGCGTCGTCATCACCGGTCTGCGGATAAATGGCTCGCTGATGTTCATGCCAATTTTCTCCAGCGCCGCACCATCGCACTCCCGGACTGGCTGGTCGGTTTGTTCGGAACTGCCGCAGCCTTCTCGATGACTTTCGCTCCGGGCACGACGCGCGACTGGCCGTTGGTGATGACTTTTTCCCCAGCCTCCACTCCGCTGCCGAGGATGCTCTCCTGCCCCACGGTGCGAACCACCGTGACGCTGCGTGTCTCGACAGTGGAGTCCGCTGTCACCACAAAAATTTGCGTGCCGCGCTGGCCGTTGGTGACCGCCGGGCTCGGCACGACGATGGCATCGCGCTGAGTATCCAAACGAAGAACCACATCCACAAATGCGCCGGGCCAGAGGGCGGTGTCCATGTTGGGAAAGCTGGCCTTCAGCGTGACGGTGCCTGTTGCCGGGTCCACGGTATTGGCGATAAAAACGAGCGCGCCTTCGCCAAGTGTGTGCCCGTCCTTCGGGTCGCGTGCGATGCTCGGGAGCGTGCGTGCGCTCATGCCACGGCGGATGTCTGCAAGGTGCTGTTCGGGTAGCGCGAATGTGACGTAGATGGGAGCAAGCTGAACAACCGTGGTAAGCGGGAGATCGTCGCCGGCTTTGACGAGATTCCCTTCGCGAAGACGGATGGCTCCAGTGCGACCATCGAGTGGTGACTTGATGGTGGTGTATCCGACTTGGGTCTGCGCGATGAGCACGAGTGCATCGTCGGCTTTCACGATGGAGTCCGCAGTCTCGACTTGTGTGCGCGCTTTATCCAGCGACTCCTGGACGCCGCCGCCCTTGGCATCGAGTTGCTCCTGCCGTGCAAGTTCGCGGCGTGCATTCGCTGCCTGCGCTCGGTCGCGGGCAAGGTTGGCCTCTGCCTGCGCGAGCTGGGTTTCGTAGAGCTTGGGCTGGATGGTGAATAGCAGGTCGCCCTTCTTCACATCATCGCCTTCCTTGAAGCTGACCTTGATGAGCTCGCCGCCGACTTGGGCCTTGATGGCGACGGAAGCGATGGGCTCGATGTTGCCAAAGGTGCGAAGATCCAGCGGCATATCCTTGCGCACGACGATGGCGGTGTTGACGGGAACAGGCGGCATCCCCTGCGGCTTACCCTGTGCGGAGGTGTCCGTGTTTCCGGGGCATCCGGCGAGCAGGGTTACGGCAAAAGCGGATGCTAGAAGACGATGGAGTGTAGGCAACGAGAGCATGAAAATATGGCGTTAGTCGTTGGTGTTTTTCTTATCGGTAGCGGCGCTGCGGACCTCCGGCGGATCATCGAATATCGAACGCAAAGCCTGCATCGCGCGTAATACTTCACCACGCACGTTGGCTTCGAGTTTCGCAAAATGCGCGGCGAGATACTGCTCGGAAGACTCAACCGCGCGCTGGTAGATGCGTCGCCCTCCCGCATTGAGTTTGAGCGCCACACGCCGCCGGTCGCCGGCCCCAATCTCCCGCGTCAACAGACGGGCGGTGACGAGACCGTCCACAAGCTTCGATGCGGCGGGCGGGGTGAGGCCCAGAAAAGCGGCCACATCCGCGAGCATGGCGTCCTCATTTCGCCCCACAAACGCAAGGGCTCGAAATTGCGGCATGGTGAGATCCGGACTGCTCTCGCCCTGTGCGTGGGCGCGGAGAACGCGCATCACAAGAGGGACGGTCTCCAGAACTTCTGCGGCACACTGACGGGCGGTAACGGGTTTTCGATTCACCTTAGAAACAGTGTCGGAGGGAAACTATTGCACAAGGGTATAATACGATTTTCACAGCCACGCTGCGAAAAATGATTGGCGCTACGCGCTAAAGTTCAATGCCCCCTCCGAGATTCCATAGGAGGGGGGAGAGCGGGCGAAGAGATTCGAACTCTCGGATGCAAATTCGCAACCCTTTGAAAATGAGCAGACAAGCGACTTGCCCCACGGCGACTATACACAAGGGTCTTATGTAGCTGAGAGAGGATTCATGCGGACGGAAATGCGCGGTGTTTCGTATTTTTACGCACTGGAGCAAAATCCGGGGAGGGACGGCTTTCACGTTCATGCGTTGTGGTGTGACTGCAAGGGCAAGTCCCGGCAGCATACATGGCGCACATGGTTTGCGCGTTATGATCGCAATCGGATTGAGCCGGTGAACAATCGGGATGACGTGTCGGACTATTGCGCTAAATACGTGTGCAAAGAGGGTGCTTGGTGGGACGTGAAAATGATGGGAGGGCGTCACCCGCAATTCACGAAAGGCCTGCCTCTATTCGGAAAATCAGCAGACATGAAATGACCGACTCCTCGATACAGCGTTTTGAAATGGTATTGCCATTTGCAGCATTCGGTAACACTGTCACTTTATGACGACGATCACCTGCAAGGTTTCCGAGAAGCTCGCTTCACAGATTTACACCCTCGCGCGTGCGGAGAGGCGATCCAAATCCGCCCTAGTGCGCGAAGCTCTGGAGCAGCGCGTGCGCGAAAAGCCGCATCGCGGAACGGTGCGCGCTCTGGAACTGGTGAGGCATCTTCGCGGCTCCGTGAAGGGAGCGCCGACCGACCTCTCCACCAATCCCAAGCACATGAAAGGATTCGGTGAGTAGGCCCTCAATCATTGTAGATACCGGCCCGTTGGTCGCTTTTCTGAGCGAGGCGGAAGCCTTGCATGGATGGGTCGCATCCAAGTTCGCCGAGTTGCCTGCGCCTTTCGTGACGTGCGAACCGGTTCTCGCTGAAACATTCTTCCTGCTCTCCCGTCTGCCGAATGGCCCCCGCCGGTTTTTTGACCTGCTCGGATCGGGCCTGCTGCAAATCGAAATGCCCGTGCTCGGCGAACGCGATGCCCTCTGGAAACTCATCCATAAATACGAAGACCTTCCCATGTCGCTGGCCGATGCGTGCCTTGTCCGCTTGGCGGAACTGCACCCCAAGGCATCCGTCTTCACCTTGGACACTCATTTTCAAATCTATCGGAAACAAGGCAGGCAGCAGATTCCGGTCATCATGCCGTGAAGCTCTCGCTCTCTAGCCTGCACGGCAATGAGCGCGCGAAATCAAACACTGAGGCTGCGAGTCAGCCTCTCCTCATTACTGAGGATGCCGAGCAACCGAACACGAAACACGACGGGCGGTCTTGTCGCATAAAGCATGACGGAGCATCGCGAATTATTCACGAGCGGATTTGGTATTTCCGCAGGGTGTCCCGCGTGCATCCCGGCTGCGAAAAGATTGCGAGGTAAACGGCATTCCCTACCGCGACGAAACCCAACTGCCGATTTACGACTCGATCAAGGAACTGCCGCGACTTGGAAAGTATACACAAATACGCGCACAGATTTCAGACTTTGGCGGTCTTTCCGTGTCGCAAGCAGTCGCGGTGTGCGAAGTGCAAAAAGCTCTCTGCACCTCTGTAGAAGTCCCCTTGCGAAGCGCTTTGACGCTGCCTGTCGCAAGTAAGGGGGGAGAGCGGGCGAAGAGATTCGAACTCTCGACATTCTCGTTGGCAACGAGATGCTCTACCAACTGAGCTACGCCCGCATTACTAAGGCGCGGAAAATAGGCGAGTGTCCTCCAAACACGCAAGGTTTTTTTCCGTGGGTGTCGGCGACGGAACAAAATTGGAATTATTGCCGGAACAAAAGTGGACAGCGAATTACAGAGTAAAAGCGGCTAAAATGGGTGGCCAAATGTCCTTTGGAGGATGTTCGACGACCCAGAGCTTGTTTTT
>JAYUIF010000389.1:0-16406 GCA_043766295.1 Spartobacteria bacterium | reverse complement strand
TTTATAGCGAGCGGCAGAATTCCTCGAACCGATCGAGGCCCTTTTTGATCACGTCGAGGCTCGTCGCGTAGCTGAAGCGCACGGTGCGATCATCACCGAATGCGATGCCGGGGACGATGGCGACGTGGTGCTTGCCGAGCAGGCGGTCGGCGAAGTTCGTCGAGTTCAAACCAAACCCGCTGATGTCTGCGAGCACATAGAACGCGCCCTGCGGCGTGACGACTTTTACCTTCGGAATGCTCGTGAGACGCTCGACCATATATTGGCGGCGGATGTCGAACTCCGCGCGCATATCTTCCACCGGCCCCTGGTCGCCTTTCAGCGCGGCAAGCGCGCCCTTTTGCGCGAAGCTCGTGCAGCCGCTGGTGCTGTGGCTCTGGATGGCGTCCACGGCTTTTGCGATGGCCTCGGGCGCGCCGAGGTAGCCGAGCCGCCAGCCGGTCATCGCGTAGCTTTTGCTGAAGCCATTCACGGTGATGGTGAGGTCGTAGAGTTCCTTGCTCAACGAGGCGATGGAGACGTGTTTCACATCGTCGTAGGTGAGTTTCTCGTAGATTTCGTCGGACAAAATCATGATGTCCTCGGCAAGCGCGACTTCGCCGATGGCTTCGAGTTCTTCGCGGGTGTAAACGGCGCCGGTCGGATTGCCGGGGCTGTTGATGATGACCATTTTCGTGCGCGGCGACATGGCCGACTCGAACTCTTCGGCGGTCATCTTCCAGCCGTTCTCCGCCTTCGTTTCCACGATGACGGGTTCGCCGCCGGCGAGGCGCACCATTTCGGGATAGCTCAGCCAGTAGGGCGCGGGGATGACGACTTCATCGCCTTCGCCGACGCATGCGAGAATGGCGTTGAGGCACGAGTGCTTCGCGCCGTTGCTCACGACGATCTGGCTGGGTTTGTAGTCGAGGCCGTTGTCGTTTTTGAACTTCTCGCTGATCGCCTGACGCAGTTCGGGGATGCCGCTGCTCGGTGCGTATTTAGTGAAGCCTGCTTTGATGGCCTCGATGCAGGCGGTCTTGATGTGTTCGGGCGTGTCGAAGTCCGGCTCTCCTGCGCCGAAACTGCAAACATCAATGCCTTCGGCTTTCATCGCCTTGGCTTTGCTATCAATGGCGAGCGTGAGCGAGGGGCTGAGAATAGTGGAACGATTGGCGAGTAACATGGTGATTTAGGATTTTTTGGGTTTTTGATTTGGTTACTTTTTGGCGAACCAGCCATCCACGAGTGTGCGGAAATTGTTTTCGTTGATCTGGACGATGCCCATCTCGCGCTGCGCATTTTCAGGCGCATCGCTGGCGTGGGCGGCGTTGACCATGATGGTCTGGCCGAACTCGCGGCGGATGGTTCCGTGCGGAGCCTTGGCGGGATCGGTCGGCCCGAGGACTTCGCGGATTTTTCGCACCGCATCCACGCCCTGATAAATGAGCGCGAGAATTTTTGCGGTGCCCGGTTCATTGCGAAGGTCGGCGGGGCAGGTGCTTGGGCGGCATCCAGACATGAACTCCACGATGTCCTCCCAGCTCTCGCGGCCATTGATGGGGCCGAGGATGTCGCCGAGCGCCTGCGCGGTTTCGGGGGTGAAAGTGATCTCGAACAGCGGTTCGAGCGCCTTCTTTGCAACACTCGCAGCGCGGTCACGCAGCTTGTCCTGCAACACGGCGAGCACGGGGCCATAGAACTCCTCGGCCTGCGCGCAACTCATGTGGTGGACTTTCGCCGCGATGATGTAGAGGCCGGTGCGGCTGAAGAGATCAATGACGCCGCCGGGACGCGCATTCGGGAAACGGAAGTTGTCCGGCTTGATGAGCACGAGCGTCTTTTCGACGTTCGCACCTTGCGGAAACTCGATGACTTTATCGAGCAAGCCACCCTCGCTGTCGGAGTGTTGCGCCCACAGTTTGAGATCGCGTTCAGCGCTCGCAGCATCCTGCGGAGCGAGCACGCCGGGCTCAAAATAGTTCACGTTGCCCTGCGCGTCGTTGATGTAATCGCCGTAGGTATCGCGGATGGTTTCGCCCGCAGTGCGCTCATTGAGAATGTGCCCGACGCTCTCCTTGATCTTCGCGACCGCATCCTCGCCTTTGAAGACGAACATGAGCGCGCGGGGCTTCGCGCTGCCAGCTTTGGGGCTGAAATTTGCGAGCACGTATTTCTGAATCATCTCCTGCGCCGCACGATGAATCGGGTCGCTGTCCGTCACGGTGCCAGCGGCGTATTTCTCGGCGAGTTCCTTGCTCGGGACAAACATCCGCGCCGCGACGAGATCGAGGCCGGTGCGCGAAATGAGGCGCGAGACAATGCCTCCGGTGCGCGATTTGCGAATCGTGTAAGGTGTAAGTAAGACGTAGGAAAGTTCGACTGCCATAAGACTAAAAAACCCGCGTTGCCTGCTGAAATCGCTCAGCCAACAACGTAGGTCGCGTGTTTTGTTTAAAGGTTCGGTTTAGCTAGCGGGCGGCGAAACTAGTAGGTGAGAAAAAAGCGTCAACGGATTTTTGCGCCATAGTCGCGACCCATCCGCCGGACGGCAGCGGCGTTCCTATTTGACCCCACGGGCACGCCCACGCACCCTGCGCCAACATGGGTGCTATTCGTTTTACCAACCTCACCGGCGCTGTCGAAATCGGCTCCAATTGCTATCTTCTCGAACACGGCGGCAAGCGCGTCCTCCTCGATGCGGGCTACCACCCGAAAAAATCCGGCACCGAAGGACTGCCGCGCCTCGACCTCATCGCGGATGACTCGGTGGATTCGATCATTCTCTCCCACTCCCATCAAGATCATCTCGGCTCGGTGCCCGTCGCGATGCGCAAACATCCACGCGCCACAGTGCTGATGACTGAGGGGACGCGAATGCTCAGCGAGGTGATGCTGCACAATTCGGTCAACGTCATGATGGCCGAGAAGGCTGCGAATGAATCGCCCGAGCCGGTGCTCTTCACCCATCGTGAAATAGATGGCGGACTCCGGCGCTGGCTGGGTCGCCCGCTCGGGCAGCGATTCGACATCTCCGGCGAGCGCACGAACGCCGGCGACCCTTCGCTGTCCGTCGAGTTTTTTGACGCCGGCCACATTCTCGGCAGCGCAGGCACGCTGCTGCGCGCGGATGGGCGCAGCGTTTTCTACGCGGGCGATGTTCAGTTTAATGACCAGACCATTTCCAGCGCGGCCACGTTTCCCGATTTCGCCGACGAGCCGTGCGACGTGATGATCATGGAAAGCACGAACGGCGAACGCATGACGCCGCCGGGCTTCACGCGCCAGGGCGAGCAGGAACGTTTTGCGCGCGCGATTCAATCGGCGCTCTTGCGCGGCTGTCTGCTCATCCCGCTGTTTGCGCTGGGAAAAACGCAGGAGGCGCTCGCGATGTTTTATGGTTTCCGCCGCGACGGCGTGATTCGTAAGGACTGCCCGATCTACATCGGCGGCCTCAGCGCGAAACTCACCGAGATTTACGACAAGCTCGCCGCGCGCGTCCCGCGCCATTTTCCAAAACTGAATCTCTTCGACGACGTGGATCCCTACGTCGTCGGCGGCCAAAACGCGGCGGATCTTCGCCTCAAGCCGGGCCGCATCTTCGCGCTGAGCAGCGGCATGATGACGCATAAAACCCTCAGCAATGTCGTCGCGCGTCAGTTTCTTTGCAGGCCGGAAAACAGCATCTTCTTCATCGGCTACGCGGACCCCGAAAGCCCCGCTGGAAAACTACGCGCCGCCAAGCAGGGCGACATGATTTCACTCGCCGAAGATCATCCACCCGAGCCGCTGAAATGCCATGTGGAAACGTTCAACTTCAGCGCGCACAGCAATCGCGAAAGCATCCGCGCCTACGTGAATCGGGCGCGACCAAAAAAACTTCTCCTCGTCCACGGCGACCCCGCCGCAGTCGGCTGGCTTGCGCAGACTTTGCAGGCCGATTTGCCCGAGACTCAGGTCATCACTCCCACACCCGGCGTGGCGCTGGAATTGTAGCGAAACGCTCGCGCTTACTTTGCCGCTTTCGCAGTCAGTCGCTTCACCACGAAGTAGAGCACGCAGACGACGCCAATCGCCACGAGTATCCAGAGCGCCTCGTGTTTCACTGCGTGGATGAGCGCGGAAATATCCACTCCTTTGCCGGCTTTGAGCGCGTCCATCTGTTCGGTGGAAAGTGTTTTTCCCACCTTGCCACCAAGCCAAGCGAGCACCCAGCACCAGATCAGCGCGCCGAAGATGGTGAGGTTGCTGAACTTCAAAAAATCCATGCGGATCATCCCAGCGGGAATCGAGATCAAGTGCCGGAGAACGGGAAGCAGGCGCGCGAAGAAAACACCGCCGCCTTCGTAGCGGTGCATGAATCGCTCGGCGCTTTCCACTTTTGCCGGAGGCATCAAAAAATAACGTCCATAGCGCATGACGAGTGGCCGACCGATGGCGAGCGAGACCCAGTAGGTGATCGCAGCTCCGATCCACGAGCCGATGGTGCCTGCGATGATGACGCCGGTGATGGACATATTCCCGCCTTGCGAGGCGAGGATGGCGGCGGGCGGAATGACGAGTTCGCTGGGCACGGGGAAAATGGAGGACTCCATGGCCATCAAAATGATGATGCCAGGATAACCCCAGTCGTGAACCCAATGGAACCAAGTCTCGATGAGCGTTTGAAACATGAGCGCGGGGATTTAGCAGGGAAGCGCGGGGCGGCAAGCGGAAGTGCGAAAAACTACGCCGCTACTTTTTTGCGGAGGGCACCGCGAGTTCCTCCGCCGTCCACGCTTTCGTGCGGTCTTTGTGTTCGGCGCGGATGGCTTTTACGGTCTCGATGGAAATGGGCGAGGCGTTGTGCTCCCACTCGCGGCGAATGTAAGTGAGGACGCCTGCGATTTGCTCGTCGCTCAGCGCGGCACCGAGCGGCGGCATCTCGAATGCCCACGTTCTGCCGTTCACTTTGATCGGGCCAGCGAGGCCGTGGAGGACGATGCGCGGGAGCGCGTCTGCTTTGCCGAGCACCCAATCGCTGTCCGCAAGCGCGGGCGCGAGGCTGTCCATGCCCTGCCCATTCGCCTGATGGCACGCGATGCAGAGCGTGGAATACACCTGCTTGCCGGTATCAAAAAGCTGCTGCTCGGCGGCGGTGAGCGGGATCACGACGGGCGGCGGAGGCACGCCACGCTTGCCGGGCCACGCGATGCGCGCATCGAGCGCGGCGATAAACGGTTTGGTTTTTGCATCGGCGTTGGCGGCGAGTTTGGCGAGTTCGGGAGCCTCGGCTTCGAGGTAAAGGAGCTTCACTTTCGGCGAGCCTTTGGGAGCGTTTTTGCCGCTCGCACCTTGGAGCATCGCGATTCGAGCCGCTGAGCCAGCGGGCTGCGCTGCGATCAAAATGAGGAGCTTTTTCACGCGTGCGGCGCGGCGCTCGTTGAGCACGGCGTTGGCAAGTGCGCTGAGGATTTCGGCTGGCGCGGTTTTGTCGCCGGTCGTGACGAGTGCTTCGAGGATTTCGAGTTCGCGCCCGCGAAGCCCGCTGAGGATCGCATCGCGGACGAGGAGGTTTTTTCCCGCCGCGCGGGCGAGATTCAAAGTAGCGTCCTGCGCTTCGGGGAATGCGCTCGCGGTGAAGCCGAGAGCGATTTGCACATCCACGCTCGGGTCGCTGGCGAGCTTGCTCAACTCCGCCGCGAGCGTGCGGTCGGCGAGGCGGACGGCTGTGGCGCGCACTTTCGGATCGCTATCTTTCAGCGCGATCGCGGTGATGTCAGGCGTGAGGGCCGCCATGCCGTCGAGCGTCCAGAGCGCGTGAATTTTTGCGAGCGGACTGCCGCCTTTCACCAACGCAGCGAGGTCCGGCACGATGGCGTCGTCTTTTTTCTCAACGAGCAAACGCTGCGCAGTGTCGCGCACCCAGCCGTTCGCGTGGTTGAGGAAAGTGACGAGCTTGGCCGGCTCGGCGGGGAGGCTCACTGCGGCGGGCTTGGCACCGTCGGGCACGATGCGCCAGATGCGGCCCATGTTGAACGGCTGTTCGAGCTGGCGGTCTTTGATATTCGCGATGAGGTAGTGCGTGAGGAAGGCCTTGTGCTGGATGACGCCGCGATACATGTCGGCGATATAGAGCGCGCCGTCCGGGCCGGTGTAAGTATTCACCGGGCGAAATCGCTCGTCGGTCGAAGTGAGAAACTCGGTCTTGTCGTGAACATTCCCGGCGACGAGGGCTCCGTCTTTTTCGATGA
The DNA here is from genome assembly GCA_043766295.1 of Spartobacteria bacterium. Taxonomy (GTDB): domain Bacteria; phylum Verrucomicrobiota; class Verrucomicrobiia; order Chthoniobacterales; family Chthoniobacteraceae; genus SXWH01. The sequence continues at coordinate 10,194 of JAYUIF010000389.1, read as the reverse complement.
TGCAAACGCGCTTCACGAGGTTGCCAGCAGGCTCGGGGATGAAAACATTGCCCATGTAGTCCGGCGGAAAAAGCGCGCCGCGATAGACGCTCGCGCCGCAGGTGGCAGTGGCCCACGCGAGCGTTCCATCATCGCGGAGTTGCTTGGGATCGTAGCCGCGATTCACGCCGGGCGTGGGATGCGAAGGCCAGCAAGTTTGATCTTGCAGCACCGAGACACCGACACCGGTTCCGCCGGGGAAATTCGGATTCCTTTTATTGAGCGACTCGGGGACAAAATTGGCGCTGAGAAAATCGCCGCTGTAATTGTAAAATGGCCGCCCGTAGTCGTCCTGCGAAAGACCCCACTGGCCGCGCGACGACACCGCATCCGTGATCCATTTCCCGTCCTTGAGGCGATAGCGCGCGCCGTGATTCGCGCAGTAAATCCTGTTGTCGAGAAACCACGTCGGCGAATTTGCCATGTGCTCCGCCTGACCTTGACGCGATCCAAAAGCACCATCCACCAGCTCCTTCAAATCCGCCTTCCCGTCGCCATCCGTGTCTTTGAGAAACCACAGCGCTGGCGGCTCCGCAACCAGCGCACCGCCATTCACACACATCACCGCGCGCGCCATCACGAGGCCATCCACAAAAACCGTGCTCATGTCCATTTTCCCATCGCCATCCGTATCCTCCAAAACACTCACGCGGCAGATCGGCTGGTCTTCGCCTTTGCCGTCCACGTCGTGCATATAGCCGCGCATTTCGAGCACGAAAAGGCGGCCCTTCTCATCCCAGCTCATCGCCACCGGGCACTCGATCATCGGCTCCGATGCGACCAGCTCGACGTGAAAACCGGGCGCAACTTTCATCGTCGCCAGCTCATCGCCCGGCGAAAGCGGCGCGGGCGGCGGCAGCTTGAATTTGATCTCCACTTTCTCCGGCCCGGCATTCGACGGATGCAGCGCCCACAACGTCGCGGGCGCGGCGGCGGCGAGAATCAGCGCGATGACGGAAAGCGACAGGCGTTTCATGAAGTGCCGGAGAATTGCGAGGAAAAGACCCGTGACCAGCGCGAAGTTTAGCCGCCTGTTCAAATACATCGCTCCCGCAGATTCGGCGGATGTTTGACCACGGATGTCACGGATTCCACGGATGTTTTTTCCGATAACGCGTCCATCCATCCGTGAACATCCGTGTCATCCGTGGTTAAAAAATCCGGGCATCCCAGCTTTTAATAATCAGCGGTTCCCCAGTGCCCTTGTATCTTTGCGCGAGGTTACGATTTCATGGCTTCATGGCTTCCTGATTCGTGCTCTCAGTGGTTCCATCCGCATCGTTCCGATTTAGCAACGACGCTCGCGGAGTTTTCACTCGTCACCCGCCGCGCCCAACGTGAAAGTCCCGCCATGCGATTCATCGAAACAGTTTACGAAAAACTCAAGCGGCACCCAAAACGGATCGTATTTCCGGAAGGAACCGAGCCCGCCGTGCTGCGTGCTGCCGGGCGCTTTGCCAAACTCGGTCTCGGCACTCCCATCCTCATCGGCCACCGCGCCGAAGTGGAAAAAGTCGCCGCCGCCGAACACGTCAAACTCACCCACATCGGCATCGTGGACCCGACGCACTCCTCGGAGATGGAGACATTCATCCCGCGTCTGGAAAAGCTGGCCCGCTACCGCAGCCTCGGCCTCGCAGGAGTGCGCGAGACGCTGCTTATGCCGAATTATTTCGCCGCGATGATGCTGCAATACAACCTCGTGGACGGCCTCGTCGTCGGCGCCGGCCTCACGCCCGCGAACACCCTGCGCCCGCTCATCACACTCATCAAACCGCTCCCCGGCATCTCCACCATTTCGAGCTGCCAGATGCTCGACCTCAGCAACAAACGCTACGGCGAACGCGGCGTGATCTTTTTTGCCGACTGCGCCGTCATCCCCGAGCCCAGCGTGGATCAACTCGCCAGCATCGCCATCGAGACCGGCAAAGTCTGCCGCCAACTCACCGGCAACAAACCGCGCATCGCCTTCCTCAGCTACTCGAACAAAAGCGGCTCCACCCGCGCCGCCGTGCAAAAAATCGCCGCCGCCACCGCCCTCGCCAAACAGCGCGCCGCCGCAGCCGGATTGGAGATGGAAATTGACGGCGAAATGCAGGCCGACACCGCCATCGTCCCCGACCTCGCCAGCCTCAAAGCCAGTGACTCCCTCGTCGCCGGAAAAGCCAACGTCCTCATTTTCCCCGACCTCAACAGCGCCAACATCGCCAGCAAACTCGTGAAATACCTCGCCGGCGCCGAAGCCTACGGCCAGCTCCTCCTCGGCATCTCCAAGCCCTGCGCCGATCTTTCGCGCGGCGCCACCGACGACGAAATCCTCGGAGTCGCCGCCACCATCGGCCTGCAAGCCATCCAATACCGCACCCTCTACCCGGAGACATCGGCGTAGGAGAATTTCATGGCACTGTTCAAACAACTCGTGTCGAAAATCCGCCACACCTATCGTGATCTGGATCATCACCTTGGGTGGCGATTCCTGTATTCATCACGCGAGACCCTGAAACCTTCGACGGAAATCATTTTTGTCGGTCTAAACCCTGGCGGGAAAGAATTCGAAAAGCCCCAAGCAAGTTGCGAGAGCGGCAACGCCTACCGCTCAGAAAAATGGAATAAAAAGCCGCCCAGTCATAACGCACTGCAAGAGCAAGTGTGCCTGCTCTACGAAGGGATTGCGAAAGCGATACACTCGCAATCACGAGATAAGCTCATGGATGAATCATTGGCGGGGAACTTCATTCCGTTCCGATCCCAGAGTATTCCAAAGTTAGATTCGCCCGATCCGTGCAGAAAACTTGCCCGTGAAATTTGGTCTTCTGTCCTTGATTATGTGAAGCCGAGGCTCGTTATCACAATGGGCCGTGAGGTCACGGACGAGATTGTGGGATTGATCGAGGAACACGCCACTGTAGCTGTCCCGACAAAACGAAAAACTGGGTGGGGCGAGATTACCTACGACCTTCGCCGGGCCAGCCTAGGCGGACATCGAACGCTCATTATCGGGCTTCCTCATCTATCTCGATTTCGGATATTCGGAAGAAAAGAAGCAGGAGAAAAATTCCAGCCGATGTGGAATGCAATTCGCAAGGCCATGAGCGAGGTGCAACTATGAATGCTGAGTTGGGCTTACTTTTTACCAAATGAACTCCGTCACTCCGCGCCTTTTCATCGCAGCGACACAGCAGAATGACGGCAAGACGACTGTGGCGCTCGGGCTTTTCAATGCGCTGCGCAAGACGCATGGGCGCATCGGTTTCATCAAGCCTGTGGGCCAGCATTTTGTGGAAATCGAGGGGCACAAGATTGATCAGGACACGGTGCTCATTGATCAGACTTACGGGATTTTTGCGCCGCTCGATGCGATCAGCCCGGTCGCGGTGGAGCCGGATTTCACGCGCAAATTCATCCAGCAGGCGAATACGGATAAGCTCGTGCGGCGCATCCAGAATTCGTTCGACCGCGCGGCGTGGGAGAAGGATTTCGTGATCATCGAGGGCACGGGGCACGCGGGTGTCGGTTCCGTTTTTGATCTCTCGAACGCGCGCGTCGCGAAGCTGCTCGATGCAAAAGCGATCATCATCACCGAGGGCGGCATCGGCAGACCGATTGACGAAGTGGCGCTGAGTCGCGCGTTGTTTGAAAAGGAGGGCGTCGAGTTGCTCGGCGTGGTGCTGAACAAGGTGCTGCCGGAGAAATACGATTACGTGGTGGAGTTTGCGGGGCGCGGGTTTAAGCGGCTCGGCATCGAGTTGCTCGGCGCGATTCCGAGCGATGTCATGCTTTCACACCCGACGCTCGGGCAGGTGTGCAAGGCGGTGAAGGGTGAATTTATCAACGCCCGCGCCAGTTCGCGCCGACTCGCGCGCCATGTGCTCATCGGCGATATGGAGACGGGGCATTTGCTCACGCATTTCACGCCCGGCACGCTCGTGATCACGCCCGGCGACCGCGAGGATGTGGTGCTCGCCGCCGTCTCGCTCATCGGCCAGCACACACGCGGGCTCTGCGGGCTGGTGCTCAGCAGCGACCTGCGCCCAAACGAGACTGTGATGAAAGTTTTGCACGATAGCGAACTGCCGGTCATCGCCTCGCCGCTCGACAGCTACACCATCGCGAGCCGCATCCATTCCATGACGATCAAAACGCTACCGGGCGACACGGAGAAAATCGAACGCATCCAAGCGCTCACGGAGAAGCATGTGAACTTGGAGCGATTGCTCGCGAAGCTGTAGTGGCTCAATTGAGATCTTCTGTCTTTGTCATGCTCATGCGCTTGCTCGGATGACGGTCACATTCAGAGCAAGACAAAGAGTGAAAACCTCGCTCACTCAAATGAAGCCACTACCAACTATTGAGGCTTTTGCTCGCCTTCGGCTGGCTTCGCAGGCTCGGGAGTCGCAGTTTTTGCGGGCTCTGGCGCGGGAGGCTGCTTCGCTGCATCGGAGACTGGCGGCACGGGAGCCGGGCCGGGTTCCGGCTTCGGCTGCACGACTGGTATGGGGTTCGCTTTTTCAGGAATACTCTTACTCGCATCCTCGATCTGCTTTGTTTTGGCAGATGCTTCCTCAGCGGCTTTCTCCGCGTCCTTCTTGGCCTGTTCCTGTTTCTCGCGATCGGCTTTCTCCGCTTTCGACTTTTCGATTGCCGTGGCCACGATGCCTTTGACCTTCTCATCGTGAGTGCTGAGGATGGCGATGAGCAGACAGAACCCGAGGAAAATACCGCCGAGCCAGCGGGTGAGCGTGGCGAGGACATTGGTCGTCTGTGCGCCGAAGATGTTGCTCGCAGTGTCGCCGCCGAATGCCGCGCCGAGGCCCTCATTTTTCGGGCGCTGAAGCAGCACGACGAAGACGATGAGGATGCTCACAAGAACGGTGAGGACTTTGAGCAGACTGATGATGATGCCGATCCAATTCATAAAAAGGGCGTGGAATATGGGCGGCGACTTCGCGGAAGGCAAATGGCAATTGCACTCATTTTCATGCCCGTTTTTTGGTCGGCGAAGGTGCCCAAATTTCGACGGTTTGTTTATGCGCCTACAAGCTCGCGCGAGTTTGCGCGGGCTGTGGCGCGGTGCCTTTGAATTTCAGATCAAAGGACTTCAGCGCAACGCCGCGCTGGTAGGGGGCGTTGATCCAAATCATGCGCTCGCCTTTGACAAGCCGGACGTCAATCGGCTTGGAGTTCTGCCACGTCGCCGCCGTCCAAGGGAGGCTGATCCAGCCGTGGCCGTCTTGAACGGTGCCCACGCTGACTTCCCAAAAAGACGGGCCGCCGACATTGCCGCTGCAATCGAGCGTGGTCAGGCGGACGTGATCCGCAGTCACTTGCGGGAAGTCTTTTGCGTAGCTGTTGCCGATGGTGGTTCCTTCGAAAATCTGTTTCCAGTCGCCGGTGCCGAGTTTGTATTCGAGGCGGAATTTGGAGACTTTTTCATAGGCGCGCTCATCCACCATGATGGTGCTGACGGGCGTCGGCGCGCCGAGATCCATATCCAGCGACGCTTGATCCACGCCGCCGTTGACGGCCCATCGCGTGCTGAAATTGTTGTCCACGGCAAACTGCGGGCCGAGTTCCTTGACTTGGTTTCGATAGACGTTGGTCGCCGTCGCGGATTTGACGGTGGCCATTGCGCCGAAGGAGCGGACGTAAAGGGCCATGCCGGTATTGATGGTGGCCACTTTCGCAGTCAGTTCATAAAAACCGGTTTCGGGAACGTTGACTTTGTAACCGACCCAGCACGACGCCATGCCTTGCGGAAAATAAATTTGTTTGCCGCCGCCGTAGGAATTCACCAACGACACGCGAGGCTCACCACCCCAACATGTGATGCCGCCGGTCTCGGCGAAACTGGAACCCAAAACGTGGATGACACCGGGAGGCACCACGGCGGGCGGCTCCGGTTTTTCCACGGGCTTGGCTGTTGCCGATTTCGCCAGCGGGCCGCCCGAGTTGGCATCCATCTCCTCGGCTTTCTGCGAAGCCTTCAAATCCTTGTCAGAAATTTCTTTGGTCTTATCCAGCGCCTTGGCGACTGCCACGACTGCCGCAGTCTGCTCCTTCGCGGGAAGCGTCGTGGAAAACCAACGCAGACGCTCCACATTTGGAAATGCCGCGCTGTCCCGCGATGCCACCGATGCGAGAAATTCGCGTCCGCCCATGCCTTCCAATTTGGAAGCATCCCAACCGCGACCGTAGGCGACCTGCCAGCCATTGAGAGATTTGTAAGCTACGCAAGCGTGCGCGGGCTGCCCGACTCCGATGGCCGGGATGCCCCACGCTTGGCAGATGAAAACTGACCACGAAGAGCGGGGGCCGCATTTTCCGCCGCCATCCAGCACCGTTTTGTAGTCCACGTGCGGGACGGGCGAATTACGCCGCCACACCATGGATGTCGTATCAACAACGCGCTCACCTTCGAGCAAATCAGACGCCATCGTGCGCACCATGTCCCGCCCCCACGACAGATCCACCTCGGAGCCGCCGGAGCAAACGACATGCGTCATCTCCCAAGTGGTGAGCTTGTCGAAGCTGGGAAACAGTTCCCGTTTCGCGTGGGCGTCCTTGAGATATTGATAACGCACCAGCGGAGTGCTCGGCACTTTCTGCTGACCGGAACCGGGCGAGCCAGTGCCGGGCGGACGTATCGAAGTTGCGATGGCGATGCGCAGGTTGATGCCGTCTTTCGATAGGGGATCGGCTGTGAAAATATTCTTCCAGTTTTCCAGCACGTTGCTCCCGATGCCGTAGCTGTTGTCCTCGCGGGCTGGGATCGAGAGAGGAGTGGCTGCCAGCAAAAACTCATGCAGCGCCTTCGAGTTGCCCAAAAGCCAAGTGAGGAAAGTTTTGTTCGCAGGAGCGGCTTTGGCAAAATTCGCAAGATTGGCCGGGCCGACTTTGGCGATGAACTGCCGTTGCGCCAGCGGGAGCGCGACGGTTGCATCTTCCAAGATGGGCTTCAGCGTTTCCTGCGAAATGGTGGCGGGCGCCTTCGCACTCAGCCACGTCCTGAGGTTGTTTTCGTAAGCCGCGAAATCGGCGCTGGTGATGGCCGTGCTCAGATCATTCGCATTCGGAGCCCACGCCATGAGTTTTGGCGGGAGCGAAAAAAGGAGGGCGCAGGCGAGAAGGGACTTGAAGGATTTTCTCAAAATAGAATTCATCGTCCGCATCTATCGAAGGTTTTTTCCTTAGTTCAATGCCGATGATTTGAACAGATGCCTTCGCGCGACGAGTGATGGCTCTCTCCGAAAAACACACATCCGACCCCGGCGGGAGGGCTGAATCCCGTCAAAGCCGGATGTGGCAAAATTATTTCCCGCGTTGTTTAGAGACCCTCGGCCCCGTCCGTGCCGCGGAAGGCCACGATGGTGCGCTGCGAGAGTTCCGTGAGGCGCTGATCCAAATAGGTCGCGGCTTGCGCGGCGGATTTTCCGAGTTCGGTATCGCCGCCGAGTTCCTCAGCGAGTGTGCGGAGGATGGGCAATGCCTCGGGGCGCTGCGTGTCGGCGAGGGCCTGGATGGCGCTCATGCGAAAGACGGTGTGCGTCTTCGTTTCACGCACCCATTTCGGAAGCATCTCGATGGCGACATCGGGATAAAAGCGGGCGATTCCAAAAAGTGCGTAGTGCCGTGTGCTCGGGTCGCCGTTGAGCAGTTCATGCTTCCAGAAATCCCACTCTCTTTCTTCGCTGATGCCGTAGTAGCGCTTGGCGGCTTCGCGGCTGAGAGGTTCGATCATGGACTCGATGCGGAGTTGCGGATCCAACGTCAGCGCGACGGTTTCCATTTTCGCGCCCGTGTCGCGAAGTGCGGTGAGCGCGGCGAGGAGATCGCCGGTCTCGGCGCGAAATGCGTCTGTATCGAACTTGCTGGCGACGCCGTTTGCAGGGGCGAATTTCGCGAGTGCGTTGAGCGGGAGATTTTCCGTGAGTGAAAGAACGACGACCTGTGCCGCCGGCGTCGAAAGCTCGGGATGCTCCGTGAGCCATGTGATGAACGGGTCGAGCTTGGGCGCGTTTTGGTAGGAGAGTTTGTAGGCGCCCTTTCCGAGTTTGTTCGAGCTGTGAATGGCAGCCGTCGCGATGGAAAGCTCGGCGCTTTGCGCAGGCATCAATTCAATTTCCGTAGTGCGAAGGGCGATGACGGTGTTGCGTCCGCTTTCAAGAATCTGCCCGGCTGGCAGGTGAACGCGGAGCGGTGTGGGCGAGTTATTGCGGAGTTTGGCGGTGATTTGGTCGCGGCCATTTCCTTGCAGGCTTGCCTGCACGACGCCCTGCTGGACGCCGGTGATGAGTTCGGAAGTTTCAAACTCAATGGCTGTCGGCGACGCCGCTGGTGTGATGTCTGCGGCCGTCGCAAAAGCAGCGAACGCGGTGGTGAGTGTGAGTTGGGCTAGGGCTTTCATGCCGCGCCCTAAGTGCATGGCCCGTGCCAGCGACCGTGGTGAAATCCGGGCCGCGCGCTAAGCGACCAATTTTACGCTCATGCAAGAAGCTGCCGGAGCTTGGCGCGGAGTTGATCGGGCTTGAATGGTTTTTGCAGAAAACCGGCGAGCCCCTTGCCGGTAAAACGATTAATCGCCTCCTGCTCGTTGAAGCCACTCATCAACAAAATATGTGCATCGGAATCCATCGCCCGGATCTGGCGGAAGGCTTCCTCGCCATCTACGTGCGGCATGGTGAGGTCCATCAGCACGGCGGAAATTTCAGCGCGACGCTCGCGGAAACGCTCAATCCCCTCCTCGCCGTCCGATGCGAGGATCGCTTTGAAACCAAACGACTCCACCATCCGCGCACACACCGCGCGAACGGTCTCCTCATCGTCCACGATGAGGATGCTTCCCTCGCCACGCCAGTTCGCCGCGTCCGAGGCATCCTGCTGCAACGGCTGCGCGTGGCCATCTGCGACGGGAAAAAGCAGTTTGAACATCGTGCCTTTGCCCGCCTCGCTATAAACTTTCATCGCTCCGCTGTGACCGCGCACGATGCCCATCACGGCGCTGAGCCCAAGGCCGCGGCCCGCAAATTTCGTGGTGAAAAATGGCTCGAAGATGTGGCTCTGCGTCTCGGCGCTCATCCCGCAGCCGTTGTCTGCGAATTCGAGAAAAACATAGTCCCCCTCGTGGATCGGGTCGGCAAGGACGGTGCTTGAAAGATAATCTTTGTCCACGCGGACGACGCCGGTGTTGAGCGAAATGGTTCCGCTTTTTCCAACGAGCGCCTCACTTGCGTTGATGACGAGATTCATCACCACCTGCCGGAGTTGAGTCGGATCGGCTTTGATGGGCGGTAAATTTTTCGCGAGGTTGAATCGAAGCAGCGCTCCCTTCGCGATGGAGATGTGGAGAAGCTGGGTGGTCTCCTCGACGATTGCGCTGACATCGAGAAGCTGGACGTGGAAACGCCCCTTGCCCGAATAGGCGAGCATCTGCTTGCAAAGATCGGCGGCGCGGACGGACACCGCCTCGATTTGCGCGAGGTATTTCTGCGCATCATCGCCCTGTGGGATCGCCATGCGGGCGAGGCTGGCATTGCCGAGGATGCCTGTGAGGAGATTGTTGAAATCGTGCGCGATGCCGCCTGCGAGCACGCCGAGGCTTTCGAGCCGCTGTGTCTCCTGGAGCTTGTTTTCAAACACCGCTTGTTTCTCCTCGCTCTGCTTGCGCTCGGTGATGTCCTCGGACACGCCAGCTAGGCGCGTGACAACTCCATCCGCACTTCGGATCGGAAAGGCGCGATCCCGCAGCCAGCGCACCGTTCCGTCCTTGTGGATGATGCGGTATTCCGTTTCGCGCGGCCCCTCGCGTTCGATGGCGAAAGCGGCTAGAACACGTTCGCGGTCTTCGGGGTGAATCGCTTTGCGCCATGCGCCGCTCGCTAACAAATACGAAGCTGACGACAGTCCGAAAATGCGCTCGAAAGCCGGATTCACATAAAGGGTGCGAGAGATATCTAAATCATAGAGCCAGAAAATCTCGCCCACATTTTCCGCCATCTGGCGAAACCTCTGCTCGCTCGCGTGCAGCTCGGCATCCCGCTGCTGGAGTTGCGCGGCCATCGTATCGAACGCTGACGAAAGCTGTGTCAGCTCATCCCCGCCTGTCAGCCCGGCGCGCGCATCAAGCTGGCCATTTGCAAGCCGCTGCGAGACCTCCAC
>JAYUIF010000388.1:0-2836 GCA_043766295.1 Spartobacteria bacterium | reverse complement strand
AACGCGAAGGAGGACTACAACATCGCCGCGCCCAGCAAGGTGTGGGACGAATCGTCGAAGAAGGCGCATTGGAAAAACCGGCCCGACGGCGCGCCGTTCATGGCGGTGTTTAATTGCGAGAAAAGCCACGAGAGCCAAATCCGCGCGAAGCCGCACACGCTCGTCCATGACCCCGCCAAGGTGCGCGTGCCCGCCTATCATCCCGACACGCCGGAAGTCCGCCGCGACTGGGCGCAATATTACGACGGCGTCACCGCTGCCGACGCCGTCGCCGTCGTAGTGTAGCGCCATGAATCATCCCATTTACCGCATCACCTCCGTCGAGTGCATTTCGCCCCACTCGCTGCGCCTGCGCTTCAACGACGGCTTGACCCGCACCATTGATTTCGAGGGGATTCTTGAGGGTGAGCTTTACGGCCCCCTTCGCGACCCGGCGGTTTTTGCACAGGTTGCTCTCGACTCGGAGATTCATACGGTCGTGTGGCCGTGCGGAGCGGACTTCGATCCTGCCACGCTTCACGACTGGCCGAACCACGAGGCCGCTTTTCGTGCTGCGGCGGAGCGTTGGAGCCACTCCGATGCGAACGCCTAACTTTTGATCCTCGAAAGGCTGCCTGCCGGGTTGGGGAGGCTCGTGGCTTTTCTGCAAACAATGCACCTTGCGGCGGGGCTGGTTTTGGGGTTTGCCGGTGGGATGAAACAACGAATTCTCTCCATCGCACTGGCTGCGGCTTTTCTCTTTGTGAATGGCGCGCGCAGTTTTGCGGCAGACAAGAAATCCACGCCGCCGGATTTGACGAAGGCTCCGCCGGAGAAGACGGACAAGGGCTACAACCTCGGGCCGACGGGGGCGCAGGGCTGGATGTTTGTGGAGGGCGGGATGACGGAGCACGCACGGCAGATTTTGGTGACGGTCATTGATAAGAGCTCGCCTGCGGACGGTGTGTTGCAAGTGGGCGATGTGATTTTGGGAGTGTTCGGAAAGCCGTTCAGCGAGGATGCGCGGAAGAGTTTCGGGCGGGCCATCGGCGAGGCGGAGACGGAGAAGGCGAAGGGCATTTTGCCGCTGACGGTGTGGCGGGGCGGGAAGTCGCAGACGTTGGAGCTGAAGCTGAAAGTGATGGGGACTTACAGCGAGACTTCGCCGTATAATTGCCCGAAAGCGCAGAAGATTTTGGAGCAGGGGCTGGCGTTGTTGGCGAAGGATCCGAAGAAGGAAAACGGAATGAGGATCATCGAGCTGGCGATGCTGGCTTCGGGCAAGCCGGAGTATTTTGAGATAGCGAAAAAGAGCGCGCTCGAAATCGCGGCGGGCACGCCCGAGGTGGAGAAGCTGTGGCAGGCGTCGAATCACGGCGGGATGAGCACGTGGGGATTCGGCTACAATAATCTCGTGCTCACCGAATACTTTCTGATGACGGGCGACAAAACCGTCCTGCCCGCGATTCGTTCCTACACGGCGTGTCTTTCGCGCGGGCAGACGAAATTTGGAACGTGGGGACACGGCGTCATCGGCCCGGATGCGAACGGAAATCTGCACGGCCCATGTCCGCCGTATGGCCCGGTGAACATGGCGGGAATGCCGGGCTTTGTGTCGCTCGTGCTCGCGGACCGATGCGGCATCGTGGAGCCCGAACTCAAACCGGCCATCGCGCGTGCGGACAAATTTTTTGGTTATTACGTAGGGAAAGGCAGCATTCCCTACGGCGAGCATCGCCCCGGCGTCGGCCATGACGACAACGGCAAGACAAGCCTCGCCGCCGTCGCTTTCGCACTGCAAGGCAAGCGCGAGGAGACGAATTTTTTCACGAAAATGGTCACCGCTTCCTACGAGTCGCGCGAGTGGGGGCACACGGGAAATGGATTCAGCTACGTGTGGGGCCCGCCCGCTGCGAACTTCGGCGGCCCGAAGGCGCTCGCGGCATTTATGAAGGAGCTGCGTTGGTATTACGACATGGCGCGGAAGTGGGACGGCAGCTTCGTGAACACCGAAGTCGGCGGCGGCGTCGCCAGCAGCTACCACGGCGTGGTCAATTCCACCGCGTCCTACATGCTCACGTATGCGTTGCCTTTGAAAAAACTCTACATCACGGGAAAAGAATCCCTGCCCGAGAGCTGGCTGAGTGACAAGGATGTCGCCGAAGCCATCCTGGCCGAGCGTTGGCTGGGTGAAAACGCCCACGAAAAACGCACCACGGCAAAACTCCTCGCCGGGCTGGGCAGTTGGTCGCCGCTGGAGCGCGCTTTTTCCGCCGAGGAACTCGCCAAGCGCAAGGAGGACGTGCTCCCGCAATTACTCACGATGATCCACGGCAAGGAACCGCGCGCACGCATCGGCGCGGTGAACACGCTCGGGCAGTTGAAAGCCCGCGCCGTCCCCGCGCTCGATACCATCGTCGGATTGCTCAACGACGACGACCGCTGGCTGCGCGTGCAAGCCGCCGAAGCGCTCCGCCTCATCGGCGCAGACGCCAAGCCCGTCCTCCCGCAAATGCTCAAAGCCGCCACGGTAAAAGACGAAACCGACCAGATGCAATTCGCCGTCGGCGCGCTCGCATACGCGCTCTTTTATCCCGGCGGCGCCTACGGCCCGAAAGGCATCCTCTCCAAATCGCTCGACGGAATTCCGAAAGAGCAACTCTACCCCGTCATCCGCTCCATCGCCGCGAACCCCGACTCCGCCGCGCGCGGCTGCCTGCGCTCGACCTACGACCTCATCACACTCGCCGACGCCAAAGCACTCGCTCCCACCATCGTCACCAGCATCAAAGAAATGGCACCGGCAAATACGATGTTCTCGAAAGGCGTGCGACTCGCCGGCATCAAGGCACTCGCG
>JAYUIF010000387.1:0-16452 GCA_043766295.1 Spartobacteria bacterium | reverse complement strand
CACCGCCACCGCCGCCGCCATGATAGCCGCCGCCGCCTGCACCACCACCACCTCCACCGCCGCCGCCGCCACGATAGCCGCCGCTGCCACCACCGCCGCCGCCACTGAATCCGCCGCCGCCGCCGGGAGGACGATCTTCCTTCGGACGCGCGATGTTTACGCGGACGGGACGACCGTCAACTTCCTTGTTGTCCATGTCACGAGCGGCTGCTTCGGCTTCTTCCGCCGTGCTCATTGTTACGAAGGCAAATCCGCGGGATTTGCCGGTGAATTTATCCATCATCACGGTTGCTTCCGTGACGGTGCCGTAGGCCGAAAAGGCTTCCTGGAGTAGGCCGTCGGTTGTTGTCCAAGAGAGGTTGCCGACGAATAGTTTGTTGTTCATTTGCTGTGTGTGGTTTTTTACTGCCGATAGACTAACTGACGCTCTGCGGACTGTTCCCGACTATCGGGTTTCAGACGCACCCTCGGCTGGCCGATAGGGCGTCCACCACGTCACTGACTGAACGAGTAAGACTAAAACTGGCGCGCGCAAAATGCCGAAGCGCGGGGGAAAGGCGAGTGTTTTTTTTGCCTTGGGAAAAAAGCCGCATCACGCCAGCGCGAGCAGCGCGACCATGCGGCCTGTCTGGCCCATTTCGCGGCGGTAGCTGTAGTAGTGATTTACGTTCGCCGCAGTGCAGGTGCCGCAGTCGTGGATTTGGCCGATGCCGGCGGCTTTGCACTGGCGCAGGATTTCTGCGGCGAAATCATTTTCGTAGTGAGGCGGGCGGATGCATGGGCCAATTTGCGCGACCATGCGCGACGGGTCGCAGCCAAGCTCGGTGATCATTTTTACAATCGTCGCGGGGACGATGCCGAGTTCCGTTCCTTTGCGTCCGCTGTGTGCGCAGCCGATGGCGCGGCGCACGGGGTCCACGAGCCACACGGGGGCGCAGTCGGCGACGTAAATGCCGAGGCACACGCGCGGGTCGTCGGTGATGAGTGCGTCCACATTCTGCACGGGCGCTGTGGTGTTGGCGTTCACGATGGCGACGCCCGCGCCATGCACTTGTTGTGCAGTGATGAAATGGCGCGCGCCAAGCCCGAGCGATGCGCGTAGTGCGGTGTGCGAATTTTCGAGGCGCGACAGCGCGGTATCGCGGTCGGTTTTCACATCCACATCCGGCACGCGCTGTGTGAATGCGTGGATGACGGGCAGCGCCGCGAGCGCGGGGAAAATTTCGTGAGGGCACGGACGCATAGCGCGGCGGTTCACTCTTCGCGCAGAGCGGCTTTTCCTTTTCGCAGATCTTTCTTTGCGCGCTCGGCGGCGGGGTCTTTGAAAGTGTCGTCGTAGATCGTGTCCGCACCGGTCGCGCGGTCGAATTCGGCGAGCGCGAAATTGTAATCGTAAAGCGCCTGCTGCTGCGTGGTGCGCGCTTTGGTGCGTGCGACCTGGGCATCGAGCACATCGAGCTGCGTGCCTGCGCCTGCTGCGAGTCGTTCGCGGGCGAGGCGCAATGCTTCGTCGGCTTGCTCGACGACTTTGACCTGACTGGCGATCAGCTCCTTCGCTTCGTGGAGTCGCGCGAATGCCTTTTGCACTTCGAGTTCCACGAGATGCACGGCGTCTTCGTAGGCGATGCGCGAGGATTCGAGCCGCGCGGTGGCCTGCACGACTTTGCCTTTCGTCTCGAAGCCGTCGAAAATATTCCAGCTTCCGTTCACGCCGAAATACCAGCCGTTTGCCTCCTTCGTGAGATCGTCGGTGCGGCGTGAATTGTTGAATTGCCAGCCGGTGCTTGCTTCGACGCGCGGTTTGCCGTTGGCCCGCGCCACGGCGATTTGCTGCTCGTCGTTGAGGATGGTTTGCTTCTGCGCTTTGAGCGAAGCGCGGCGTTGTTTTGCCATCGCGAGCGCCTGTGGCAAATTCCATTCGTTGTTCCGCGCGCGCAATTCACCGGCGACCTCGAACGATGGTTTTCCCGTCGCGCTTTTCACCGCATCGAGGCCGAGTGTCTTGGCGAGTTCTAGCTGCGCGATGAGGTAGTTGTTTTTTGCGCGGATGAGATCCGGTTGCGCATTCGCCACGGCGACTTCGGCGCGCAGCACATTGAATTTCGGCACGGTGCCCGCATCGAATCGGTTGTGCTGATCTTTCAACTCATCGCCGAGCAATCGGAGGCTCTCCTCGGCGACGGTGATGAGTTTGCGATTCAGCAGCACGGCGTAAAATTGTTGCCGCGTTTGCGCGATCACTTTGTCCACTGTGTCGCGGAGCAAGAGCAGGCTTTGGTCTTCGGTGAGTCGCGCGATTTTCAACGCGGCCTTCACCTGCCCGCCGGAGTAAAGAAGTTGCCTTGCTTCGATGGTGACGAGCCAGCTTTTGTCCCCGCCGCTCTGCTGCCCGAGCGCGCTGGAAAAACCGCTCGTGGTGCCAGTGGCACCCGCGACCTCGCTGGTGGATTGCGTCGTCGGGGCAGTGGTGAATGCTGTGTCTGCGCTGGTGCGTTCGAGGAGCGTTTTGTCCTGCTGGTGATAGCGCGTGTTGATCGTCACACGCGGCAGCGCCTGCGCGCGGACTTCGAGCACCTGGCCGCGTGTGCGTTCGATCTCCTGCTTCGCGCGCAGCACATCCGGGTTTTGCCGGATGGCGATTGCCACTGCGCGTTCGAGCGAAAGGTCTCCGCTCACCATCGCCGTTTTCTCCACAGGCTCCGCCGCATGGGCGAGCGGGAGAAAAGCGAGTGTTGCGGCGAGGAGTGCGCGGCTCATTTGTCTTTGCAAAACGGAAAAATCTTTTCGTAGATGTTCACCCACGAATTTTGCTCATCCGTGCTGAGTTGTTTCATGAGCAGGGTGACATTCCCAATCATGTCCTCGCGCACGAATTTCACGAGTTCGGTTCCCTTGTTGGTGATTTGGACGAGCACCTTGCGGCGATCCTGCGGCGTGCTCTGTCGCCGCACGTAGCCGAGTTTTTCCAGTCGATCCACAAGGCCCGTCGCCGCTGCCGTCGTGTGCTTCATCCGCTCAGCCACTTTTGTCATCGTGATGGTTTCGCCGAGTTGATCGAGGATGCTGAGCAGAAGGTATTGCGCAAAGGATACCTGCCCGCGCGTCAGTTCCTTCGCGAGATACAACACGAAGCCGCGCTGCAACTGGGTGAAGATGTCGGTCAATTTTTCTGCGCCCGCGCGCAAATTGGCGTCTATGAGTTTATTTGGCATGATGAAAGTTAAGGCACTTAGAGACACGGTTTCGCCTCGCAGCGTCAATTGATAATTCCGAAATCATCCGAGGCACAGTGAGTGCTTATACATTCCGTAATTCCTAAAAAAGCCATGCAACGATATACCGACCCAACCTGCGACACCATTGATGTCAGTGACGATACCATCGTAGAAACTAGTGGCATCAAAGGCAAAGTCCTGCTCCTCGAAGACGACCCCCAGTTTAAAGAAATCATGAGCGAATTCCTCTTCACCCACGGCTTCGAGGTCGTGGCCGTGCAAAACGGAGTCGAGGGCGTGCATGAAGTGCTCGCCAGCGATTTCGAGGTCATCCTCTGCGACATGATGATGCCCACGCTGCCCGGCGATATGTTCTTCCGTGCCGTCGAGCGGATGCGCCCGCATCTCTGCGACCGCTTCATTTTCATGACTGGCCATCGCGGCAACCCCAAGGTGAACGACTTCATCCGCAATGTGAACGGCACGCTGCTCTCGAAGCCCTTCCAAGTGGACGACCTGCTGGAAATGATCGCCTTCGTGCAAGTGCGGATGGCGGTGAATTAACTCGCACGCAAGTTTAGGTTTTGCCGAAGAGGCGCGCGAAATTTTCCGCGATGAGCGTGGTGAGAGTTTCGAGCGATGTGCCCCGTAGCTCTGCGAGAGCTTTGTAAGCAGTGACGATGTTGGCGGGGTGGTTGAGGGGCGTGGCGTCTGGGCCGGAAATGGGATTGGGATTTTGGTCGGCTGGCGGAGTCATGTCAGGGGCGTCGGTTTCCGCGAGCAGGCGGTCGGCGGGGATTTGCGAAAAGACGGCGCGCTGCGCGGTTTTGCGCTCGTGGAGAAAGTATGGGGAGAATGAAAAATACGCACCGAGGGCGATGAAGCCGGGCACCATTTCGGCGGGGCCACCGTAGGCGTGGAGGAGGAATCCGCGCTTGGGAACGGGGTGCGTGCGGAGGATTTCTGAAAGTGCGCCCCATGCACGGATGCAATGAATGGTGGCGGGCAGATTGCGCTCGGCGGCGAGGGCGAGTTGCCATGTGAAACACTCGGTCTGCGCGGCGATGTCGTGTCCGGCGATCCAACGATCCAAACCGATTTCGCCGATGGCGGAATGCGAGTCGAGCATGGCGACGAGATTTTCGCGCCAAGCGTGTGTGCGCTCATTTACAAACCACGGATGCAGACCGTAGGACGGCAGCACCCACGGCACTTCTGCGGCCAGCGACTTCAGTGCGGGCCAGTCGGTTTCGCTGGTGCCATTCACGACGGCGCGGCGGAGACCGAGCGCGGGAAGTTCGGCGAGGAAAGACGCGCGCCACGGTGCGAGACGAGGGGAGTGGATGTGGTTGTGGGCGTCGTGCATCGGGGGAGCCTCGCGCAGTTACTTGAGGAATTCGACTTTCGCGCTCAGCTCGGGCGTGAGGAAATTGTCGGGCTTTTCGATCTGCACTTTGATTTGCAGCGTGCCTTTCTGGCGGTTGGCTTCGGGCGCGATTTCTGCGACGACTCCGCCGTAGATTTTGTCGGGATATGCCTCCGGTGAAACCCGGCAGCGCTGGCCCATGCTGACTTTGGTGAGGTCGCCTTCGCTGACATCAATTTCGACTTGGAGATCATTCGGGTCGCCGAGGGAGACGAGTGCGGTGCTGGGCCCACGACTGCCGCCGAAACTCTGCGGGCTGACGAGTTCGCCGGGGTCTGCGAGTTTTTCTAAAACGACGCCATCAATCGGGGACTTGATGACTGTCCAATCGAGCCACACTTGCGCGGTGGCGCGTGTGCCTTCGAGCTGGCGGAATTGCGCCTCGGCGCTGGCGACGGCGAGGCGCGTGTCGTCTTCGTGCTCCTCCGTGTCGTTTTGCGTGGCGCGGAGTTTTTGCACGCGGGCGTAGGCGACTTTGGCGCGCTCGATGGCGATGCGTGCGACGGCAAGCTGGCCGTCAATTTCGGCGATGCGTGCCTTTTGCTCCGAGTCGTCGAGTTGCACGACGACCTGTCCTTTTTGAACGTGGTCGCCTTTTTTCACACCGATCCAGACGACTTGATTCATCACACGCGGGGAAACTTCGATGCGCTCGCGATTGATGATGTGTCCGCTGACGGTGAGGACGGCGTCGCCCGGTTTTGTGTCGGCTTTTTTTACGGTGTCAGATTTTCCGACCGTCGCTCCTGCTGCACCGGGCTGCGCGGGTTTCAAATCGCGCGTGTCGTCGGCCCACGGTCGCGCGAAGTAGAGCGCAACACCCGTCGCAGCCACGACAAGCAAAACGATGAACCAGAACGAGCCGTTCGTGCGCCTGCGCTGTCCGTCGGGAATGTGGATGCTTTGAAGTTTGGCGGCGTCCATGCGGTGGAGCGTAGTGGAAATGCAAAAAGTGGAAAGGCAAAGCAGGAACAGATTTCAGCGCGCACTCAGGAACACTGATTTAATCGCGGTGCGGAAAAGGGAGCCGCTGAATCAATCGAAGATAGATCCGCGAAAGACGCAAAGGACGCGAAAACTCTCTGTTGGCTTCCGTCTGTCCCCTGTCTTTTTCGCATGGTTCGCGTTTTTCGCGGATCAATCAGCGGTTCCTTAGCCGGAACGATGCGGTTGGAAATTGCTGGCGGTGTGTGCGGGGTAGCACACGCGCCCTCGCGTGTTGTTGTCGGCGCCCTCGCCGACAATGAGCCGTGCGAACTTGCAAACCCGCGCCCGAAAGACTGGACGCCGCCCCCACTAAATGGTGCGCCCGCAAACGCCGCCCCGGCGAGGGCGCCGGGGACGCAGCCTGCGAGGGCGCAGGCGCTACCCCGCACACACCGTTCGCATACTGTCACAAGCTTCCATTTGCATCGTTCCGGCTTAGCGGTTCGAAAATTCATCCTTCGATTTATTCAGCGTTTCCCTCACGGATGCTGCGCGCAAAAGCGCGGGCGTGGCGCCGGTGCCGGATCGCATTCAAGCACTCGCCGCGCTCTATCCGTGTGCCGCGCTTGAGGGCCAACGGCCCGATTTTATACCTTCCTTGGGCAACGCCCAAGGAAGGCTTTTCCCCACGGAGAAAGGGCTGAAAGCCCGGCATCAAATCGTGCGCGAATGCGTCAGCAAATGGATCGGGCCTTCAGCCCTCTTGCCGTCTTTGGTTTCAAACTTAGGCCGACGCTCGTGCCTCGCTCTGGCCTAGGCTGGTATGGGTTCGGGCCGTTGGCCCTCAAAGCTGTGTTCGAGTTTATTTTTCCCAATCAATCCAGCGCACGAGTGGCGCGAGCACGGGTGCGCCATCGTGATGCCAGGTGAGCGGGGGTTGCTGCATCGCGCCGAGCGGGCAGATGCGCGTGACACCGAGATGTGCGGCGAATTCCGCGTGCTCCTTCGTGGAAGGCCAGATTCCGCAGGTGCTGAGATGTGCGCGAACTGGCGCGAGCGTGGCGGCGAGATCGGCGGGCAGCGGCTTGATGAAAAGCACGCGATTCAATGGCGATGAGGGAAAGCCGGGCGTGGGATCGGCGATGACCGTCCATGCCGTGTCGGCGCTCGCGAAGAGCGCGAGCGGCTCACCATTCGCAGCGCGGAATGTCGTCTCTTCGCGAAGGGTGCGGATGCTGTTTGCCTCGCTGAGCGTGAGCGGGCCGCGCGGTGTGTGCTTTTCAAAAGCAGCCATCTCTGCGGCGACTCGCTCTGCGTATGCCAGCGCGGTGAATGTGTCGCTTTCACGAACGTAAATGACATGAGGCGAGAGGCAGCCTTGTTGATCAAAAACAGACGCATCGCGCGCGGCGGCGGCGGCGCTGGCGAAAGTCGGATCGTCGAAAACGATGCCGAAGCTGAGCTTGTGGCCGTGGGCGATGAAGGTCTGCCACGGCTGGGCGAGTGCGCGGAAGTGCGCGATGGTTTCGTCGCTGCCGAAGACGATGATCGCGTCGGCGCACGCGAGCCAGTCGCCGGGAAGTTGCTCCGATGTTTCGACGAGTGCGCGCAAATCCGGCGGCAGCGCGGCGAGGAATTGCGCGACTTCCGGCAGGCCGCCGGATGGAAGTTTGCAAAAATTGCGCGAACCGAGGAGCAGGCCGCGGAGCAAGGACTGGAGCGCTGCGGCGGGTGTGTTGCTGCTGAGGATGTGGAGGATGCCCGCAGGCGCGACGGCTCGGGAGTGATGGATTCCGTGCGGGACAAAACGGTCGAGCGCATCGGCGTCACCAAGCTCTACAGCGATGAGCGCGCGCAGGGATTTGGCGCTGACTTCGCCGAGAAAAGAAAAGCTGCTCGCCGCCGCTGCGAGCGCAACACTGCGCGTCTGACTTGCTACATTCGCGGGCGGAGGGAGCGCGGACGCCCGCTGCGCTGCGAGCACTGGCGAAGACGCACTGAGTTTTTCATCCGCCTGACGCGAGCAGCCGCGCGGGACAGCGGCGGGATCGCGTCCGAACAACTCGAAGCCTTCATCGCGCCGCACGGCGAAATCCGCCGTTTGCACCGCGAGCGTGCTGCCGAGATTGGCGAGGTCGAAAATGCGCAGCACGCCGCGTTCGCCCACTGCCACCTCGCGTCCCGTCTCCGGCGAAACGACCATCGCACGCACCCACGGCCCGCCCGTGTGCGCAGCGCCAAGCCCGCGCGTGTAAAACTGCGATCCGAGTTCGCACATCCCGTATTCATTCCAAAGCGCATCCGTTTTCAGTCCCAAAAAATCGCCGAGCCGCGCGTAAAGTCCGCCCTTTTCAATCTCGCGCCCGCTGCCCTTGAAGCCGCCCGTCTCGACAAGAAACGACCCCTCGCGCAAACGCGGCGGCGCACTTCGCCAGCCCTCCATCAAATTGAGAAAACCCAGCGCAGTGCCGAGCAGCGCGACGGGCTGGTCGTTGGAAAAACAATGTTCGAGCGCAGCCGCCGCACGCTCCGCGACGAATTGTCCCGTGTCTCCCGCCAGCACTCCCATCATGTGCGGGAGCGAGGAATTGGGCGCGTCGGCGGGGGGTTGAGTCACGATGAGCGGCACAGCCTGCGCCAGCGTCAGCCGACGCCAGCCCGCGAGCACCGCCGCGTCGTAGAGCTTCGTGTCGCGCAGATGGTGAGCACCGCGCGTTTCGCCAGTCGTTCCACTCGTGAGGAAAGTTTTTTCCGTCAGCTCCGGAGGGAAGCACGCGATGCGGAATCGCTTGAACATCGCCTGCGGAACCGCCGGGATTTCGCGCCAGGTTTTCGGCGGCGGAAAAGTCGCGCACCAGCGTGCGAGCGGTTCATTCCAACGAAGCTGAAAGGCATGAATCTCCAGCGCGAGCGCACCGAATTCCTCCTCGCTCAAATCATCGCGCAACGCCGCAAGCACGCGCTGCTCGATGGCTGCATATTCGGCGAGGAGTTTGTCTTTTTGAAAGGACTGCACGCACGGAGCGTGTGTTGTTCATCGGCGAGCGGCAAGCGCGTCGCGTGCGCACTTTGCAGTTGCCGCCCCACGTCACGCCGCTATGGATGCGCGGATTTTATGAGCAGCAATCGTCGAGTCGTCATCACTGGCATGGGAGCAATCACGCCCTTGGGGCATGATGTGCCGACCCTCTGGAGCAACCTCATCGCGGGAAAAAGTGGCATCGGCCCGATCACACTTTTTGACTGCGCGAAGTTCGACTGCCGCATCGCCGGAGAGGTGCGCGATTTTGATCCCGTGAAGTTTTATAAAGTGCCGAAGGATGTGCGGCGCAGCGACCGCTTCGTGCAACTCGCCATCGCTGCTGCGAAGGGCGCAATGGCGGACGCGGGCTTTAGCGAGGTGAAAGACCCGGAGCGTTTCGGCTGCATCATCGGCAGCGGAATCGGCGGACTGAAAACCACCGAGGATCAGCACACGAACTACATGCAAAAAGGGCCGGGCCGCATCTCGCCTTTCATGATCCCGATGCTCATCACAAACATGGCGGGCGGCATGGTCGCGATGGAGCACGGCTTGCAAGGCCCGAGCTATGCACCCGTCAGCGCGTGCGCCACGAGCGCGCACTCGGTCGGCGAAGCATGGCGGCTCATCCGCGAAGGCGATGCCGATGTTTTCCTCGCGGGCGGAAGTGAAAGCGCCATCGTCCCGCTCGGCATCGGCGGTTTTGCCGCGATGAAAGCACTCAGCACTCGCAACGACGAACCCACGCGCGCCAGTCGTCCGTGGGACAAAGACCGCGACGGATTCGTGATGAGCGAAGGCGCGGGCATCATCGTGATGGAGGAACTCGAACACGCGAAGGCGCGCGGTGCGAACATCCTCGCCGAAGTCGCCGGCTACGGCATGACGACAGACGCCTACCACATGAGCGCGCCGCTGCCGAACCACGAGCAGGCCCAGCGTTCCATGCGCATCGCGTTGCAAAAAGCGGGCATCAACGCCGCCGACGTGGACTACATCAACGCGCACGGAACTTCCACCCCGGTCGGCGATGTTGCGGAAGTCCGCGCCGTCAAAGCCGTGATGGGCGATCACGCAAAGCGAGTCCCCGTGAGCAGCACGAAGAGCATGACCGGCCACTTGCTCGGAGCAGCAGGCGTCGTGGAAACCATCGTCTGCGTGAAGAGCATTCAGACGGGCATCATCGCGCCCACCATCAATCTCGAAAACCCCGGCGACGAGTGCGACCTCGACTTTGTCCCGCACACAGCCCGCGAGGTAAAAGTGCGCGTCGCCCTCAATAACAGCTTCGGCTTCGGCGGTCATAACGTGAGCCTCGTCATCCGCGCCTTCGAGGGATAGCGCGGCTCGACACCCGCCGCGCATCCGCCAAGACTACGACCCATGCGCACCGCGCTCTACGGAGGCACCTTTGATCCCATTCACCACGGGCACTTGATTCTCGCCCGCGAGGCGATGGAACAGCTCGCATTGGATCGCGTCGTCTTCATTCCCGCCGCGTGTTCGCCTTTTAAAAATGCCACGCTCGCATCGCCTGTCGTGCGTCTGGAAATGGTGCGCGCGGCCATCGCGGGCGAGGCGCGTTTTGAATGTGACGACTCGGAAGTTCACCGCGCCGGGCCGAGCTACACCGTGGAGACCGTCGAGGCGTGGCGGGCGCGCACACCGGGCGACGATCTGTTTTATTTTATCGGGCAGGATAATGTGCGCGACCTCCCTGCGTGGCGGCGCATCGGCGAGTTGCGCACGCTCGTGCAGTTCGTCGTTTTCGAGCGAGAGGCGGCGGATTCTCCGGCCCACGATTTCCCGCGCGTCCTCCGTCGCGTGGATATTTCGGCGACCGAAGTGCGCAAGCGGGTTGCGGAACGGCGAAGCATCCGCTACTTGGTGCCGGATGCCGTGCGCTTGATCATCGAAGCGCACCAACTTTACCAAGGAGACAACCATTAAATCAGAACAACTCGCGCGACTCTGCGCACAAATCGCCGCCGACAAAAAAGCCGAGGACATCATCATCATGGATCTCCGGGGCGTTTCCACATTCACGGATTTTTTCGTCATCTGCACAGGCGCATCCGAGCCGCAGCTCAAGGCCATCGCCGGGGAAATCACGGAGACTTTGCGAAAAAAACACGGCACCGGGCCGCTCGGCGTGGACGGCTTTCCGCTCAGCCAATGGGTCGTCGCTGATTTCGGGAGCGTGGTCGTGCATCTCTTCCACCCAAGCAAACGCGAAATCTACCGGCTCGAAGAACTGTGGAATGACGCGCCGCGCTTGAAGCTCAAATAGGAGCGTGGATTACGTCGTCGAGATCGAAGTCGAGTGTCCGTATTGCGGCGAAGTATTTCCGAGCACCGCCGACACCTCGCAAGGCAGCCACTCCACGGTGGAGGATTGCACCGTGTGCTGCCGCCCCATCGCGCTCCGCATCGAGTGCGATGCAGGCGAAGTGCTCGCCGTCGAGAGCAGTCGCGGCTGATTATGTAGCGAAAGATTCTCGCACCGTGCACAGGCACTTGCGCAGAGTGCGCGCCGATATGCGCGCGGATTTGCACCTGCACTCGAAACACAGCGGCCCGGCGGCGGAATGGCTCTTCCGTCGCATCGGCCTGCCTGCGAGCTACGCGGAGCCCGCGACACTTCACGCCAAGTCGCGCGAACGCGGGATGGATTTTTTCACGCTCACGGATCGCGATACGCTCGATGGTTGTCTCGCTGTCGCGGGAAAGCCGGGCGTTTTTCTGAGCGAGGAAGTCACCGTGCAATTCCCCGAGGATCGCGCGAAGGCGCATCTGCTTGTGTGGGGGTTGAACGAAGCGGAGCACGGGGAAATCCAGCGATTGCGCGAAAACATTTACGACCTCCAGCGATACCTCGCCGAGCGCGGACTGGCGCACGCGGTCGCGCATCCGCTGCATCGTAGCGATGGACGAATCAGTCCTGCGCACATCGAGAAACTCGTGCTGCTATTCCGCCACTTCGAAGGCGTGAACGGCACACGCGACGCACTCACGAGTGATGTCGTGCGATTCCTCCTCGCTGGGCTGACGTCGGAAAAAATCGAGGAGCTATCGAATCGCCACCACCTCGCGCCGACGCACGAACGCGCTTGGGAGAAAGTATTCATCGGCGGCAGCAACGACCGCAGCGGACTCTTCACGGCGCACGCGTGGACGGAAACCGCGCACGTCGCGGATGCGTCCGCATTTCTCGCCGAGGTGCGCGAGGGCCGCTGCACAGCGGGAGGCGTGGCCGGCACGCCGCTGGCGCACGCACACGGGCTTTACGGCAGCGTGTTTCGTTTTGCATCGGAAAAAATTTCGGCACTCAAAGGCGGCGGACTCGTCGGCAAGGCGTTCTCGCGTTTCATGGAGGGCGCGAATCCGACGGAATTTTCACTCGGCGAAAAGCTGGGCTTTCTCGCGCAGGGGATTGTGAGCGGGCAAATTTTTGAAATGGCGAAGCCGAAAAACGCGAGCATCTGGCGGCAATTCGCGGCGACCTTTCGCGACAGCGAAGTGCAGACGCTCCTCGCCAAAGCGACAAGCGGTGTGACGGAGCCAGAGCGACGCGCGTTCATCACGGCGTGTCTGTTTGCCGACCGGTTGCTCTACCGATTCTTCACGTCGTTCGTAAAAAAACTGAGCGGCGGCAAGCTCGTCGAAGCGGTGCAGGATGTCTCGATGCTCGTCCCCGTCGCGCTCGCCATCGCGCCGTATTTTTTCGCGTTCCGCCAGCTTGCGCCGGACCGTGCATGGCTTGGCGAAATCAGCCGCGCCTTTTCCGGCGAAGCCGCGCCGATGCTGCAAAACACCAAGCGCGCGTGGTTCACCGACACGCTCGAAGATGTGAACGGCGTGGCGACGACCATCCGCCGGATGACAGCCGCCACCATCGAAAATGGCGACCAACTCACCGTCGTAACGAGCCGCGCGGCGAGCACGATCACGGGCATCCCGCTGAAAAACTTCGAGCCCATCGGCGAGTTCGAGCTGCCGGAATACGAACTGCAAAAGCTGAGCTTCCCGCCGGTCTTGCAGATGCTCGACTACATCCAGCGCGAAGGTTTCACCGAGGTGATCATCAGCACGCCCGGCCCGGTCGGTCTCACCGCGCTGCTCGCCGCACGACTGCTCGGTCTGCGCACGGCGGGCATCTATCACACCGACTTCCCGCAATACGTGCGCATCCTCACCGATGACCGCTCGTGGGAGACGCTCGCGTGGACGTTCATGCGCACGTTTTACGCGCAGATGGATACGGTGTGGGTGAACAGCGAGAGCTATCGTGGGAGTTGGATCAAAAACGGAATCCCGGCGGAGAAATTGCGCATCCTCCCGCGTGGATTGGATACACAACTCTTCAGCGCGAATCGGCGCGCTGCGGACTTTTGGCAAAAGCGCGGAGCAGCGGCGGGCGCGACGGTCTTGCTATATGTGGGCCGCGTATCGAAGGAGAAAGACTTGGATGTGATCGTAGCAACATGGGAGCGGATGAAGGACAGACAGTCGCTCGCGCTCGCATTCGTCGGCGACGGGCCATATCTCGCCGAGCTGCGGAGGCACGCGCCGGATGCGATTTTCACGGGCTATCTTTCCGGCGAGGAACTTGCGTGCGCCTTCGCCAGCGCGGATGTGTTCGTGTTTCCGAGCACGACGGACACTTTCGGAAATGTGGTGATCGAAGCGCAGGCGTGCGGGCTGCCGTGCGTCGTGTCCGACCAAGGCGGGCCGAAGGATTTGGTGGAGCATGGCTTGAGTGGTTTTGTCACGAGGGGAAATGACGTGGAGGATTTCACCCGCGCTGTCGTGCAGCTAGCAGGCGATCCCGCGCTGCGCGCAAGGATGGGCGAGGTGGCGATCCAATCCGTGTCCACCCGCGACTGGCGCGACGCCGCCCGCCGTTGGTGGGATGCGACGAACTAGTCGTCGCGGAAATCGAGGGGAATCTTGACAGGCGGGGCGCGCGTCAGCCCACTCACGGCGTGGCTATGATTCCGCCGGAAATAATTGAGCAAATCGCAGCGGCGAATGACATCGTCGAGGTGATTGGCTCCTATTTTCCGCTGAAGCGAATGGGGCCGGCTTACAAGGCGCTGTGCCCGTTTCACACGGAACGCTCACCGTCGTTCACGGTGAATCCGCAGCGGCAGATTTTCAAATGCTTCGGCTGCGGCGCGGGCGGATCGGTGTTTCGTTTTGTGATGGATTACGAGCACATCGAATTCATCGCGGCGGTGCGGAAGCTGGCGGAAAAAGCGAACATCCAAATCCCGGATGCGCAGTCGAGCGGCGAGGATTTGGAGCGCGCGGATTTGCGGCGCCGGGTGCTGGCGTTGCACGCGGTGGCGGCGGAATTTTTTCACACGCAACTCATGCGCGGGAAGACGGCGGTCGGGGCGCGGGATTATTTAAAAAAGCGCGGACTATCGGCGGAGGTGGCGAAGTCGTGGAAGATCGGATTTTCGCCCGAGTCGTGGGACGCGCTGCTGGGCCACGCGCAGAGGGAGGGATTCAGCGCGGAGGAGTTGGAGGCGAGCGGACTCTTCGCAAAAAAGGAAGACAGCGGGCGGCTGTATGATCGGTTTCGTGGACGCGTGATGTTTCCGATCTGCAACGACACCGGAGAAGTGATCGCTTTCAGCGGGCGCGTGCTGAATGCCGAGCAGAGTCCCGCGAAGTATGTGAACTCGCCGGAAACTTTGCTTTTTACGAAGGGGAAAGTGCTTTTCGGACTGAACAAATCGAAGCGCGCACTCATCGAGAAAAAGCAGGCGATTGTGTGCGAGGGGCAGATTGATTTGATCACGGCGTTTGAGAACGGCGTGCAGAATGTGATCGCGCCGCAGGGGACGGCGTTCACGGAACAGCAGGCGCGGATTTTGAAACGCTATGTGGAGGAAGTGGTGCTGTGTTTCGATGCGGACGCAGCGGGCGAAAAGGCGGCGGAGCGTTCGCTGCCGCAGCTTCTCGGCGAGGGCTTGCTGGTGCGATGCGCGGAGATGCCGCCGGGCGAAGACCCGGATTCGCTGATCCGAAAACACGGCGGCGCGGCCTTCGCGGAACGCATCGCGGAGGCGAAGGATTTTTTCGATTTCCAAATCGCGCGACTGAGCCAGCAGGCGGATTTTTCCACACCACGAGGACGCGCTGCCGCCGCCGAAAAACTGACGGGCTATGCGCGGATGCTGAAGGACGGCTTCGTGAAGGAAACGCTGATGAGCCGCATCGCCGACGTGCTGGAAATCGGACGCACCGAATACGCGCGGCTCGTCCATGTCGGCGAAAAGAGCCCGACGAAGGAGTTGCCGGAGCAATTCAAATCGCGGGTGGAAAAGACGTTCGCCGCGCTGTTGCGGGGAATCGTCCGCCCGAAGAACCGCGATGACACCAACGCAGATGGAACACAGTCGCCGAAGCCCGAGCGCATCGAACTCCCGCCGACACATCAATGGCTCGTCCTGCTCGCACTGCGGCACGCCGTTTCGCGCGCGTGGCTGCAAGCGCAGCCTTGGGAGCGCGTGCTCGACGACGGCACGGAGAGTTCGTCGCTGCTCGTGAAAATCCTCGGTGCCGACTTGCGCCCCGATGACAACGCCTCGCTCAACAGCTTTTTCTCCACGCTCAGAACGGCGGAAGAAGCCGCGCTTTGCTCCCTGCTCGAACGCCCCGTGCCCCCCGGCGCCAAAGTGATGGCCGAGGATTGCTGGCATGAATTGGAGCGCCGCGATTTCACCCGCCGCCGCCAGTCCCTCGAAACGCGCCTCCACGCGCCCGGCCTCTCTGCCGACGAGCAAGCCAGCGTGCATCAGCAAGTGCTCGAACTCCACCGCCGCCTCTCCGCGCTGCCCGCATCGAGGCCACCAAAGCCTGTGGAGTAGCCAGTTTTTCGACCCAAGCGGCACTTTGCGAAAAAAACTTTGTGTTTTCTAAGAAATGACTTGCTCGCAACCAAGCCGCTCTCGATAGTCCGCGACCTTTTTCCCATTGAGTGGCGGCGTTTGATTGTCCCGGTGAGGAATGAGGTTTTTTTAACCAGCCTTCGCGGAAATATGCCAAAGATCAAAAAGAAAGCCGTTTCGAAACCCGCCAAGTCCAGCAAGAAATCACCTGTAAAAAAGGCCAGCCCAAAGCCAAAGCCAGCAGCCAAAAAAGCAAGCAAGCCGAAAAAGGCCCCAAAAGTTGCCAAGGCAAAATTGAAGGCGCCGAAGGTTTCCGTGAAAGCAGCGAAAAAGAAAAAGGATCGCTCTTCTTCAAAAAACGGCAAGATGAGCAGCAAGCTCGCTGCCCTACTTCAAACACCCGCCAAAACAGCGCTGAAGCCCGGCCAGAGCATTCTCGATACAGCCGAGGGCGCCGAGAAACTGCGCGAACTCGTGAAGCTCGCGAAGGAGCAGGGCTATCTCACTTTCGACGATCTCAATGAGCACCTGCCCGATTCCGTGAACGACGCGGATGAGATGGAAGCCGTCATGATGCGGATGCGCAGCATGGAGATTGACATCATTGATGCTTCTCAGGTGGACAGCTATAAAATCGGCCCGAAGACGGACGATCAGCAAAACCAAAAAGAGGAAGAGGAGCCGGAGAAGCCGAACGATAAACTCGACATCCTCGACGACCCGGTGCGGATGTATCTCAAGCAGATGGGGCAAGTCCCGCTGCTCACGCGGGAGCAGGAAGTGGAGATTTCGATGCGGATCGAGGAGGCGGAAATCAATGTGCAAAAGCACGTGAATTACTTCGGTTTCATCCCGCGCGGCTATCTCGAATTGGGACAGAAACTAATGGACGGTCGCGAGCGTTTCGACCGCGTGATTCTCGACAAGAAAATCGAAAGCCGCGAGCGCTACATGAAAATG
>JAYUIF010000386.1:0-6847 GCA_043766295.1 Spartobacteria bacterium | reverse complement strand
GCCCCAAATGAAAAAGGGGAGGCAGAGCACGACTGCAAGAATGATGGATGTAGTGAGCAGGCGCACGGTCGGGAATTGGTAGCTGGGTGAAAATCGTTTGTCACGCCGCTCGCCCACTTTTCACCGCCGCGCGTCACCCAGCCAGACGTCGACACCCGACAGCCGCCTGAGCGTCGCGTCGGCGCGCATCAACGGCAAGATGCTCGCGCTGCAATCGCGCATCGCGAAGTTCGCAGTGGCGTTCATCGCGATCCGCGCCGTGGCGGGCGGGGTGACGGCGGGGGTTCGACCGATTCAAAACAGGCGCGCGTCATTTCGCCGCGCAACTTGGGCAGGTGCCGAAGACTTCGAGCGTGTGGGAGACGTTTTGATAACCCATTTGCCGCGCGAGGCGTTCGAGGCTGTCGGCCACGCAGAGGTCGAGCGTATGCACGCTGCGGCAGGTGCGGCAGATGATGTGATGGTGATGATGCTCGCCGTGGTTGAATTCGTAGCGGTAGGTGCCGTCGCCAAAATCGCACCGCCGCAGCACGCCGATTTCCTCCATCGCCTGGAGCGAGCGATAGACCGTGACGACGTCGCACTCCTTCGCGCGCAACTTTCCATGCAACTCCTCGGCGCTAAACGGCCCGTGCTCCTGCACGAGAATCGCGAGCATCGCCTTGCGCGGTTCGGTGACGCGCAAATCGTGGGCGCGCAGTTTTTCAATCGCGTGAGCGAGGGCGGTGTCGGGCTCGGCGTGATGGTGGGGCATGGTGGAAATGTCGGATGACGAATGACGGAATGACGATGGGATGTCGAACTGCGATTCTCGCTCGCCAAACTCACGACTCTCGCCTACCCGTCGCGCCATGAGTGACTTTAGCTTGAATGTCGAAACCGCCGTCAAAGATCGCTACGCCGCTGGCGCGCAGTGCTGCGAACCCGCGCTGTGCTGCCCCGTGCAATACGATCCGCGCTGGCTCAAAGTGATCCCGCAGGAAGTCATCGAGCGCGATTACGGTTGCGGCGACCCCAGCGCCTACGTGCGCGAGGGCGAGACCGTGCTCGATCTCGGCAGCGGCACGGGGAAAATTTGCTTCATCGCCGCGCAAGTGGTCGGCGCGAAAGGACACGTCATCGGCGTGGATATGACGGACGATATGCTCGAAGTCGCGCGCCGCAACGCGCCCATCATCGCCGAGCGCATCGGGTATGCGAATGTGGAGTTTCGCAAAGGCCGCATCCAGGATCTCGCGCTCGATTTGGAAAAACTCGACGCCCAATTAAAAGCGCACCCCATCAACAGCGCCGACGCATTTCTCAAAGCCAACGAACTCGCCGAGGAGCTACGCGTGAAGCATCCGCTCGTCGCCACCGACAGCGTGGATGTCGTCGTTTCCAACTGCGTGCTGAACCTCGTGGACCCCTCGCTGAAGCCGCAACTTTTTCACGAAATCTTCCGCGTGCTGCGCAAAGGTGGACGCGCCGTGATCAGCGACATCGTGTGCGACGAAGATGTGCCGGTGGAATTGCAAAACGACCCGACGCTGTGGAGCGGCTGCATCAGCGGCGCGCTAACCGAATACGGATTCCTCAAGGCGTTTGAAGACGCGGGATTCTACGGCATCCGCATCCTCAAACGCGACGAGCAGCCGTGGCAAACCGTCGAAGGCATCGAGTTTCGCTCCGTGACCATCGAGGCGTTCAAGGGCAAGCAGGGCGAGTGCTTCGAGCGAAAGCAGGCGGTCATTTACAAAGGGCCATTCAAGAAGGTGCTCGATGACGACGGCCACGCGATGGAGCGCGGCCAGCGCTACGCGGTGTGCGACAAAACTTTCACGCTCTACGGCAAGGAACCCTACGCCTCGCACTTCGAGTTCATCGAGCCGCTCACACCCATCCCGCTCGAAACCGCCGGCCCCTTCGTCTGCGACGCAATGCAACTCCGCCACCCGAAGGAAACCAAGGGCCAAGACTACACCACCACCACCGCCGCCAGCCAATGCTGCGACGGCGGAAGCTGCTGCTGAGTTCGCGCTGGCAACTGTCTCGTCAGGTAAATTATCAAAGGCTGAAATCGTGCATTTTCTCCAAAGACAAATGGCGGCGTGGGGACTACTCTCGCGACTATTCGCAACCACTCCGCCCTATGAAGATTCCATCGCTGCTGCTCGCCTGCCAAATCGTTTGTGCTGCTTCGTTGCACGTTTGCGCGGCGCTGCCGGGGGAGCGACTGCGCGAGAGCGAGGCGAAACAGGAGCAGATCCAGGGCGATGCGAAGGCGCTCGTGTCGGCGCTGGATGAGATGCTCGCGGAGTATGAGCGGAATAATCTCGGCGGCGATGAGGTGACGACGGTGAAGCGACTGCGCGGGTCGCTGGATAAATTGAGCGTGGCAGAGATGAAGCAGGTGGTGGATTTGCTCCAGCAGGCGCGGGCGGTGAAGGATCCGGGGGCGGCTGCGAAAACGGTGGCGGATGCGTTTTCGGCGCAGAAACAAATCGTGGTGTCCATCAAACGCATCCTCTCCGAGCACGCGCGGGAGCAGCAGGCGCAGGAGATTGCGCGGACGCTGAATGATTTGGGAGACCGGCAGTCGCGCAATTTGCAGAACGGGATCGAACTGGGGCGCATGGCGGGCGCGACGAAGCCGGAAAATTTCGAGGCGCTGATGCAGGCGCAACTCGAAGCGCAGCGCGGGGAGCAGGCGGCGATTGGGGATGAGTTGAAAATAGCGCGCGAGCGGATTGAGAAGTTTGCGGCGAACCCGGAAAACGCGGGCGTGGCGGAGAAGTTCAAGGCGGGCGCGCAGCAGCTTCAACGTGTGGAGCCGACTGCGGGCAACGCGACGGAGGCGCTGAAATCGGGACAGCTTTTCAAGGCGGTGACGGATGAAAAAACGAGCCGCGACGAGTTGCGCACCGTGGCGCGTCAGATCGCTCCGCGCGAACGTGGAGCCGAGGCACTACGCAAGGCGGAGCGGGAGGTGGCGCAGATGATCCGCGATCAGGATTTGCTCGCGACGGATACGGGCAAGCAGCGGACGGCGCAGGATTTCGACAAATGGCTTGCGGAGAAAATCGCGGAGAAAGACCCAAACAAAACGCTGGAAGGAAAATTCCGGAAGCTCACGCCGGAGCAGGCGCGCACGAGCAAGGAACTGCGCTCGCGATTTGAAAATGAGCAGCGCGAAAAGGGCGCGCAACTCGCAAAGCTCGAAGACCAGCAGGGCGAACTCGCGGTGAAGACCGATGCGCTCGGACAAGACCTCGCCGACGCAAAGCAGGCCGCCGATGCGTTGCGCGATGCCAACGCAAAGATGCAGGAAGCGCGCAGTGCGATGCAGGATGCGAACGCTCCGCAGGCGCAGGCGCAGCAGCAGTTGGCGGCGGAGAAATTGCGCGCCGCCCACGCGGAGTTGCACAAGCGCGCCGATGAGGCGGAAGTCCTCGCGGGCAACAGCGGCGACAAGCTCAAAGACCTCGACCGTCTACAACAAGCCGCCAAGGAAATGGCGAAGCAGGAAAACGAAATTGCGAAGGCAGCCGCGCCCGACAAGGCGATGCAGGCCGACATTTCCAAGCGCTCCGCGCAGATGGCGGATCGCACGGCGCAACTCGCACCGAAGGCCGACAAGGCGATGCAGGCCGCAGCCACCGATGCGAAGCAAAGCGACCAAGCACTGCAAGCGAACAACGCGCAACAGGGGCGTCAGGAAGCAATGGATGCGGCGAAGAATTTGGACGAAGCGGCGAAGCAAATCGGCGAGGAGATCGCGCAGGCGCAGGCCGCGCAGCAGCAGATGCAGCAGGCGGAAAAAGCACTCGCGGATTTGGCGGCGATCATCGAGAGCGAACAGGCGATTGGTTTGGCGACCATCAAATCCACCGCGCAGAAAAAGCCCGGCGAACTCAGCGCACTCGCTCCGCAGCAGACGCAAACACAGCAGCAGACGGAGACACTTAAACAATCCCTCGGCGCTGATCTCGCCATCGCCACACAGCCACTCGCGGATGCCGCCACGGAAATGAGCACCGCACGCACGCAACTCGAAGCGAAAGCCGGCCCGCAAGCTCGCGACGCCGAGGAGCGCGCGCTGAAAGAACTCTTCAACGCGCAGAGGGCGCTGACTGCCAAACTCGCAGCCGCCCAACAACAACTTGGCAAGGAAATGAACGCCGTGGACGCCGCGAAAGCCGCCGCCGATCTCGCGCAAGCGCAGGCACAGGTGCAGCAGGCACAGGCGAATCTCGAAAAAGCCGCGCAGCAAATGGGACAGCAAGCCGCGCAAAACGCAGCGCAGGCCGCGCAAAAATCTGCGGACGCCGCACAACAAGCCGCGAAGGCGGCGCAGAACGCACAGCAACAAGCGCAGCAAGCAAACAATCCACAAGCCGCGCAACAAGCGGGCGAAGCCGCGAAGCAAGCTGCGCAGGCAGCGCAAAATGCACAGCAGGCCGCTCAAGCCGCACAGCAAATGGCGCAAGGCGAGCAACCCGCGCAGGCGGCACAGCAAGCCGCGCAACAAGCGGGACAGGCGGCGCAGGCGGCGCAACAAGCCGCGCAGGCTGCGCAAGCAGCACAGCAAGCCGCCGAGCAGGGAGCGCAGCAAGCAGCGCAAGCCGGACAGCCAGCCGAGCAGTCCGCAAATCAACAAGCCGCGCAGCAAGCGGGCGAAGCAGCGCAGGCCGCACAACAAGCCGCGCAGTCCGCACAGCAGGCGCAGCAAATGGCAAACGCCGCCGCACAAGCAGCCCAGCAAAACGCAGCGCAGGCCGCGCAGGAAATGCAGCAAGCCGCCCAACAACTCGCGCAAGCCGCGCAGGAAGCCGCCCAAGCCGCAGCCGAGCAAGGCGCGCAGTCACCTTCCGCGCAGGAAGCAGCGCAGCAGGCCGCGCAACAACTCGCCGACGCAGCCGCGCAGGCACAGAGCGGACAAAATGCCGCCGCCCAACAATCCGCGCAGCAGGCCGCGCAGTCGCTCGCCCAAGCAGCAGGCATGGCCGCAGCACAGCAGGCGGGAATTTCGCAGCAACCCGGCGAAGGTCAGGGCAAGGGTGAAGACCCGGGACAAGAACCGGGGCAAGGGCAGGGGAAAAAACCCGGCCAAGGAAAAGGTTCCGGCCCAAATTCAAAATCCAGCAACCAGCCCGGCCAAGGCGCGGAAAGCTACAAGCCCGGCGACCCCGAGGCAGTGCAGCGCGAGGCGCGACAAGCCGCGATTAAAAAAGCCGGCTTCCTCGGACTTCCCCCTCGTGAGCGCGAAGCGATCCAGCAATCGCTCGGTGAAAAATATCCGCAGGAATACGGCGCGATGGTCGAGCAATACCTTCTCAATCTCGCCAACGAAGCGGCGAAAAAATAATCGCGTCACCGCCGGAGCGGCAACACTCGCCGGAAAGTCGCCACTTTTCGCCAAGGAAAAACCCAACCTCATCCGCGAATAAAACGCGAAGACCGCTCATCGCAAATCCTGCTCTTCGATGTGAAAACGATGCAGCACCCGGTGGAAAACTGGCGAGAGAAGAATCCCGGTTGCGCTGATGAAAACGACTCCAGAGAAGAGCGCATACGCAGAAGCAAAAACCTTGGCCGCATCCGAGTTCAACACATTCACCGGCCCCATGCCCGCGAGAATCATGGCTGCATTTAAAAGCGAATCCACCCAGTTCAGACCGGCAATCAAATGATAACCGAGAACACCCAAGCTCAGCGAAACTCCGACTACAGCACCCGACAAACCCATTGCGCGCAGATAGCGACGAAAGAACGCCCGCCTGTGATGCAGAATACTTTTTACCGACGGCTGATTGGCTGGCTTTGGCATTTGAGTTTCCGTTGAGACGAGATTCGTAAGAAAGACGCCCGTGCAATGACGACCTCGGTATCTCTCATGGCGAAGATTAAAAACGAAGCGTGAACTGCGCTCTGTCAAAAATATCCGCGCGCGGTTGACGCAGCGTCAATTCGACGACGGCACGCCGAGCGATGGCATGGCGGCGACTTGATGGATCTGTGAGTCAATGCGGTCGTGATTCACTTCGAGCTTCAGCTTGCACGCCTGCAATGCCGCGAGACAGATCGCGACGTTCGGAGTGCGCGCCTCGGCGTCGGCATTGCTGCCGAAAGCCGCGTGCCAGCGACCTTGCTCACGCCACGTCAGCAGCGGGCCGTGTGCGGTGGTTGCCTTGTCCACTACAGCCCAAATCGCTGAGGCGTCGCTGCAATATGGACGGAAAATTTTCACCTGCCGAACAACCGTCTTCGCCCAATCCACATCGGGCAGGAACTGCTGGTAGTAGGGATCGGCAATCGCGTGGAGCGCCTCCGCCTCGGTCTCAAATTGAAAATGGCCATGTGAATCCTCCCACCACACCTCGGGCGTTTCGCCTGTGACGTGGACGCCGACCAGCGCGTCGAGTTCTGCGATGCTGGCGATTCGGATGCGGTGCGGTTCGTTCATTGGGACGGCGGAAACTGCGAAGTCGCCGTGTGAAAAACAATCCACAAAATTTGTGAAATGAAAGGCCGCACCTCCGGCTTGCAGCACCGCCGTGCGCCAGCCAGTCTCCGCCCATGCCGCGCAAAACCAAAGCCCTCGCAGTCGTCGCACATTCACCCGCCATCGTCCCTGCGTCGAAACGCACATTGAGCTTCGGCGCGAAGTGGCCGTATGCGCCAGCGCCCGAGTCCGTCGTCGTAAAACCGGACTCGCGCTACGAGCTGTTCATCGGCGGGAAATTCGTGAAGCCCAAGAGCGGCCGATATTTTCCAACACTCAATCCCGCCAACGAAAAGCAGCTCTCCGAAATCGCGCTCGCCGAACAATCCGACGTGAACGCCGCCGTCGCCGCCGCGCGCCGCG
>JAYUIF010000385.1:0-6863 GCA_043766295.1 Spartobacteria bacterium | reverse complement strand
CGGCTTTGCGGGTGGTGCCGGTTTTCACGCCGTCAATGCCGTCGGTGCCGAGCAGTTCGTTTGTATTGCGGAGCAGGAATCCGTTCGTGTCGCTGGCGCCCTGCCATGTGATGCGGCGCTCTTTTTGCGAGGTGTAGAAAGTGAAGCCGCTGTGACCGAGGGCGTAGTTGGTGAGCAATGCGACGTCGCCCGCGGTGGAGTAGGGAGTTTTGCTTTCGAGGTCGTCGAGGCCGTGGGCGTTGAGGAAGCGCGTGTTTTTCATGTTCAGTTTGCGGGCGAGGGCGTTCATCTGCGCGGTGAAAAAATCGCTGGCCTCGCGGTCGTTGTGGATCCCGCTGAGTTTGCGCCCGACGTGGACGGCGATGGTTTCGGCGGCCTGGTTGTCGCTTTGCATCAGCGCGGCGTAGAGTGCTTCACGCAAAGAAATGCGGTCGCCAATTTGCAGGCCGATGCTGTTCGGACTGCTGAGCGGTGCGACGGTATCGGGCACGGTTGCGAGCTGGCTGAGATCTTCGCCTTTCGCCGAGGCCCAATCGAGCATCACCATCGCAGTCGCGATTTTGGTGATGCTGCCGACTTGCAGGCTCCGCGAGGAACCCGATGAATCCAGCACGAAGCCCGAGGTGGCGTCGGCGATGACCCACGCGGCGGCGTCGGTCGCGATGGTGGACGAATGGCCGCCGAACAACTGCGCACTGGCCGGAGTGGGAATTGCGAACCCGCCCGCCAGCACGCACAGACTGATGATGAGAAATATACGTTTCATTTTATGAATAGAGAAAATCGGAGCGCACTTTACCGGCGGCATTTGAAATGACAAACGCCGAATCAAGAACAGAGACTTGCCGTCTTGGTTGATCTAGGTGAAATATCCGCCATGCGTATCCTCATCGCCATCCTCGCCCTTTGCGCTTTGCCTCTTGCTGCGCAGGAGAATCCCGCGAATCCCGCACCGAAGGAACCCAAGCAAGGACAGACATTGACTAGGGAATATCAGATGCTGGTTTACGAGGCGATGCGGAGCTTTCAGGCGCATGACTACAAGGCCGCGCTGGCGCTCACGGACAAGGCGGATTCATTCCTCCCGCCGACGTCGCTGACTCTGAATGTGCGCGGTGCTGTGGCGATTGAGTTGAAGCAGTATGCTGAGGGGCTGAAGTATTGTCAGCAGGCGCTGAAGCTCGACCCGAAATTTTTCCCGGCGAGATTCAACATTTGTGAAATCCCATTTTTGCAGGGCAAATATAAGGAGGCTCGTCAACTGTGGCAGTATCTTCATGAAAATTATTCCAACGACTATCCCAGTTTTGCGAAGGATGACATCATGCCCGAGCTGCTCATCTACCGGATCACGATAGCCTTTTTGCTCGAAAAGGATTTCGTCCACGCGAAGGACTGGATGGATAAAATTCCGTTCCCATCGGTCTCGCCCGCCTATCAATACGCGCACGCTGCCTGGGAGCGGGAGAATGGGAACATGGCGAAGTGGGAAGAGTGGTTGAAGAACGCCGCCTACATCTGGCCGGATAGCAAACGGGCGAATTTTTCCGAGGTGCTGGTGCAACTCAAATGGCTGAAAGAAGAGACCGCTGCCCCCGTCGAAAAGACTGAGGGAAAAAAGTAGTGACTGCGATCGGATGCCGGGTGTCCTCATCGCCAGAAATCTACAGCGGTGATGTGGCTGTTCGTGAGCGGTTGCGGGCACTTGCTCTTGCACTCGCGGAGTTTTCGCCCGATACGTGCCGCCCTTTTTCCACATGTCGTTGCAGCTTTCAGAAATCTCGTCCGATGAGGTGAAACGGTTGGCGGCGGAGTTTGAATCCGCATCGCTCACCGAGGTGCTCGGCTGGATTTGGAACAAGTTCGGCGCACGCGCGGCGGTGGGGACGAGTTTTCAAGGAGCGGGTTTGGTGATGATCGATCATGCGATCAAGGCCGGGTTGCGCTTCCCGATTTTCACGCTCGATACGAATTTACTCTTTCCAGAAACCTACGAGTTGAAGTCGCGTTTGGAGAAACATTGGGGCATTAAAATCGAACCTCTCCAGCCTGCGCTCACACTCGACGCGCAGTCGGCGGAGTATGGCGCGGAGCTTTGGAAAAAGGCACCCGATGTGTGCTGCACGCTGCGCAAAGTGGTGCCGCTGCAAAAAAAACTGAGCACACTTGCCGTGTGGATCACCGGCCTGCGCCGCCAGCAGAGCGACACCCGTGAGCGCACGCAGATCGTCGAGTTGTATCACTTCGATGTGCTGCGCGATCTCTACATTTTGAAGGCAAACCCAATGGCGAATTGGTCGCGCGAGGCGGTGTGGGATTACATCAAAGCCAACGGCATTCCTTACAATCCACTCCATGATCGCGGCTATCGCAGCATCGGCTGCTGGCCTTGCACGCAGGCGGCGGACGGTGGCGAAAATGAGCGCGCTGGCCGCTGGACGGGCTTCGACAAGAGCGAGTGCGGCATCCACACTTTCCTCGGGGAAAGTATCTGACGCATCCGGTGCCGTGCGCTACGCTCGACCGAGGTAGCTGCCGTCTTCCGTGGAGACTTTGATTTTCTCGCCTTCTTTGATGAAGAGCGGGACTTGGATGGGCTTTCCGGTTTCGAGCACGGCGACTTTCTGCACGTTGTTCGCGCTGTCGCCACGGACGCCCTCGGGCGACTCGGTCACGGTGAGAATGACGGTGGTCGGCAGATCGAGGCTCGCGGCTTTACCTTCGACGTAGAGGATGTCCACGCGCTGATTCTCGGTGAGATAGTGGCGCGCGTCGCCGACGAACGATTCGTCAAAACTGATCGTCTCGTAGTTTTCAGGATCCATGAAGTGATAGCCCGACGTGTCCTTGTAGGAGTAATCGAGTTTCTTCCGTTCCACCTCGACGAGGTCCACTTTGTCCGTGCTGCCGTAGCGGATGTCGGCGCTTTTTCCGGTGCCGATGTAGCGGATGATGAGCTGCACAAAAGCGCGCAGGTTGCCCGGCGTGCGGTGCATCACTTCGAGCACAATCGCGGGGTTGCTGTTATAGCGGATGCACATTCCTTTGCGGAGATCGTTGGCGTTGGCCATGGCTGGTAGGTCGAGAGTTGGAGTTAAGAATTGATTTGCCCGCTCATGCGGGAAAAAGGGCGCGCACTATGCCGCGACGAAGATAGCTGGCAAGTGTGGAGTTGAGTGCTGGAGCGCGCAGTTTTGCAGCGATGAAAAAGGTGACGTGCTGCGCGCGGATGGTTTTCATTTTCCTCTCCGCGCAGTGAGGCGGGCGAGGACGGGGAGGAGGAAGAGACATGCGGTGACGGCGGCGATGATGCCGAGGTCCATGACGAGGCCGAAGTTTTGCAATGCGGGCTGGCTGGTGAGCATCGG
This sequence comes from Spartobacteria bacterium, assembly GCA_043766295.1. Taxonomy (GTDB): domain Bacteria; phylum Verrucomicrobiota; class Verrucomicrobiia; order Chthoniobacterales; family Chthoniobacteraceae; genus SXWH01. The sequence goes on along the minus strand of JAYUIF010000385.1, from coordinate 3,495 downwards.
CGCACCGAAGCCGATGCACGAGGAGAGGCCGGTGAGCAGGATGGGCGCGCCGATGTGGGCGTAGAGTTGGCGGAAGTCGCCGTGGTCGTGTTCGAGTGCCATGAGGACGTGGAGGCTGTAATCAATGACGAGGCCGAGGAGCAGCGGGACGCAGAGGAGGGAGAGCGCGCTGAGTTGCGTGCCAGTGATGGCGAGGAGCGCGGCGAGCAGGAGGAGGGAAATGGCGAGCGCGGCGAAATTGAGGAGCACCATGCGCAGCGAACGCTGGGCGAGCGCGCAGAGGATCACGATGGCGGCGAGCGCCCATCCGCCGAGGCGGCGCATGTCGCCGGTGGATGTGCGATTGAGTTCGTCTTTCAGCGCGACCCAGCTCACGGGCATCACGTCCGCGCCGGGGATGATGAGGCCAGCGGCGGGGATGGGATGTTCGCCAGCATCGGGGACGCGGACGATGGCGCGGCACTGGCCGTTTTGTTCGCGGCGGAGTTTGGAAAGGAGCGGTTCGACGGCGCGGAAGGCGTCGCCCGCGCTGGCGTGATCGAGCGTGTCTGCGAAGGCAACGGTGGCATCGCTCCACTCCGCGCCGAGGCCCGCGTCGGCGAACGCGGTGCGTAGGCGCACGGCGGTGGCGGCGGGCCACAGGGCGCGGTTGGCGGTTTGGTTTGCGGGAGCGGGGAGGAAGCCGTTCATCGGTGAGCGGCGACCGGGTGCGACGCGCTCGGCGATTTCATCGGCGGCGATTTTCACGGCGTCCCACGTGGGCGCTTGCACGATATAGATGGCGTCGCGGAAGGACGGGTCGCTTTTCGCAAGAATCTGCTGGCCGCGAAATGCGGCGCTCGTCGCGGGCTGGAGGTTGTTCAAGTCGGGCGCGTAGTAGGCGGCGGGATTGCGGAGGAGCCGCCAGCCGACCGGCAGCGCGGCGATGAGCGCAATCGCGAGCAGCAGCCGCCCCCGGCGTTCCATCGTCCCGGCCATGGCATCGCTCGCGCGCTGGAGGAAAGGCAGCGGCTTTGGAATGCGCGTGGCCCACGCAGCAGGCAGCAGCCAAGTCGCAAACCAAGCCGATGCGAGCAGCCCCGAGGCGACGAGCACGGCGAGCTGGCGCAGCCCCGGCAGCGAGGAAAACGCGAGCACGAGAAACGCCGCCGCCGTCGTCGCCGCGCTGAACCAAATCCCGCGCCGCAGCCGCGCCCACACAGCGTGGTCTTCGCGCAGCGGCGATGCGAAATGGTGATAGACGAGGATGCTGTAATCCATGCTGATCCCGAGAAGGATGCAGGCGAATCCCATGCTGATCACATTCAGCGAACCCGCGCCGAGCCGTGCGGCGATGAGGCCGACGCCGAGCGCGAGAAATTGCCCGAGCAGAATCCAGCCGAGCGGACGCACCGTGCGGTAGAACGCCCAGAATGCCGCGCTCACGAGCACGGTGGCGACGATCATCATCAGCATCATGTCGCGCCGCATTTGCGTGGAGATTTCCGCAGTGAAAGCGGGGCGGCCCGTGAGCAGCAGCCGAGTTTCGCCCGGCAGTGCGCATTGCATGGTGGCGCGGATTGCGGTGGAAAAATCCGCGCAGTCTTGAAATGCGATGAGCGGTCGCGCGGCGGTGATCGTGAGCGAGATCGCGGGTTGCTCCGTCCATTGAAAGCCGCCATCGCCATCGCCGCCGAGCGTATCGAGCAGCGCGAGCGGATCGAATTGCCGTTTCGCCATTTCCTCCGCATCGAGTGCGCCTGCGAGCAGCGTGGGCAATTCGGCGAGTCGTTGTTTCACGCGCTCCGCTGTGAGCGCGGCGGTGACTTTTGCGAATTGCTCCGGCGGCAGATTCCAGATCGCCCACGCGGCGAGTTGCGGCGCGGACTTCAGCCATTCGCCGCCGGTGGTCTCCACCGATTCCACGCCGGGCAACGCTGTGAGGAGGGGCTTGAGTTTTTTGAAAGCCTCATCGCGCTCCGCAGCGGGCATCGTTTCATCGGCCACGAGCAGCACCTCACGGTCGCTGGCAAATTGCCGCTGAAAACCATCCAGCCCGCGCACACTCGCCAACTCCGGCGGCAGCAGTGCGAGCAGTTCGGTTTCCAGTCGAATCGTGCAGCCCGCCCACACCGCACAGGCGAGCAGCACCAGCACGATGATGATGCGCGGACGCCACGCATGACGCCGCGCCGTATCAGCGCGACTAGACGCCATGTGAGAAATTTCCAGTTCGCATCGCCTCCGTCTCGCAGCGAGCGCCGTCCTCTGCAAGCCCGCGCGATTGGCTGGGCGCACGGCATATTCATCGGCCCGTCCAAGTTTGATCTTGTTTTTCACCTTCGGGCCACGCTTATACAGCGGACATGAATTTGCCCACAGAGGGAGGACTTCCCGCGCAGGGCGGCGGAGTTCCAGACCCACGGATCGTGCGCAACAGCGCAGGCCCGCTCAAGCCCATCACCATGGCGCATATCGCCAAGGTGGCGGGCGTCTCTCAGGGTGCGATTTCCTCGCTGCTGAATGACCGCGACTACGGCATCCGTGTGAGCGAAAAAACACGCGAGCGAGTTTTCAAAGTCTGCCGCGAAATGAACTACGTGCCGAACGATCTGCGTGCCGTCGTGCGGATGTATCCCGAACTCGGCGACACCTGCCTGCTCGTCTCCACGAAAGTTCCCGGCGGTCTCGCAAATACCTTCGTCGCACGCGTGGCCGGTGCCGTCATCGCCGCAGCGCCGCAGCGCAATATCACGGTTTCATTTTACGACGAAGCGCGCGAATACACCACCGATGACGAAAGCCTCCCGCCGCCACTCAGGAACGGCACCAGTTCCAAATACATCTGCATCGGCACGGCGAACGCATCGCTTTGCAAAATCACGCACCGTCGTGGCTATCCCGTCATCATCCTCGGCCACGAGACGAAATTTCCCGGCACCACGAGCATCGTTCCCGACTACCTCACCGCTGCGCGACTTGCATTCGGGCATTTCGTAAAGAACAGCCACAAACACGTGGCCATCGTAGGCGGGCCATTCGGCAGCCCCGAGCCACGGCTTGCGGAATTAAACAGCGCCATCGGCCACGCATCGCACGAACTCGGCCTCAACATCGCGGCGCAAAATATTTTTCAGGGCGATCTCAGTTTTGCCGCAGGCGTCGCGGCGTTCGATTCCCTGCTCGCCCGCACCCCCGCGCCCACCGCCGTCTTTGCGCTCAGCGAAGCCACCGCCTGCGGCATCCTCGCCCGCGTTCACGCCAAGGGCATCGCCTCCAAACTCAGCGTCCTCGCCCTCACCGATCACGCGGGAGAAATTCCATCGTGCATTCCCATCACCGCAATCGTCCTGCCAGTGGACGAAATGGCGACCACCGCAGCGCAGGAAGCGGATCGCCAGATACGCGCCGGTATTCGCGCCGAGGCGCAAAAAATCATCCTCGGCGTGAAAATGCGTGAGCAGCAGACGGGGAAATAGCGGCGAAATTTCCCGTTGCAAAACCTTGACGCCTCGC
>JAYUIF010000384.1:0-6865 GCA_043766295.1 Spartobacteria bacterium | reverse complement strand
TGATTCCGCCGTTGAGGAGATTGAGCGTGCGGCTGGATGCGGAGCCGAGATCCACGAGCGCAAGGTCCGTGACCTTCAAGCCGCCGTCGGTCGTCGTGCCTGCATTGGTGAGTGTGTAGGCGCTGAGCGGCGAAAGGTTGTCGAGCAGGACGGATTTGGTGGAGTCGTTGACGTTGATGCCGTCGCTGCCCGTGTAGTAGGAGCTGAAGGCTCGGATGCCGTCCACGCCGTATTCGGCGAAGTCGGCGCCGACGTGCGCCCACGAACCTACGGTGCCGTTCGTTTGGCCCGTGATGAAAATATGCGGCCCGTAAAGTCCCGCGCCGAGGGTGCCGCCGGTTCCGGTGAAGTTCACGCTCGCGCCGGGAGTGATGGTTCCCAGCGAGCTGAAAGTGAGTGACGTGCTTTGCAGCGACGTGCCGTTGTGAACGACCGTCACCGCCGAAGTTCCGCCCGCCACATTGAGCGCACCTACCTGCTGGCTGGAGTTGTTGGTGCTCGATATGAATTTGAGTTCGCCACCGCTCAGCGTGATGGGCGTGCCGCTCGGGATACGCGTGAAATTTTCGCCCGCAGTGTTGTCGAGCGTGAGCGACGCGCCGGTATTGATCGTGATGGATGGAATGGCGGAGAGGCGTCCGTTGATGCCGGAGAGATTGAGGATGCCGGATTGCACGACCAGCGCGCCGGTCAGCGTATTTGTGTTCGTGAAAAACACGCTGCCAGCGCCCGTTTTTGTGACCCCGCCGACTCCGGATAACACGCCGGAGAAACTCACCTGACCGCCGGACGCGGCAGTGAGCAATGCGGAGGCGTTCAGCGCGATGGGGGAGCTGAATGTGCTCACGCCCGATGTGTTCATAGCGCCGATGGTGCGGGTGCCGGTGCTGCCGGCGCGCACGGTGATGGGATTTGAAATGCTGCGTCCGCTCGTGGTCGAGAAAAGCAATGCCGCGCTGGTGCTGCCGGTGGTGTCGCCGAGCAGGACGGTGCCTGTTCCCAGCGGCCCGTTGGTGATGGAGCCGGTGCTCGATGCATCCATGAGCACCGTGCCGTTGAGAAGTGTGAGGCCGCCGGTGTAGGTGTTTGCGCCGCTGAGCAGGAGCGTTCCGAGTCCTGATTTGGTGAGTCCGCTCGCCGCGCTGCCGTTAGAAATCAGGCCGGCGATCGTGAGGTCTGCATCGCCCAAAACGGAATTGTCGTTCACCAAAAAAGTCCGGGATGCATTCAGGCCGAGGGCGGATTCGATCAATGTGATCAGCGAGCCGGTTCCGTTCACGGTGATGTTTCCGCCGAGGTCGAGCCGCCCGCTGCCCGTGCCGGTGATGACGCCGCCGTTGGCGGTAACGCTGGCCACGGTCTCCGTGAATGTTTGCACGTCGAGCATCCCGTCGCCGCCGAGTGTCACTCCGCTTGTGTCGGCAATTTGGTTGATTTGATTCAGCCGCGCCACCGCCGAACGCGATGCGCCACTTCCATCGCCGATGACGAGCGATCCGGCAAAGGCGTTGAGGCTCGCAGTTTTGGCGAGCACCACGACTCCGTCGTTCACATTGAGGCCACCGCTGAATGTGTTCGCACTCGTGCCGCTCAATGTGATGGTGCCCGCGCCCGCTTTGTTCAGCGCGAAACCCGTCCCGCTGAGCACGCCGTTGAATGTCACGTTCGCGCTGCTCACCGTCAGAGTCCGCGACGCAGTGAGGGCAGTTGCGCCGTTGAAAGTCAGATTATTCACGCCGCCAAACGTGGTATTTCCCGTCACCTGCACCGCGTTGGCGAGCGTCCGTGCGCTTCCGCTTGCACTGAGTGTGGCGGTGCCAAGTGTGAGAGTGCCAGTGCCTGCGGCCTGGTCGTTTCCGATGACGAGCGAGCCAGCATTTACGACCGTGCCGCCGCTGTAGGTGTTTGTGCCATTGAGGGCGAGAGTCCCGCTGCCCGACTTGGTCAGCGAATTCACGCCGCCAGCGACGATGCCATTGAAGGTCAGCGCGCCGACTCCGCTGACGGTGACGGTGATGCTTGCTCCGAGGGTGGCATTGCCAGAGAGCGTCAGATCCGAGGTGCTATTGAAAGTGAAGCTGCCATTGACGGTGGCCGCGTTTGCCAAAGTCCGTGCAGTTCCGTTCGTGGCGAGCGTTCCAGCGCTGATGACGAAAGACCCAGTGCCGAGTGCGGTGTCGCTCCCGATGGCGAGAGTCCCGGCGCTCAGCGTGGTGGTTCCGCTATAGGTGTTGTTGCCGCTCAGCGTGAGTATGCCCGCTCCGCTTTGCGTGATGCTGCCAGTTCCCGATACGGTGTTCGTGAGCGAGGAGTTCCTGCCACCATTAAAAGTCAGCTTCTTGTTCGCTATACTGACCGTGCCGGTGATGACGAGGTCTCCGCTCGTTGCATTCCAAAATTGATTGCGACTCAGGGTGATTGAATTGCCGATGGTCTGGGTGCTCGTGCTGTTGTTCGTGATCCCTTTTTGTCCAACGGTATAAACCCCAGTTCCCCCGAGGGTGAATGACTGTGCTCCGCTATTAAAACTCAGCCTGCCGACCGAGAGATTGCTGTTGAGCTGCGGGGCGAGGCCAGTGGAGCCTCCAAAGAACAAGCTGTCTCCATTCGAAGGCGCAATGTTGCTCGCCCAGTTCAGCGCGGTGCTGATGTTGTTGTCGCCACCAGCGCCAGTCCATGTGCGACTGGCTGGGTAAAGATGCGGGGCAAGGCCAAGCAGAAATCCCGTTGCAAGCGCGATGCGAATCCTGTGTGAACTGCACAGGATCGAACGCGCCACGCGGAGCCGGGGAGGCACCTCTTGCGTGACCGTTTTTTTTTCCTTCGCACCAAGCAGTAGGTGCCTAGCCTTAAATTCAGTAATAATACCCACTATCAAGCCCACCAAAGCAGCCCATGTGCCATTTGTCTGGCAGTATGTTTGCGAGACTGGGGGCGCCATTTTTCTAGCGCAAAAGAAACTTTGACTAAGATGCGGCTCCTCTCGTCTATGACTACGATAGCGCGTCGCCAAAACGGCGGGCGCGAATCGAAAACAAAACTACAAACTCAATGAAATACCTACTCGCCACTGTGTTCGCTGCTGCAGCTCTAGCCACTTCGGTTTTTGCCGAAGAGGATACGCCGCTCGGCAAGGAAATGGATAAACTCAACAAGGCCATCAAGGCGGTGAACCGCGCGATTGCGGATCCTGCGCAAAAGGATGCAAACCTCGCCAAGCTCGCCGACGCGAAAGCCTCGATGGAAAAAGCGCTCACGCTCGAACCCGCGATGGCAAAGGATGTGCCTGCGGCGGATAAGGAAAAATTCCTGACCGACTACAAGGCATCCATGCAGGAGCAGCTCAAAACGCTCGAAGAACTGCGCGCGGCAATCGCCGATGGCAAAGCCGATGACGCTACCAAGGCGATGGAGAAACTCGTCAAAGGCAAAAAAGACGGCCACAAAAAATTCAAGAAGGAGGACTAGTTTCTCCTGCGCTGAGACGCGCACATTTCGAGGGGCGGTGCACGATGAGTGCGCCGCCCTTCTTGCGTCCCGGCACAAAAGCGGCCAGCTTTCCCGCATGACTCGCAACGAATTGCTCGACCTCTACTTCATGGACGCACGCGCGAAGCTCATTGATCTCGGCGCGTTCCTCGACCGCATGGATCGCGGCAGCGGCGAAGCGGACTTCCGGCTCGCCGCATTTCGCGAAGCACTGAAGGAACTCGCCCGTGGTTCCGCAGACCGCGCGAAGAGCATCCTGCTTTCGCTCAGCGATCCGACGAACGAGCCCATCGCAAAATCGCCCGGCAAAGGAGCCGTCGGCGCATGGCCCGGCGCGGCGAAATAGCTTCCGCTCATATCCCATTTCTAAAAAATCAACCTCATGAAACTCCACGCACTCCTCGCCATCTGCACCCTCACCTCATCGCTCCACGCCGCCGATTGGCCGCAGTATCGCGGGCCCGCTGGCGACGGCAGCACGACCGACAAAATCACCACGACATGGAACGCCGCGCCGAAGGTGCTTTGGAAAGTGCGCGGCGGAACCGGCTTCAGTTCATTCGCCGTGGCGGGGAACAAATGCTTCGTGATCGAGGGACGCGGCGACCAGGAAGTGCTCGTCGCCCGCGATGCGATGACCGGCAAAGATCTTTGGAGCGCTGAACTCGGCGTGGTAAAATACGGCGGCGGCGGCAATTCAGGCACTTCTGACAACAGCGGCGGCGACGGCCCGCGCAGTTCGCCGGCGGTCGCGGGGAATCTCGTCATCGCCATGCACAGCGACCTCGTGCTGCAAGCCTTCGACGCCGCCACCGGCAAGCCCGTGTGGAAGCGCGACATCATGAAAGAACACGCCGGGCGCAACATCAGTTGGTCGAACGCCGCGAGCCCGCTGCTCGATGGCGGCGTGCTCTACGTCACCGGCGGCGGAGCGGGCCAGAGCTTCCTCGCCATCAATCCCCAGACCGGCGCCGTGCTCGCCAAAACGGGCGACGAAAACATGACCCACGCCACGCCCGTCGCGGCGACCATCCTCGGCCAGCGGCAGATTATCTTTTTCATGCAGAGCGGCCTCTGCGCGCTCGACCCGAGGACGCTCGCGCAACTCTGGCACGCCGATTTCAAATACAACGTCAGCACCGCAGCCAGCCCCGTCGTCGCGGGCGACCTCGTCTATTGCAGCGCGGGCTACGGCATCGGCGCGGCGGCTTTTAAAATCACGAAAACCGCCGCCGACTGGAAGGCCGAGCAAATCATGCGCGTCCCCGGCGACAAACAAATCGCCAACCACTGGAGCACGCCCGTGCTCTTCGGCGGCAATCTCTACGGCATGTTCCAATTCAAAAAATACGGCTCCGGCCCGGTGAAATGCGTCACGCTGCCGGATGGCGCGGTGAAGTGGGAAAAGGACGGCTTCGGCCCCGGCCACGTCGTCCTCACCGGCGGCGGCACCGTGCTCGCACTCAGCGACGCAGGCGAGCTCGTCGCCTTCGCCGCAAAGCCCGACGCCTATACCGAACTCGCCCGCGCCAAAATCCTCGAAGGCAAATGCTGGACCACCCCCGTCGTCGCCAACGGCCTCGCCTTCGTTCGCAGCACGAAAGAAGCAGCCTGCGTGGACTTGCGCGCGAAGTAGAACGCTAGCCGCGCAGCCGCATCCATCAGGCCGCCCGTTCAAGCTGGCGTCTCGCGCGGGCTTGAAGAATGGCGACAAAATTTCCGAGCCGCACCAAGGACTCGTATTCATCACGTTCCTCTTCGGACAACTGCCCCTCCGTGCAGCGTCCCGCCAGTTCCTCAATTCGCACCTGCAACTGTTCCGGTGCATGTAGCCGCAACAGCGCCTCGGCGCTCGTCGTGTCAAGGCAACCGCCGACGGCGGAAAGCACATTTTCAATAACGTCGTTCGCGATGCATTGCGGCATGGCGCGACGCTAGCAGCCGTGCAGCCCTGCGCAAGCACATGGTTTTATGGCAGAGCCGAAATCTACATCCGCAGCACAAAAGAAGCAGCCTGCGTGGACTTAAGGGCAAGGTAGGCTGCAAATCTGCTCGGCGCGCTCAGCGAGCTTGTGGACGCACTTAGCCGGAATGATGCAGTTAGAAATTGCGTGTGGTGTGTGCGGGGTAGCATACGCGCCCTCGCGTGTTGTTGTCGGCGCCCTCGCCGACAATGAACCGTGCCAGCTTGCGAACCCACGCCCGAATGACTGGACGCTGCGCCCACCAAATGGTGCGCCCGCAAACGTCGCCCCGGCGAGGGCACCGGGGACGCAGCCTGCGAGGGCGCAGGCGCTACCCCGCACACACCGTTCGCATCCTGTCACATACTTCCATCTGCATCGTTCCGGCTCAGTCGGTTTGTTCGCGCTTTCAACGAGCTTGTTAGCGCATTGAACGCGCCACACTTCACGCTCATCACGATTTTGCGCGCGCCCTCTTTGTCCACGTCGTGGAAGAATTTCAGGCCGTCAATGCCGCCGTCCGCTCCCTTTTTCTTGCCGCCAAAGGGCTGCTCAAACTTCAGGTGTCGCGTTTGCGTATTGGAATCGGTTTTTCAAAACGGTAGTCTTCGCTTTTTCGCACCGCGGCCGTGCTTCTCCTTGAGCCCTTGGGCTAATGCTGCAACCCGTTTTGATCGATGGTCGATCAACTCAAGAAGAGCATGCTCGATGATTTCAAAAGCATCCAACACGTCGTCCCGCTTCACTCCTCCATCGTGGCTGCCAGTGTTGCCGAGTAACTTAAGAGCCATTAGTTGGTCGCCAATTTCCGGTTCGGTCTTAGTGAATATCTCAATCCGGTGATGAAGCGTCAGTTTGTCGAACTTGCCCTTCTTGTTCTTCCGGCGCCTCTGGATTCCCAAATGATCCATTAAATCCTCCAGCGCAACCCGAACACGATTAGCAGCCGCCGAAGGATCCGACCAAAACAACGCGAACGCTGCTCGCAACTCGTGAGCTATATCATTGGGACACTTCTTCGGCAGTTCAAAGATGTCCGGCATCGGGTTGCAGAAGCGTGGCGAAAAGTTGTGTGAGTATTCTGTGTTGCCTTCGTCATCGTAATACGGCTCGACTCCACCGACTCCCGCTACTGCGGCTTCATCGCCGCAAGATGGATTGTTGCATTTGACCCAAGCCGTGAACGCGTAGGTGTTCCATTCAAAGTCCCAATCATCTTCGTGCTTAGCAGCTTTTGACCAAGCGGTTTCCCTATAGATCAACGACTCTGACACGAGTGCGAATGTGCCCTTTCGACACCAAGAGCACGGCCACGGGGGCGCAAACTGTTTCGTTAGATTCTGCGTCCAAAGTGATCGGTTCATCTGCTTGTCGGCGAGCACAAGTTTGTCCGGTCGCAGTGGAGGTAGAGC
>JAYUIF010000383.1:0-2877 GCA_043766295.1 Spartobacteria bacterium | reverse complement strand
TCACTTTGAAATAAACGACCGCCCCCGCGATGCCGAGCAACAGCAGCGTGAAGAACGGAATCGTGAACCACCATCGGCGATACCAGCGTTTTTTAGGTTTGGGCAAATCCCACATGAAGCGGCGCAAGATGACGAAAGCCGGCGCGGACGCAAGCCCGCTCAAAGCGCGCACATCTCGCGCTTCGGTAAATCAGAGCGCCAGCGCAGATGGAACGCATGGGCGATGGCAGGGCGGTGTGTGGTGGGAGACTCTGCGTAGCTGATGAAAGTTAATTTTTGCGTTGCGAAAGCGTCACAAGAAAAAAGTTGCGAAGTCAGCAGTGAGGTTCACATTTCGCACGTTTCAAGCTTCACAGCCCAAAGAACAGCAATCCTCAAAATATGAAAACCTCACTCCGGAAATTCCTCGCCTTGGCTTTTGTCGCCACGCTTGCCGTCAGCACTTCCGTTCGCGCGGAAGAGCATCAACCAATCGCCTCTACGATTCCGACGGAACCTATCGTTCCAATTATTGATCCCCTGCCGGGCGATGGCAGTGGTCTTGGCGATGGCGGTGGTTTGGGCGATGGCGGTGGTTTGGGCGATGGCGAGGATGTTGTTGCAATGAGCGGACAACATGAGGGGGATTTTCACGGCTTCATGCTCCAGCCGACGGCGGATGCGCCGGCTGGGTCGGGAGGATGGGCGGTCATTCATTCCAATGCCACGGAGGCGGGTCTGCATGTGGTGACGTTGGGGCTGACTGTGGGAACTTACACGGTGAATTTGACGAGCAAGACGGACGGCAGCGTGACTGCGCTCGGGACGTTTGATGTGCATACGCCGGTGGATATTCCTCCGCTGATTCAGTTTTTGAGCGGGAATGATCGCCTTGGAAGGCTGCTTGAATTTCTCAATCATCTTATCAGCGAGGAGAACTTCGATTTCCCAGCCGGCTATGATCCTGCGGACGTCGCAAGCGTGCAGATCGTGGATGCGGATTCTGTGACGATGCTCTCCGGTGACAATGTGCAGCACGATGGCAAGCCGGGGGGGCGCGACCATGAGCACGAACAATTTGTCCTTCAGCCCACGGCTGAAGGCCCGGCGGATGCGAGCGGCCACGCCCATGTGGAAGTGGAGCACGAACATGATGTGATCTCGAGTGCTGCGCTGAAGATCGAAACGCGAGGACTGCCGGAGGGGACTTACACGGTGAACGTCGTGAGCATCGCGGATGGCAGCGTTTCTGCGTTGGGGACTTACGAAGTTACCGCTCCTGCGGATGGTGAGGAGCATTCGGAATCCGAGGCGAGTATTCCTTTCCCGGATGGACTGAATCCGGCGGATGTCGCCAGCGTGCAGGTGGCCGATGCCAATGGCGTCGTGCTCCTCGCGGGCGACGGCACTGTGCGCGGCGGACATGTCGAAGGTAGTGAGTTTTTGCATGAGCGCGTCGTTCTTCAGACTTCAGCAGATGCTCCTGCGGGGTCGGGCGGCATTGCTGAAATCACGGCAAGGAATCACAACGGAACGAACAGGGCTGTGCTGAAAATCAGGACGAGGGGCCTTGATGCAGGCACCTACACGGCGAGCGTGACGAGCGTTGCGGATGGCAGTGTGACGGTGCTCGGAACTTTTGAAGTTGCGGGCACGGACGAGGAGGCTGATGGGGACGTGATTTTTCACAGCGAGAGCGAAACGGGCCTCGTGTTTCCTGACGGGTTCAATCCGCTGGATGTCGCGGCATTGCAGGTGGCCGATGCGAACGGCGTCGTGATGCTCACTGGAGATTTCTCGAATGTGACTACGAGTTCTGTCGCGAGTTTCACAGCGAAGGTGCGAGTCACGCCCGGCGATGCCGCACCGAAGGCAAAAGGAGTTGCCGCAGCGAGCAGCAAAGTCCGCCGTCACAGGATGCACCAGTCATTCACTCTTGCGGCTAGGGGCGTGCCCGCCAGCAGCACGCTGACTTTGAAAGTGAACGGAACCGACAAAGGCACTGTGAAGACCAGTCGTAAAGGACGCGTGCTCGTTCACAAGCTCCCGCCCGAAGTGGACGTTCACAAGATCACCTCGGTGACGCTCGAAGACGAAAACGGAACCACGGTGCTCAGCGCGCACTTCTAAAATCATTCGCTTTCAAAAAAGGCGCAGGCTCGTTCGCGGGTCTGCGCTTTTTTTATGCACGCAAACTGCCGTCAGCCTGCCCAGCGGTCGTGGAGTTCGCGGAGGCAGTCGCGGAGGTTGCCACGGTGGCGATGGAAGATGGACTCGGTTTCGTCGTCGGGAAGTTTGCCGCCGGTGAGTTCGCCGACGAGGGCGTCGAGGAGTTTGCGGGAAGTTTCCAGTTCGAGGACGACGGGGAGGCGGCTGCTGCGATGGACGGTGACGATGAAGCCGGCGGCGTGCGTGGCGGCGGCGCGGACGGGGAGCCAGTGGCGCGTGGAGAGTTGCTCGGCGCCATCGAGGAGGATGAAGGCGGGGGCTTTCACTTCGCGGAGTTTGTCGGGGAGGCGTTCTTTTTCCCTCATGCTGCTCTCGGATTGGAGGCGGAAGATGACGGGCTGAAAGCCGCGTGCTTCGAGGTGTGGGATGAGTTGCTGGAGGAGGGTGGTTTTGCCGGTGCCGTTGCCGCCGACGATGCTGGCGCACCATTGCTGGGTTTCGATGCGCTGGAGGAGCGTCTCCCAATTTGCGCCAGCGGGAAAGTGGAAGGGGAGGCTTTCGAGTTTGGAAACGGCGAATGGGTTGTCGGGCACGGTGCGAGGGTGACGTGTGGCGCGGTGGTGTGGGAGGAGAAAGTGACGACTGGCGGAGAACCGAATTTTTTCTGCTACTCGGCGCCGATGGGTTTGGGTTTTATTTTTGCATCGGGGGCGGGGGTGGCGATGATGG
>JAYUIF010000382.1:0-6907 GCA_043766295.1 Spartobacteria bacterium | reverse complement strand
CGCTTTCGCCGGAGGAGGAGCGCGCGAGTTTCACGCTGCCGCCGGGTTTTGAAATCGATCTCGTCGCCGCCGAGGACAGCGCCGCAGGCATCGGCAAGTTTGTGCCTCTCGCCTTTGACCAACGCGGCGCGCTCTGGACCACAACGGCTTTTGAATATCCCGTGGATGGCAACGAAAACCCCGCCGCCGCCGACGCGCTCTACGCCAGTCATGCAAAGGACAAGGTGCTCGTCTTTGACACGCCATTTGCCAAAGGCCCGCAGATGCCGCGCGTCTTCGCCGAGGGTCTCGCCATCCCGCTCGGCGTGCTGCCTTACAAGAACGGCTGCTACGTCCAGCACGGCCACGACATCGCCTTTCTCGAAGACACGAATGGCGACGGCAAAGCCGACAAACGCACCGTCGTGCTCACCGGCTTCGGCGTGCAGGATTCGCATCTTTTCCCACATCAATTCATGCGCGCACCCGGCGGCTGGATATGGATGGCGCAGGGCGCTTTTAACTACGGCAAGGTCTCGCAGCCCGGCCACGAAAAAGACGCGCAGCAATTTGACCAAACGCGCATGGCGAAGTTCCGCCCGGACGGCAGCGATTTCACCATCACCAGCAACGGCCCGTGCAACATCTGGGGCCTCGTGCTGAACGGCGAAGGCGAGGCATTTATCCAAGAGGCCAACGACTACGGCTACCCCGTGATGCCCTTCCACGAATACGCGAACTACCCCGGCTGCTCGAACGCTCAGTGGAAGAGCTACGCCCCCGAATTCCCCGGCACGCCCGGCGTCCCGATGGGCGGCACCGGCCTCAGCGGCCTCGCGCTCACGGACGCCAAAGGCCCATTCACAGACGCTTGGCGCGATGTGATGCTCGTGGCCAACCCGATCACGAATCGCATCAACGCCATCAAAATGCACCGTGACGGCCCGCGCTGGCGTTTGGAAAAATTGCCCGACTTCATCGAGTCGAGCGACCCGTGGTTCCGCCCCATCGCCATCACCATCGGCCCGGACGGCTGCCTCTACATCGTGGATTGGTATAACAAAATCATCTCCCACAACGAAGTCGCCCGCAACCACCCCGACCGCGACAAAACCCGCGGCCGCATCTGGCGCGTGAAAGCGAAAGCGATGCCTGCATTCACGGTGCCGGATTTATCAAATCCGAGTCTCAATCAGATTCTCGCTACACTCAGCAGCCCCTCCCAAGCACAAAGCAAAATGGCGTGGCAGTCCTACCCAACCTCGACGCGGAGAATCGATGATATTCCAAAAATCGAGGCAATCGTGTCCGACGCTACGAAAACGGCATCCGTCCGCTTAGCTGCGCTCAACATGCTGGAGACTTGGCATGTGCGTGTCGAAATTCAGCGCGGGAAGGAGTCCGTGATTCCTCAGTTACTGAAAGACGAAAATCGAAACATTCGCCGCGAAGCCATACGTGCGATGTCGGACGCTTTTGTAGAATGGCATTTTCCGCCCGCACCAATGTTGGACGCTCTCGAACCGCTGCGCGAAGACGCCGATCCGGAAGTTCGCGCAGCGGTCATTCGCTCCGCTGGAGTTTTTCTCGCCGCTGCAAAGGAGGATTCGATCAAGGGTAAAGCTGGGACTGGCGATGCAGCGTGGTTCATCCCGCCCGGCAGCACCGTGATAATGAATCACGATGCGCTCAACAATGTGACGGTCATCGCTAACCGTTCGATTGCGCTGCTCATGAGCTTTTCCCTCACTCCACTCACCGAGCCGATGGGCAAGTCCACGCAGAGCGGCAAGCCGATCAAACTCCGCGAAGCCTACGACCGTGAATTCGAGCGATACCTCGTGCGTATGTTCCTCGAAAAACATCCCGATGCTGTCGCGAAATTTCTCGATAGTGACGACGCGAAAAAACTCCCCATCGAAGCTCGCTTGCTCGCCTCGCTCGCGCTGGAGCCGAAGGCCAGCGCGCCGCGCGTCGCCGCGCTGCTGCCGCAGCTCACACGCGCGCCGGGGCAGGAGGAAATTTTGCGCCTCGCGCAATTCCCCGGCGAACCCGGTGTGGGCGAAGCACTCAAAGCCGCGCTACAAAATCCCGCCACGCGCAACGGCGTCCTCGAAGCCCTGCTCGCCACGCGCACCCGCCTCGACGCCGCAAAGCTCGCGCCTTTCCTCGCCGACGCCGCGACTACACTGCTCGCCAGCAAAGACACCGCCAGCATCGAACTCGGCCTGAAACTCGCCTCCGGCTACAAGCTCGCAAACGTAGAGCCAGCCTTGATCGCGCTGGCTCAGGGCACACCGCAAGCCGTCGCCGCGCTCCGCGCACTCGGCGAGATCGGCAGCGCAAACAGCGATCTCCTCGCCAAGCTCGCGGCGACTTCCCCCGACCCCGCACTGCGCGACGAAGCCCTCGCCGCCCTCGCTTCATCGAAGGCCGCAGACGCCCCCGCGCGAGTGCTCGCACTTTACCCGAAACTCGCGCCCGCCCAGCGCCGCACTGCGCTCGATAAGCTCACCACGACCAAGCCCGGAGCCGCCGCCATCGTCGCCGCGCTCACCGCCGGCACCGTGCCAAAAACCGACCTCGACGCCGCCACGCTGGATCGCCTGCAAGCCGTGCTCGGCACGAGCGACCCTGCTCTGAACGCGCTCGTGGACAGCCTCGGCGCGCTCTTCCGCCCGGTGCTCCTGCTGAATGGCAAAGACGACGCGTGGGCCGAAACCGGCATCACGCTCGATGGCCCGTTCACCGTGGAGACGTGGGTGCGGCTGGATGCTGGCATCAGCAACGACGACGGCATCCTCGGCGTGCCCGAGCAGCTCGACATCAATTTCTACGAAGCAAAACTCCGCGTCTGGATCGGCGGAGTGGGCGACGCCATCGTCTCGAATAAGCCCGTCACAGCCGATCTGTGGACGCACATCGCCGTCACGCGCGATGCCACAGGCCATTTCAAAATCTACCAGGACGGCGAACTCGCCGCCGACCAATCCAAAGCAGTCACGCAGAAATTCGAGAACGTCCGCATCGGCTGGACCAACGCGGCAGGCGGCACTGGCGCAGCGTTCGCGGAGTATCGCATATGGAAAACCACGCGCACTGCGGATGAAATCCGCCGGGATTTCGACCGCAATCTCAGCGGCGAAAAATCCGCCGCTCTTGTTTTCCAAAACAGCGGCGGAGCTGAATGGGGCAAGCTCCAGCCCGGTGCGCGCATCATGAAAACGAGCGACCTCCCGCCCGTCCTCACTGCGGATGCCGCCGCCGCGCTCGATGCGAAATTTTCCAAATACCGCGCCCTCGCCGCCAAGCCCGGCGACCTCGCACGCGGCAAACAAACCGCCGCCGTGTGCATGGCGTGCCACCTCTTCGGCACGACCGGCGGCAACATCGGGCCAAACCTCAGCAGCGTCGGCGCGATGGGCACGGAGGCCATTTTGCGAAACATCATCACGCCCAACGCAGCGATGGAAAACGGCTACCGCATCTACCGCGTGGAGCTAAAGAACGGCGACCTCGTGGACGCGCTCTTCGTGAGCGAAGACAAGGACGCCGTCATCGTCCGTCTCCCCGGCGCAGAGGATCGCCGCATCGCCAAAACCGAAATCCGCAGCACAAAATACCAACGCCGCTCGCTCATGCCCGAGGGCTTGCTGGACGGCTTCAGCGAACAGCAGGCGAGCGATCTCTTCGCGTATCTCCTATCGCTGAAGTGACGACCTATGACTCTCACTCGATACCTGCTCGCCGTTGCGTGCGCGTTCGCTTTCACCTCGTGCAAAGACAAGGTGAAGGAAGAGCGAAAAAATGCGCTGCGTGAATTCATGCACGGCAACACAGGCGACGCCGAACTCACCGCCGCGATGGAAAAGGCACGCGCCACAGTCGGCGAATTTTTAGCCGCACTGCAAAAACCAGCAGCCGGCCAATCGGGCTTTATCGTGCGCAAAGCATTCCCGACAAAAGAAGCGGCCCGGCAGCAAATCCTGCTCGTCAATTTCATCACCTACGACGGCACGCTCCTCCACGGCAAAGTGGACGACAACACTTTTCAATCCGGCAGCGGCGTGCCGCCCGATGGAGCGGTCTCATTTCCGCCCAGCGAAATCGCGGACTGGATGTTCAACGAAAACGGCAAGACAGTCGGCGGCTATATGCTGCGCGTCTTCAAAACAAAATTCCCCGAGGACTGGGAAAAAGCGCACTACGAGGAGAGGATTCAGTTCAAGGATTGAGCGGAAAGCAGCCCTTGCACTGAGTGGTGCGTCAGTTGTATTTTCACCGCATATGAAATACAAACTCCTCGCCAGCGTATTCGCACTCGCCACCACCGGTTGCTTTCTCCCGCCTCCTCCACTGCTACCCGGAGCACCGCTGCCTCCGGGCTACCATCACCACCATCCCGGTTACTACGAGCCTGGCCCTCGTGTTTACGTCCCAGGCCCCGGCTACTACGAGCCACGCCACCGCGCATACTACTACTAACCGCAGTTCAGCGTTTCTTTTTTGCGGAAGCAGCGGACTTCGACGATGACTTTGCGGAAGGATTTTTCACTGGCGCAACAGTCGTCGTGTGTTTGGTGAATGTGAGATAAATCACCAGCTCCCGCGACTTGGTAATCACCTTGTCGTCCTTGGTCGTCTTGCTCGTCACGGGCGCTGTGTGAACGATCACAGTCCCGCCGTTCGTCGTGCTGCCCTCGAAATAAATTTCCCGCGTGGCGAACTCGACAGTGTTCACGCCACCATTGCTGCGCTTTCCATGCGAGGCGCGATCCGTGGCCTTGCCGGTGAAATGAATCGTCTTCTCCCCGATGGTCGGCGTGATGCTGATCGCGACCCCGATCGCCACGGCATTCGCACCGGGCACAATCTCCTGTTGTATCACTTCGATATCCGCCCGCTTTCCGGGCGTCATGATCATGCGTGGCGCGCTGAGCACATCCACGCCCTTGATTTGATCCAGCTTCGCAGCGGATGCAGGCACCTCCATGCCCGACGGGATGTCGGCCAGCTTCGCGACGACTTCAATGGTCGTGGCCGCGCTGGCGTAGCAGGTGAGAATCAGTGCGAGACAAAAGTATTTCATGGCCGTGTGTATATGCAGACGCGGCGATTTTTACCAGCCGCACCTTTGCACCTGCGGAGTAAAAACGAGAAGCCAGACGCTTTTCGACGTCTGGCTTCGATTTCGATAGGTGTTCGGGTTTAGTTGGGCAATGTCAGCTCAATCAGGCCGAAGCCGCCATTTCTCCTACGCTGTAGAATATTCACGCGCTCGGTTTTCGAGTTCATGAATACGATGAACGGCCGGTTCGCAGCCATTTCAAGTTGGAGCACTGCTTCATCCACGAAGAGCGAATTGACGGTGTATCGCTCCGTGTGGAGATGCTTGGGCTCCGCTTCCTCGGCTTCAAAGTGCTCATCAATGTGCAGCACTTGTTCATCGTAATGCTGGGGCTCATGTCGGCGCGGGCGATGCGTGCGCAGCATCTTGGTTTTATACTTCCGCATCTGACGCGTGATTTTTGCGACGACGCCATCAATCGCCGCATACATATCGTCACACTCCATGTCGGCTTCGATGGTGATGTGATTCGCGCAGTGAAGGATAATTTCCGCGCTATGTCGGTTCTTTGTGACATCGAGGATGATGTGCACCTCGATGATGCGCGGATAATCCAGATGGATGTGATCAATTTTGTTTTTTGAATAATCGCGAATCGCGTCAGTAATGCTGACGTGGCGACCAGTGACTCGAATTGGCACATTAACGTTTGCAGTTTGCATTTTGTTTCTCCTTTTTTGTGTTTGTTCCGGGAAAGAAATCTATCACATCGAAAAGTTTTCACCGAGATAAAGGCGACGCGCCTCGGGGTTGTTGATGAGAAATTCCTTCGTGCCTTGCATCAGCACGCGGCCCTCGAAAATGAGGTAGGCGCGGTCCACGATGCTCAGCGTCTCGCGGACGTTGTGGTCGGTAATGAGGATGCCGAGTCCGAGTTTGCGCAGTCCGCTCACGATGCCCTGCACGTCCTGCACAGCGATGGGGTCAACGCCGCTGAACGGCTCGTCGAGCATAAGGAGACTCGGCTCGGTCACGAGCGAGCGTGCGATGGTGAGGCGTCTTTTTTCACCGCCGGAAAGTGTAAGCGCGAGTTGCTTGCGGACGTGCGCAATGCCGAATTGTTCGAGCAGTTCTTCGCACCGGGCTTTCCGCGCCGCCTTATTCATCGGCGTGGTTTCGAGGATGGCCATGATGTTTTGCTCCACCGTGAGCTTGCGGAAAATGCTCTCCTCCTGCGGGAGGTAGCCCATGCCCATGCGCGCACGCTTATACATCGCAAGGTCGGAGACATCTTCACCATTAAAAAGCACCCGACCGGAATTGGGACGAACAAGGCCCACGATCATATAAAAGCTTGTCGTCTTTCCAGCACCGTTCGGGCCGAGCAAGCCGACGATTTCACCTTTCCGACAATTAATATCCACGCCGTTCACCACCGCGCGTCCGCCGTATATTTTCACAAGCTGCTCGGTCTGGAGCAGCGGTTCGCCAGTCGCAGCGATGCGTTCTGTTTCAGGTAATGGTGCGGATATGGACATGCTTTAGCGGAGTCCGGTTTGATCGGGTTTTGCTTCGTGCTTGGTAGGCTGCGCATCCAGCGCGCTTGAATCAATCAGGCGCGTGATGTGATAGCCGTGAACGTCAATCCTGCCCTCCTGATTCATGATAATGACGCAGCCTTCCTCCTTGGAAATAATCTCCTTATTCAGTTCGCCATTTAGCGACAATGCAACACGCGGCCACCCCGTCAGCGTGCAAAGTTTCTTGTCCGGCTCTTGAACCGCTTTTTTTCCTTTGCCGACATAGTGCTGCAATTTTCCGTCAGCATCCGGCTTGTCCTGCACGATGACAACATTGCCC
>JAYUIF010000381.1:0-16689 GCA_043766295.1 Spartobacteria bacterium | reverse complement strand
TGATGGCGCGCGGGGTGTAGTATTCGCCCTTGTTGCCGGCGTCGCGCAACTCGATAAGGATGGATTCGTAAATCGTGCCGAAGATGTGGCGGTCGTCGGAATTGTTGAAGTCGAAGCCGTTGAGCTGATTGATGATCTTGCGCATGGCGTAGCCGGACTTCATGAAGTTGTTCGAGCCGTCGAAGACTTCGCGGACGAGGGCGGCGCGCTGCGGGGCGCTGGTGGATTTCAATTCGCGCAGGCTGGCGAAGAGGCCGGCGCGGGCGTCGTTGATGAATTCGAGGAGTTCATCGCCGGTGATGCCTTCGGGATTGGCGGCCCAGGTGCGCCACTGGAATTTTTCGGGGACGACGGATTTGTAGCGGTCGCGGATGAGTTCGAGTTCCTGGTCTTTGTCGTCGAGGATTTTCAGGAAGAGCATCCAGCCGAGTTGTTCGAGGCGCTGGGCGTCGCCGGAGATGCCCTGATCTTCGTTCCGCATGATGTTGCGGACGTTTTTGATGATGGAAGAGATGTTGGGCATTTGGAAAAAGGGTCAGGTGGTGCTGCGGCGTTCGGCACGGAGGGTGTGGCCGGCGGCAAGAGTTTCCTCGATAAACTGGAGGAAGCCGCCATCGGGGCGGCACGGGATGACGTCGAAGGGGATCAAGTCGTCCTCGAAACGCACGAGGTTTTTTGTGTGGGCATCGAATACAGCGAGGTTGTCTGCGGCGCGGTAGTAGCCGGAGGTGGTGACTTTTTGAAATCCCTGCCGGGCGAACCAAGCGTCAATTTCCGACTCGGTGACAGGAACGATGTCGAAGCGTGGCTGAGAGGTGACGATGGCGAGATCGTTTTCCTGCTCGATGATGCCCACGAGAAGGTTGAGGCCGGGGACGAGCTGGTTTTGCAGGTGCAGGCGTTCGAGGTATTCGAGCGGGGACGCCTCCCAAAGATGGAAGCGGCGCGCATCGTCACTCGAAGAGACAAGGGCCAGCTCGATGCCGGGAGAGAAGCCAAAGACGCCGTCGCGGGTTACTTTGACGACGCGATCTCCTTCGAGGAAGAAATCGTGTTCCTGCCCGCCGCGTTGGAGGCGGGGAAGGATGTCCGCGGCGCTCAAGAGCAAAGCCAGACTTCGCGCCCATTCATGGAGGCTTTCTTTCTGCCGGGCGAGAGAGGGCGGCCAAGGTGGCTCTCCACCTGGCGAAGGAATTCCGCGGAGGTGAGCGAGTGCCGCGAGGATAAGATCCGCGCCAGCCGTTGCGGCGTGAAGAAGGGCTTCACGGGCGGCACTGCCGGGCTCTCGGTTTTGGTTTTCATTCGTTGGCATGGTGACGATGCGACACGACGGGCGGCGCGGCAAGTTTCGATTAGGATGCGATGAGATAGAGTTCGTCGGTGAGCGCGTGGATCGCGGCGTCGTAGGCGGGCTTTCCACCGAAGGCGCGGATGATCTCCACCGGCGAGCCGAGCTTGCTGAGTGGATCGAGGCGGATGATCTCGGCGTTCTCGAAGTCGAGCCCACCGTCGTCTGCATATTTGTCGAGCAGAGCGGCGATGACCTTACGGGCGAGGTCGCCGTATTTGGTGAAGTAATCGCGTTTCTTCACCCGCTCCGCGCGCTCCTTCCGCGTGAGTGGCTTTTGCTCGTAGGCGACGTGGCAGATCAAATCGAACGGGTCAAAGGCCGAGCCGATTTCGTCATTCAAGGCGGCGAAGAGGACGCCCTGCTGTTCCAGTTCCTCGACGATGGCGCGTTTCTTATCGGCATGTTTCCACGACGTGAGGAATGAATCGAGCGAGGCGTAGCTGGCGCGGATGTTCTTGCGGGTGTAGTCGCGCAGGCTTTCGGTGATGATTTTGCCGTCGTCGCCGAGGTATTGGACGCGCTCTTTGATGACGGTGACTTCGACGCCGTTGATGGTGACTTTGCGGCGCACCCGGTATTCAGAGGGATCTTCGCCGACGATCGAAACATCGGGTTTGTCTGGCTCCGGAAAGACGATTGCATTGCCAGTCAACTCGTCCGAGACAGGCGTGTCGTCCGTCTCGTTTTCGGCGTCGGAAAGGTCGTCGCCTTCACCGACTTCCTTCACGCGCACGGGATCGCCGTCGAAATCTTTGTCCGCGAAAAGTGCGGTCACGTTTCGGAAATCCATGATGGTAAAGTAGAACTTTTTGAAATCCTCGTTGATGCGCGTGCCGCGTCCGATGATCTGCTTGAACTCGGTCATTGAGCCGATGTTCGAGTCGAGGACGATGAGTTTGCAGGTCTGCACGTCCACACCAGTCGTCAGGAGTTTGGAAGTCGTGGCGATGACGGGGTAAAGCTCGCTGGGGCTTTTGAAGGCATCCAGTTGATCCTTGCCCTCTTTGTTGTCACCGGTGATCTGCATCACATATTTGCTATTGGCGGCAACGAGGTCGGCATTGGCGTTGGCCAGTTCCTTCCGCATCCCCTCGGCGTGTTCGATGTCCACGCAGAAGTCTATGGTTTTGGAAAAGCGGTCGCTGCCTTTGAGGAACTCGGTGATTTTTTGTGCGACCAACTGGCGGCGTTCCTCGACGACTAGATTGCGGTCGAAGTCGGAGCGGTTGTAGATGCGATCTTCAACGAGCTTACCTTCCTTGTCTTTGAACCCAGCCGGCGGTCGCCAGCCTTCGGCGTCAATGTCGAGAGTGACCTTGATGACTTTGTAGGGCGCGAGGAAACCGTCATCAATGCCCTGCTTCAGCGAGTAGGTGTAGAGCGGATCCCCAAAATACTCGGAACTGGAAATTTCCTTCGTCTCTTTCGGCGTGGCGGTGAGGCCGATGTGGGTCGCACTTTTGAAGTAATCCAGAATCTCTCGCCACTTGCTGTCTTCACGGGCGCTGCCGCGATGGCACTCGTCCACGATGACGAGATCGAAAAACTCCGGGCTGAATTGCTTGTAGGCGTCGTTGTCCTCGTTGTCGGAAAGACCTTGGTAAAGCGCGCAGTAAATGTTGTAGGCGGTGTCAATGTGCCGGTGCTTGATGACGGTCATCGCTTCCTTGAAATGGCGGAAGTCATTGCGAACGGTCTGATCAATGAGGTCGGTGCGGTCGGCCAGAAAGAGAATGCGCTTTTTTAGACCGCTCTTCCAAAGTCGGTAAATAATTTGGAACGCCGCGTAGGTTTTTCCGCAGCCGGTCGCCATGACGAGCAGGTGGCGATTGTTGCCTTCATTCCGCGCGATGGCCTCGACCGTGCGGTTGATGGCGATCTGCTGATAATAGCGGGGCGCGCGATTTGAGCCGTCGGAAAAATATTCCTGAGCAACCACAGCCTCGACTTCGTCAGTGATGCCTTTGAACGCTTTGTATTTTTGCCAAAGCTGTTTGGGTGAAGGGAAGGCGTTGAGCGGTATTTCTCTCTCGATTGCGCCCGACTTCACGGTCTTGTCGTGGAAAAAGAAACCGTCGCCGTTGCTGCTAAAGACAAACGGGATGTCGAGTGTCTTGGCGTCCGCGTAGCTGAGCGCCTGCTGCATGCCTGCACAGACTGTGTGCTTGTTGTCCTTGGCCTCGATGATGGCGATAGGGATGTTCGGCTTGTAGTATAGGATGTAGTCCGCGCGCTTTTGTTTCCCGCGAGCATGGATTTTTCCACGAACATAAATCCGTCCATCCGTGAAGCCGACTTCCTCGCGAATCTGCGTGTCAATGTTCCACCCCGCCGCCACGAGTCTGGGCGTGATGAACTTGGTGCAGATGTCGCGCTCGCTGAGAGCTTTTTTATTCATGTCGAAAAGTCAGGATCATGCTGCGTTTCGTGCACTATTACAGGATTTGAAAATGGAGTGGCTGAAAAGTTTCATCGGAAGAACAGAAACCAGCAGGGCAGACGCTGGATGCGGGCGAAAGACCACGAAAGCCGTGCGATGACAAGGCGGGATGCGTTTCGTGCGCGAAGCCGCAGAGACGCAAGGGCGCTTCTCGATAGGGCTGAATGGAAGGATGCTTTTGCCACTCTCTGGGTTTCGGCTCCCTGCGCGCCCGCAGCATGGGGGAAGGAATTTCCTCGCCACGTTCACCCGTGCCGACATTGATAGCCGCCACTTTTCCAAACCATGTCTGACGAAACCCACGCACCCACGCCTGAACCCCTTGCCGATGGTGCCGCGCAAAATATCGAAACCGCGAGCGCCGCGCCCGCCGCGATCAACGAGGCTCCGGGCACTGCCGCCGATCTCGCGGCTTTCGCCGAGGCCTCGCTGAAGAGCCGCCTTTCCAACGCCGACGAAGATCGCGCCACTCGCATCATGCGCGAGCTCATCCTCGCGGGCGACGCCGGCCCGGCGCTCGATGCGATGACGAAGCTCCCGTGGATTCTCGGAGTCCGCGCCGCCGAGCAAGCGTGGCCCACGCTGAGCGACACCGCGCACGCGCAGCTCATCGAAGGACTCGTGAAACTCGAAGGCGACAACGCCGCGCGACTCCGGCTCAGCCTCGCGCGTTCGCTCGCAAAAATCGAACTCGCCACCGGCCTCCATCTCGCCGCCATCACCTGCCGCGGACTTTGGGACGCGGAAAAAGGCGCGCTCACGCCCGAGCACTCGAAGCTCATCGGCAACGTCTTCATCGGTCGCGGCAAGCCGTGGGTGCTCCAGCTCCCGCTCGACGGCCTTGATGCCGCCGACGCCGTGCCCATCGCCTCGTGCGTCGTCTTCAGCGCGTTCAACGTCAACAGCCCGCCCATCACGCAGCTCAGCATCCTGCGCTACTCCGCCGAGCACCTTGGTGCTTTGCACGAAAATCTCATCGCCATGATCGCGAAGTCCGTCGCCCGCTGGAACGGCAAATGGCAAGGCTCGCTCCGCACTGAAATCGCCGAACTCCCCGCCGCCATCGTCGCTGCATTGAGTGAGAAAAAGGAACCCGCGCCGCATAACGAACGCGCCGAACGCAGCGAGCGCGCTCCGCGCAATGAGCGCACCGAACGCACCCCGCGCAAGGAACGTAACGAACCGCCAGCCGAGGACGCGCACGACGACGAGCCCGAGCCCGCGCTCGCGCCTGAGCTGGAGGAAAAATTAAAAATCGCCACCGAGAGCGGCGATGCCGATCTCGTCGCGCAAGTCTCGCAGGAGATCAATACTTGGCGCGAAACCCATCGCGTCGCGCAGCAGCAGTCGGAAGAAAATGAGCAGGAGACCAAGAGCGAGGACGATCAAAACGGACGTCGTTCGCGTGGTCGCGACAGGAAAGATCGTGGCGACAGAAAAGAGCGCCCCGCCTACGTCTCGCGCGAACAGGAAGCCGCGAAACAAGGAGCCAGTTTCAATTTTACCAACGCCGTGCGGCAGTTGGAAAACTACGTGCAGGGCCTCCGCAACGAACTCGCAAGCACGCAGGCCAAACTCAAGCGCGGCGAAGGTGGCCGTCGCACCGGCGTCGTTCTTTCTCACGAGGAAGCGAGCCTCAGCCCCGAGGAACTCAAGCGCCTCGTCAACCAACTCGAACAGCGCAACGCCGAACTCAAAGCGCGCGTCGAAGAACTCCTCGCCGACAGCGAAACCCGCGCCCTCAGCATGGCCGTCGGCACGGATGCACCGGCGCCCGACGCGCTCACGCAGCTCCGCACTTTGCTCACGCTGAAATTACAGGAAGACTACAGCGACTACATCGCGCTCGAAAGCCGCTCGACCGATCTCATCGTGCAACAGCACTACCGTGGTCTCGTTCGCAGTGTTTTCTCCACGCTCCGTGCGGAAGGCATCGCGCTCACCGGCGAGCTTCCCCCTCCACCGCCCGAGCCGCCAGCGCCGTTGCCTCCACCGCCTGTGGATCTCGATGAAGAGGACGAAGAGGATGACCTCGATAACGAGGATGATTCCGAGCCGACCGAAGAATCTGAAACCGCCGGGAGCGAGGAACTCGAAGAGCACACGGGCGAAGTTCCCGATGAGCCCGTAGCTCGCACTAGTAAGGACGCGGAATAACGCGCCGTTCGGGATTCGTCGCACCCGCCTCGCGATAGATCGGCCCCGGTGTCGCCGAGATCAACTCAGCACCTTTCAGCAGAAACTCGGGATAGAAACTATTGCTCGCCGGCTCATACACCGTGTCGCTGGAGAAATTTCCGAGCAGTTTATATTCGTAATTATTGTCCGAGCCGAGCTTCCCGCCTGCGCGATCCGGCGCGAACTTCGAGTTCTCATTCATCATCACCATCTTCGCATTCGCCCACGACTCGCCGGAGCGCCGCACGTAGCCCCAGAATTTGTAGTCCACTTTGTAATAGCGCCGTCCCACGTAGTAGGCACCGGCTGGTTCCTTCGAGATCGCTTCCACCATCGCCTTGCGCGCAGCCGAGTTGCTGGAGAGGCCGCCGGTCGTTTCGCAGCCGGTGAAAATGAGCGTCAGCAGCAGGGCAAATGCGGGTCGTGTGAGATTCATGGCCCGCGCGTGTATCGGGTTCCTCCGCGCGACGCAACGGCTCTGCGCAACTCAGCGCCGGTAGAGCGCGAGATAGTCGTCCACCATTTTCATGTGGCTGAAGCGCGACTCCGCATGAGCGCGCACCTTCGCACGATCCAGCGCGAGCACAGCGGGAACGCGCGCGGCGAGATCGTCGGGCGTGGCGGTGGTGAAGCCGGTGATTCCCTCATCCACCACTTCGCCGACGCTGCCACGGCGCACGCCGAGAACAGGACAGCCGCACGCCATCGCCTCGATCATCACGAGGCCAAAAGGCTCATCCCACGCGATGGGAAAAACGAGCGCGGCGGCATGGCGGAGCAGTTCGGTTTTCTGCGCGTGATTCGCCGGCCCGATCCAGCGGACGCGCTCGCCATCAATGTGCGGCTGAACTTTTTCGGCGAAGTATCGCTCCTCCTCCGCGTTCTGCGGTTTTCCCGCGAGGACGATGGGCAGCCCCGCAGCTTTCGCGATGCGAATGGCGTCGCTCGGATTTTTCTGCGGCGACATCCGCCCGAGGAAGGCGAGGTATTTTCCCGGCTCGAACGACGGCGCGTAGGCGGAGAAGTCCACGCCATTATAAACGACCGGAAACTCGCGACCGAGCCGTGTTTTCGTCTGCGAAAATTGCGCGCGGCTGATCGCGGCGACGGGCACTTGCGGGTAGCGGTGCAGCGCCCATTCGTCGTCGGCGTGCGGGCTGGTGTGGTAGGTGAAAAGACACGGCTTGCGAGCGGCGGCGGCGAGCGGGAGCAGCGTGGGCGAGAGGTGAAAGTGCAGCACGTCGAATTCATCCTGCGCAGCGAGCGCATCGGCCATCGCTGCGTTGAGGTAGTATTCGTGCATGAGCGCGTCGCCGCGTGCCATGAGTTCGCTGAGGTTCGCTGGAATCACGGCGCGGAGTTTTGCGCGCGTGCGGCAGTCGCCGCTGGCGAAAAGCGTCACATCGTGCCCGCGTGCGACTAACTCGTCGCACAACAGCGCGAGCAAAAGTTCGATGCCGCCGTAGGTCGTGGGCGGGATGGGCGTCCAGAGCGGAGCGATTTGGGCGATGCGGAGCTTGTTTCCAGCGTCAGTTTGCATACGTAGAGCGAGTCCATGTTAGCCCGTTCCAAGTTTGCGCCAATCACGATCACCACGCTCGCACTCGCCGCGTTCACTTTTGCCGACGAACCCGCGCCCGGCCCGCTCGCCGTGCTGGAGCCGGAGCCGCAGGCCGCGCGTGCGATCCTCGTGGACCGTCGCGAGCTGAGCGCGCAGCTCCAAATCTTCCTCGACCAGCAGCTTTTTTCTCCGGGCATGATTGATGGCAAAGCCGCGAAGTTTGCCGTGATGGCGCTGCGCCGCTGGCAACGCGCACACGGCCTGCCGGAGACGGGCGTGGTGGATGAAAATGTGCCGCTCGATACCGTGTATCCCGTCTATACTTTTCACACGATTGCGAAAGAGGAATTCAAATGGTGCGGCGACCTGCCGGGCAAGCCGAGCGAGATGGCAAAGAAAAAAACGCTGCCCTATGCGAGCTACACGGAATTTCTCGCGGAGCGCTATCATTGCTCGATTGAATTTCTCCAGCGGCTGAATAAAGGCGTGAAGTTTGAGACGATGAAAGCCGGCGACCAACTGCGCGTGCCGAACGTCGTGCCATTTAAAATCGAGGACGTGCCGGACACCGGAAATCTCCCCGAGCAGCCCGAGCTGAAAAACCGCCGCATCGTGATCAACCGCAAAGACACGATCCTCGAACTCTACGAAGGCGACGCGCTCATCGCGAGCGTGCCCATCGCGCCGGGCTCGCCCGCGCACCCCACGCCGCCGGGCAAATGGCGCATCGTCGGCGTCGCAGTGATGCCCACTTTTCGCTGGGACGAAGGCATGCTCAATCGCGGCGTGCGGACGGAAAATTTCTATCTGCTCCCCGCAGGCCCGAATAATCCAGTGGGCGTCGGCTGGATCGCGCTGAACAAAGCGGGCATCGGCATCCACGGAACGAACAATCCCTACAGCATCGGCACATGGGCGAGCCACGGCTGCATGAGGTCGGCAAACTGGGACATCGCCCGGATCAGTAAGATGGTGACGAGCGGGATGCAGGTCGAAATTCAGTAGGGCTGCCCGCGAGCGGCATCACCAAATCCTGAATCAATTTTTGCTCAGTTCGATTGCTTGGGCAGTCCGTTTGAATCGGGCTCTGGCGGGGGAAAATAGATCGCTCTTTGGAGGCGGTATTCTTCATTTCCGTTGATCGCTTCGTCCATGAGCAACCGGCTCTCCGTATAAAGATGCGTGAATATGCAGAAGACACCCGCCTCCCACTGGCGGTCTGCAATGATCTTGGCGGGAGTCCCCAGTCTGATGAATGAATGGGCGATGGCGAGTATGCTTTGCGGCGTGAGATCGGTCCAGAGGATGGGCACTGTTCCAAAGGCGAGTTTGATTTCGATCTGCACATCGTTCGCACGGGAGATTCCGCCGGTGAGTTGCTGGCCGTTCTTGCGCTGAATCACGGAATTGTAGCCAATCGTGTTCAGGTCGCTGATGAGCCTGTCTTTGAAAAGCATGAGCCACTCGACCCGATGCGAAAGCAAATCGCGCTCTTTCAGCCGCGCCGCGCCCTTCAAATCAAGGCGGCGGATGACATTGAATGACTCCTTGAATTGATACGTCTCGCAAAGATTCTTCACTTTGATTTTCGCGTCCGCGAGCGCCTGTTGATCCGCTGCTTCGAGAGCGGCCGCCCGCTTTGCCGCGGCATTTTTACTGGCAGTGAGGATGTCGGCGACTTTCGGCGTGATGTCGGCCTCGATTTGTTTGAGCTGACCGAGCAACGCGCTGGATTTGATTTTGACCCTCACCTCCGGGAGCCGCTTGAGCGCCGCCGAAACGAGTTCAGGATCGCTCTCGTATTTTTTCAACGTCTCAACGGTTCCGGAAAAAAGCGAATACTCCTCCAAGTAAGGCGCGACGAGCGGGCGATACTCGGCAACCCACGATGAATCATCCAAAGGCTCCGTTGCCTGAAATTGTTTTAGCAGCGCGATGCCATTTTTAAAATCACCCACCTCCCAGTCTTTCAAACCAAAGATCAGCAGTGCGATCGCTTCATGCGATGTTTTATCAAACTTCTCGCCCTCCTCGGCGGACACAGGATCGGAGACTGCGGCGAGTTCACCGAGGCGCGTGAAGAAACTTACAAGATTCGCATCCAGCCCAATCGCAGTAGGCGAAATTCGTTTTGCGAGATTCCCGAACGCTTCCCGCGCGGGCACGGCACGTCCGGCGAGCAATTCACAAAGACCCTCGTGGACTGCGCTCCAACTATTCCGGGGCTCCGACAACCGCCCGTCCGCATACAGAGTGCGAAACACCACCGCCGCCGGGCGAAAACCGCCTTTGATGAGTTGGATTCGCGCCTGATTGTAACGCGACTCGGCATCATCGGTCTGCGTCATTCTTGGCGGCGCGACGACGGGCTGCGCTTTTTCGGGCGGGCCGCCAAAGTGCGTAATGGCAAAATAAACCCCGAGGGCGATCATCGCAGACAGCGCTACGAACGTAAGCCCGCCGAGTCCGCCCGGCTCCCGCGCCATGTCGGCGGTGCGTTGCGCGGTCGCAGGATTCGGGCGTCTGCGATTTTGAGTCCGTGCGTATTCGAGATTTTGAATGAACTCTTCGTAGCTCGACCAGCGTTCCTCGGGTTTCACCGCGAGCGCCTTATCAATCACATACGCGGTCGCCGCCGACACATGAGGCGCGTAGTTTTGCAGACGAACGGGATTGCTCTTGATCCTCTTCAGCTCGCTCATCGAATTCGTCTCCGAGATGAACGGTGGCCGGCCCGTGATGGCGTGGAAAAGCGTCGCCGCCAGCGAATACATATCGCTGCGGAAATCCTCCTGCTGTCCGTCCAGTTTTTCCGGCGAGACATAGAACGGCGTCGCCCACACTTCGCCCTCCTCCTCGTGCTGCTTCTCGACGAGGATCGCCAGGCCGAAGTCCACAATCTTCGCCGTGCTCTCATCGGAAAATAGAATGTTGCCCGGCTTGATGTCGCGGTGAATGAGTCCCTTTTCCAGCCCCGCTTGCAGCCCCTTTGCGATTTGGATGCCTACGTCCAGCGCGCGATCCTCGGGCACCATTTTGCCATCCGTCATCCGCGCATCGAGACTGCCGTGATCCACGACTTCCATTGCGAGGTAGAGCAGCCCCATGTCTTCGCCGAAAGAAAACACCTTCACTACGTTCGGGTGGCTCAGGCTCGCCGTCACCTTCGCCTCGCTCTGGAAGCGCCGCACAAAAATCGGATCCTCGCTGTATTCGCGCTTCATCAGCTTCATGGCCACGGCGCGGTTTAATTTTTTGTCCATCGCGCGATACACCATCCCTTGCCCGCCCTCACCCAGCACGCCGATGATCTCGTAGTTCGCGAAAAGCTGGCGCACCCTCATGCTGTTCGAGCAAGCGGGGCATTGCACTTTTGCGTAAGGCTCCTCCTTCGACACGTCAATTAACGCGCCGCAAGTCGGGCACGTTGCGATATTTGAATTCACGGCAGGTTCCATGCAGTAGTATCGAAGGCATACACAGCGCGATGCAGGAGGGCAAGTGGCTCACACCATCGCGGCGCATTTTTCACAAGCCCTCTTGCCCCCGGAACTCCGGCCCGATAGCAAAACGCCATGCCCGCGAAGCGCCGCAAGCCCGCAGCCAGAATCCGCAAACCAAAAAGCGAATCGCGCTTCATCGAGGGCATCCACCACTACTGCGACCGCTGGTGCGAGCGGTGCGAATTTTCTCACCGCTGCATCAAATTTACGCTCACCGAGGAACTCTGCGGCGAAGGTGCGGCCATGCGCGACGGCGCGAGTCAGACGGTATTCGATGCGCTCAGCCGCGTCTTCACGGAGGCGCGCAGCGAGATCGAACGCGCCGCAAAAAAGAACGCCGCCGATGACGAGAAAACGCTCGCCGCCGGCATCGCCGTGGAAAAGCGACTCCAGCGTCGCGCCCTCCGCGCCGGTGCGCGTGAAACCAAAGCCGCACTCACCTACGCGCACATGGCCGACGAGTGGTTCAACAACGAACTAAAGCTCCCGCTCCAGCGCGTGCGCGACCTCGAACGCCGCGTCCACCAAGGTCTCGTCAGCGTCGCTTTCGCCAAGGGCGAACTCGTCCGCCTCAACGATTGCGTCGAGAGCATCCGCTGGTATCAGCACCTCATTTACGTGAAGCTCTGCCGCGCATTCAGCTCCCGCGTCGAGGAGACTGAGGATCGCCAGACTGCCCCGCTCGATTCCGATGGCTCCGCCAAAGTCGCACTCATCGCCCTCGACAACAGCATCGAGGCATGGACGGCGCTCCAGGCGCTCTTCCCGGAAAAAACAGACAGCGTCCTCGAAATCCTCGTCCATCTGGATCGCCTGCGCACCGCCACGACAAAGCGCTTTTCCAAGGCGCGAAAATTCAAGCGCCCCGGCTTCGACGCAAAACTCCCGCGCAAAAAAAAGCCGCGCTAGGAAATCGTCTTGTCGTGTGCGTGCTGGCGCGGAGACTCCGCACAATGAACCGCAGCCTCCGACTCGAAATGCTCCAAGTCGCCCGACTTGCGCCGAAGATGCTCGGGGATTCGACGGAATTGGTGCGCGATTTTCTGCTGCGGCAGTTCACGGCGGAAGGCGGAGCGCGCGACCGTGCGGGGCGCGCGGATCTTTACTACACCCTCTTTGCGCTCGCCGGGATGCAGGCGGTGGAAATTACGAAGGACAAATCTCCCGCGCAGCGTGGGGCGTTGGAGAAATTTATGGCGGCGTTTGGCGATGGGGAAGGGCTTGATTTCATCCACCTCGGCGCGCTGGCCCGGTGCAGCGCGGCGAGTGGTGCGGATGCTATTTTCGATGAGGAACATTTGCTCGCACGCATCGAGGAATTTCGCACGGCGGATGGCGGCTATCACGAAAAGCGCGGCTCGGCGCACGGTCATGCGTATGGATGTTTCATCGCGCTCGGCGCGTATCAGGACCTCGGGCGCGAAGTGCCGGATGCGCTGCGGATGGCGCAGTGTTTGAAGTTCCTCGAAACACCCGATGGCGCTTGGGGAAATGTGCGCGGGATGCGCCAGGGCACGGTGCCAGCGACGGCGGCGGCGGTGACTTTGCTCCATCAGCTCGGCGTGCCGGTGAACGATGCCGTCGGCGACTGGCTGCTCGCGCAAGCGCACGCGGAAGGCGGCTGGCTCGCGGCACCCGGATCGCCGCTGCCGGATTTACTTTCTACGGCCACGGCGCTGCACGCGCTGGCGTGTCTCGATCGCTCTTTGCCGGAGCCGATCCGCGAGCGGTGTCTCGATTTTGTGGACACGCTGTGGAGCGCGGAGGGCGGCTTCCACGGACACTGGGCGGACGACGCGCTCGATGCGGAATATACTTTCTACGGTCTGCTCGCCCTCGGCCATCTTGCCGTGCAGTGAGCGCGCGTATTTTATGGAAACACTGCGGCCCTTGCTCCCTCACGCGCCCTCGGCTTACATCCGCGCCCATTCTTCCTGCTCCATGAAACGCACCACCATCCTCGCCGCCGCACTCGTCCTCGGCGTTCTCACTTTCACGGCAAGCGCGCAACAGGCCGCAGCGTTCCGGCGTTTCACGACGCGCGACGGCAAGACGTTTTACGCAGCGGTCACGGGACGCAACGACTTGTCCGTCAATTTCAAACTCCAGAGCGGCCAGCCGAGCGTGCTGCCCATCCGCGAACTGAGCCAGCCCGACCAGCAGTTCGTGCGCAAGTGGACGAAATTTAAGGACGACCTGATGAACAACGCGGAGTTCGCCAAGCTCACGGTGAAAGAAATGCTCCAACTGCGCGGCTACCAGGCGTTCGAGTTCGACATCAAGGGCAACCACATTTTCGTCGAGGGTGAGATGAATGGAAAACAGACGCGCTTCATGGTGGATACCGGCGCGGACACTTCGCTGCTTCACACGGATGCGGCGAAGGACGCAGGCGTGGAAATGGGCCCGTTTGACCAGACCATCTTCGGCCTCGGCGGCAAAGCAATGGCGGCCGTTTGCAAAGTGAAGAGCATCAAGCTGGGCGATGCCGTGATCGAAAATCGGAAAATCCTCGCCGCAGATTTGTTCAAGAATGCGGGCGAACGCGGTGACTACGATGCGATCTTCGGCGCGGACTTTCTCCGCGAACTCGATGCGGTGATCAGCTACCGCGAAGGACGCATGTTTTTGAAACCCGATAACATGAAGGCCGCGAAAGCCCCTGCGCCCGGCCAGCCAGCAGCGGCGGCGTTCTCCGAGTTCAAGCGCTGGACGACTAGCGACGGAAAATCGTTCGTGGCGGCGCTGCTCGATAAGGACGAAAAGGAAGTCACTTTCCGCATGAACAACGGCACCGGAACCGTCGCGA
The DNA here is from genome assembly GCA_043766295.1 of Spartobacteria bacterium. Taxonomy (GTDB): domain Bacteria; phylum Verrucomicrobiota; class Verrucomicrobiia; order Chthoniobacterales; family Chthoniobacteraceae; genus SXWH01. Next base: position 2,847 of record JAYUIF010000381.1, on the reverse strand, counting down.
AATGGCCCATCGAAAAACTCGCTGATGCCGACAAAGACATCGTCGCCAAGTGGGACAAGTTGCACGACGTGCTCACCAAGTCGCCCGAGTGGCGCACGCTCACGGTGAAGGAACTGCTCGAACTGCGCGGCTACCAATCATTCGAATATCGAAGCAGCGGGAACCACATTTTGGTGGATGGTTCGGTCGGCAGTTCGAAGGCGACTTTCCTCATTGATACCGGCGCTTACGACGGACTGCTGAATGTTGCTTTCAGCAAAAGCGCGGGGCTCGAAGTGGGGCCGATGGATCAAATAATTCTGGGCATCGGCGGCAGCGCGCCTGCGGCCATCACGAAGGTGCCGCTGCTCAAAATGGGAGATGCCGTGATCGAAAACCGAACGATGCTCAGCGCGGATTTGTATAAGGATATGCCAATCCCCGGCGGCAAGGGCGACCACGATGCGATCTTTGGTGCGGACTTCCTCCGCGAACTCGATGGCGTGATCAGTTACAAGGAAGCGCGCATCTTTCTGCGCCCGGATAACTCGGACAGAAAAACGGATGAAAAACCTGCGGGAGCAAAGCCATCCGTTCCCGCCAAACCCGCAGCGCCGCCGGTCGGAAAATAAGACCGCGCTTCGTTTGCGCGCTACACGCGTTCCTTGAACGGCTCGAAACCGATCTCGAAATAGTTCGCTGAATTTTCCATCACGCTCGGCAAGGAGCCGATGAATGTGTCCCATTCCTGAAGGTTCGGAAACTGGGTATCCCACGAAATGAAGACGGCGTTCGGCACCATGTTCGATGGCTCGATGAGCACGCGGATTTCTTTTTCCCAATCCGCGATCTTCACGTAGCCGAGTGCGGCGGGTTTATCCACGAGGGCATTGTGGGAAAATTGATGCAGCCATTCATCGCGCGCTTCGAGCGTTTCAAATTTCGCGTGCGCGTGCGCCGAGAGATGCGAGAGCGTTTTCTCGTCAAAATCCATGAGCGTGTAAAAGCGCGTGAACGCCTGCTGGATCACATTCCAGTCGCCCTGCGTGCGTGCGTTGCGGATGCCGAGCTTCACGCGCTCCGCAGTGCGGCTAAGCGTGCCGTTTTCGCCGAAAAATACAGCCTTCAGTTCGTAATCGAACAGATCATCGAAGCGGCGCAGACGGAGATGTTCCGCACGCAGCGGCAGTCCCTCCTTCGGGTCGCAAAGTTTCGCGCCGAACTCCTCCATGCGAGCGCTCTGATAGCCGAGCGGCGCAGGGAACGCGACGTCAACGTGGATGCCAAAAATTTCAAGCGGGACAATTTCCATGGCGGCGGAGCCTAGCGAGCCAAGCGCCGGAATTACACGGTTTTTTTACAGGCGCAGGCAGTGCCACGGCGGCTAAAACAACTCGTCCTGTTTCGGTGTATTCTTCGCTTTTGCGCCGCCGAGCATCGCGATGAATTGCTCCTCACTCAACACGGGCACGCTGTGTTTCTGGGCGTCGTCTAGCTTGGAACCGGCACCGGGGCCGGCGACGACGTAGTGCGTTTTGCTGCTCACGCTGCTGCTCACGTTGCCGCCGAGAATGCGGATTTTTTCCTGCGCCTCGCCACGGCTCATCGTTTGCAATGTGCCGGTGAGGACGAATGTTTTTTCCGCAAACAGCGAGTCGCCACCACGGGTTTTTCCGCCGCGCGGCGAAATGCCGAGCGCGTTCATGTGGCGGAGCGTTTTTTGTCCGAGGTCGCTGGAAAACCACGCGAGCGCGGCTTGCGCGACGACGGGGCCGACGGCCGTGGTGACATCCGCATCCGTGGCGTTTTTCTTTTTCGCCGGGCTGGCAAAACCGGCGGCGAGCAGGCGTGCGCCCGTGGTGTTTGCCTGCTCGATGAGCGCGGCGTGCTGCGTGGCGAGTTGGAGTTTTTCCATGTCGCTCTTGTCGCGATTTACCTTCGCGCGCGGGTTGGCGGCGTCTGCCTCGGCATGGAGGCGATCCAGCGCGACGACATCGCGGAGCAACGCGGAATCGGCGACGGCTGCGAGCGTGTCGTGATGCTTTGCAAGGTCGTGCGCGGTCTCCTCGCCGACTTCAGAAATCGCAAGGGCGTGCAGCCAGCGGGCGAGCGGGAGCGTCTTCGCGCGCTCGATGGCTTCGAGGAGTTTGGCCGCGTTTTTTTCGCCGAAGATGCGCGGCTCTTCGTCGGTGCCGAGATTGAGTGCGCCGAGCGATTCGAGTTTCAGCGTGAAAACATCGAGCGGGTCATTCACGAGTCCGCGCACGATGAGGGCGTCGGCGACGATGCTGCCGAGGCCATCGAGATCGAGCGCGCCGCGCTTGGCGAAGTATTCGAGGCGTCGCGTTTTTTGCGCAGGGCACGCCGGATTTTCACAAACCCACACGGCAAACTCCGGGTCGCGCCGTGGCGCATGGCCGCATGCGGGGCACTTGCCGCCGATGTGGGAGAGAAAGTCGAACGGCTCGGTGTTCTGCGGGCGTTTTTCGATGACGACTTTCACGACCGCTGGGATGACCTCGCCGGCTTTCTCGATGATCACCGTGTCGCCGATGCGGATGTCTTTTCGCCGAATCTCATCCTCGTTGTGGAGAGTCGCGCGCGCGATCGTGCTGCCACGTAGAAAGACCGGTTCCAACTCCGCGACCGGGGTGAGCGCGCCGGTGCGGCCCACTTGCACGGTGATGGCGCGCAGCCGCGTCTCGGCTTGCTCGGCGAGATATTTCCAAGCCTTCGCCCAGCGCGGGAAACGCGACGTGTAGCCCGCGCGTTCGCGCAGCGCGACTTGGTTGAGTTTGATCACCGCGCCGTCCGTCTCGTAGCCGAAGGTGTCGCGGACTTTGTCCAGCTCTTGGATGGCTGCAAAAA
>JAYUIF010000380.1:0-38404 GCA_043766295.1 Spartobacteria bacterium | reverse complement strand
CCAAGCACGACAAGGACAAGAAGCACAACACCGCCAGCAAGCTGAAGGAGATCAAATTCCGCGTGAACATCGGCGGCCACGACTACGAAACCAAGCTGCGCCACGCCGAGGAGTTCCTCGACAAAGGCAACAAGGTGCGGACTCTCCTCCAATTTCGCGGACGCGAAATGGCGCACAAGGAACTCGGCATGCAACTCATGGCCCGCATCCGCAAAGACCTCGAAAGCATGGGGCACGCGGAATCGGATCCAAGATTGATGGGCAAAAATTGCTTTATGACTTTGGTCCCCCACCCTCCCGGAAAACGCAAACGTCACTTTTTCAGCGACCACGAACTCGAACTCGCCGACGTGGAAGAGGAAGGCGACGAAGCAGTCGTCGAGGAAGTCGAAGATTCCAAGGAAAAGCAAGAAGCGTAACCTCCCGCGAGGCCCCGGGTCAGTCAGCACCACCCACCAAACGAATCCCGCGCCGCCGCCGGTTCACCGGGTGCCGAGTTGCGACTCAGCTCAACCGCATAGCCGCCGCCGAACCATTCGAGGGCAGCGTCTTCGACGATGGATTCGTTCAGGGACATCGCATTTAGCAGACTGCTAAGATGGCTGTTAAGATCCGGAAGTCGCTGAAAAACAGAAGACTCCGATGGCTCGGCGGACAAAAGATCGGGATGCTAAATTCATCGCTAAGATACTTTCTTAAGTCGGTAGCAACGCTTCGCACCGTTCCCATCGGCGGTGAGGAAACCGGACGGCCCGGACCACTTTTTCAAATAGCGCGACGCCTCCACTTGCGCCGTTGGAGATTCGCCCAGCCCCAGCAACTCGCGCACTTCCCGATTCGAAATGCTCGGATGGTCGTGCAGATATTCCCGCACCATTTCGGCGTAGCGGATCGGATTCAGTCCGCGTGTCTTCGTGTAAGCCGCCTTGCCGAGCAGTTCCCGCGCAAGGCCTTTCGTGAGATGAAAAGTAGCCGAGCGGGTGTGGGACTTCCGCTCCAACAGTCCCGATCCGGAAGGCCCAAGTTCATCCAACAGCCGACGCGCTTCATCCGCGCCTACCCTTAATAACCGCGCCGCCTCATCGGCATCTATGTAGGGGTGCTCGCGCAGATGCGAGAGCACGATTAGCGTGTCCAGTCCGATGTCCCGGCCCTCCTGATTCAGTCGAGAAACCAACCCGGCCATCGCCGTGTCGCACCCGGTGTTGAACAGCCGCAGCGTCACATGATGCCCGTCCGATTCGGGACGCGGCGCGGGTTTTCCGAGGCTGAGCGCCTGCACCCACATACGCCGCCGTCCCATGCCTGCCGCTTCCACCAAGCGCAACCGCACCAATGCATCGGCCAGCGTGCGGTTGCGTGCGACCGGCTCGTGACGGAGAAAATTTTCCACCGTGATGCCGCCGACGAATCCGCCGGGACTGGTCACCACCACCTCGCGCGGCGTGTGCCGGATCAACACCTCCCCAGGATCGGCATAGTCGCGGTGCGTCAGCGCATTCAGCACGGCCTCGCGCACGGAATCCAACGGGAAAGCCGGCACGCGCAGCTTGAAAAGACCGACCGGCAGCTCCTCCTCTGGATTTGCCGGCCCGCTGAACGTCTGCTCGATCCGCTCCAGCGCCAGCAGCAGGCCGACGCGCCACTGGTCGTTGCGCGCCGCCGCCGTGTCGCTCGGCTGATGCACATAATGCACCTGCGCCTGCGGACAATGCACCGCGATCACTTCTGCCTGCCCGAACAACAGCAGCCCCGTGTGCGTTACCTGCCCGGCCCGCATGGCACCCAATCCTTTCAGAAAGTCCGTGTCGTTCGCCCTCAACAAATCCGACTCCGGGTTCTTGCCCCGCAAGATCGCCCGCGCCCGTCCCATCTCAACGGGATCGAGATCGGCCAGTCGCACGCCATGCGCCGGTTGTCCGCTCCAATCCAACGCGCCGGATGCGATGCGCCCCCGCTGAAACGACGCGTGGTCCAGCGGCATACAATTCTTTCCGATGCGTTGCTTGAAGACGCCCTGCGCCGTGCCGTAGGGCGGATTCTCCCCGGCAGGCACCCGCACGAGCAGCAGCCGCCCCGTGCCTTCCGGCACCGCGAGTTCGCTGACCTCCACCGGCAGATGCGGACGCGTCGCGTCGAAAATGCCGCGTCTCCACACGTCGAGGTCGTAGCCTTTTGCACCGTGAATCGCCGCCGCGCGTCCGCGAGTCTTGTCGGCGACTCCGAAGACAATCACGCCACCCTCAGCATTGGCGAAACACACGGCATACTCCACCGCCACTCGCATATCCGCCCGCGCTTCAGTCCACGGCTTGAACTCCAGATGCGGTGACTCCAAATCATCCGCCACCGCGCCCGACAACCGGTCTAGCGTCGCGAGGATTTCGTAGTCGCTAGGCAAATTCATGCAGATGTCTCCATCGTAGCGGAAGCTGCCGCAACGCTCAACTCTCCGCTCGGTAGCTTCGACAGCAGCGTGTCGCGTAGAGTGGCGATGGTGCGGGATTGGGTGCGGTTGGCGGTGGAGTCGGAACCTTTTGCAGCGGGCTTTGCTTGGGCCATTAGTGTTGAATAACGGCATCTGGGATGGATGGCAATCGCTGTGGCTGACACTGCGCGCTGAAACTTTTTGCGCCGCGCTTCATCCAGCGGACTTCGCGCTGTTGGTGGCGCGCTGATATTCAGACAACTGAATCGATAATATCGTATCGGAAGAACACGCGCGCTCCGACGAATCCACTTCACCCACGCGCGCACATCGGCCAAAGCTCTGGCGTGAATGATCTCCGCCGAACGAAGGGCTATCTCATCCTGCTGCTTTTGCTCGGGATGCTGCTGCTCGTTTGGCAGACGCTCGACCGCGACAAGCTCGTTGTTTATTGCGCGCACGATGCGGTTTTTGCCGAGGCGATCTTGCGCGATTTTGAAAAGCGGACGGGGATTCCGGTCGTGGTGAAATTCGATACCGAGGCGACGAAATCACTCGGGCTTGCGGAGCAGATCATCCGCGAACGCGCCAAGCCGCAGTGTGATGTTTTTTGGAACAATGAATTACTCGGCACGCTCGACCTCGCTGAGCGCGGAATTTTAGAACCCTACAAAGGCAAAGGCTGGGCGCGCATTCCGGAAAAATGGCGCGACAACGACGGGAGATGGAGCGGGTTTGCGGGGCGGCTGCGCATGACGATCCACCGCGACGGCATTCCGTGGAAGAACGACGCGCTCGACGACGACCTCACGCATTTTGCGATGGCGAAACCGCTCTACGGCACGACGCTCACGCACTACACGGCGCTGTGGAGCTTGTGGGGCGGCGAGCGAATGAAGGCGTGGCACTACGGCACGCGCGAACACGGGCTGCGCGAGGTGAACGGCAACGCAGCGGTGAAGGAACTCGTGGCGAATGGCGCGTGCGATGCGGGGTGGACGGATACGGATGATTATTTCGAGGCGCGCGATGCGGAGGCGGCGGTCGCAGCGGAGCCTGTGGTGTTGGAAAACGGCGCGACGATTTGCATTCCAAACACCGTCGCGATCATCCACGACACACAGCGGCTCGTGGAAGCGCGGAAGCTCGCCGATTTTCTGCTTTCCGCGCAGACGGAACTGGCGCTGGCAAAATCGAAGTCGCGCCAAATTCCACTCGGGACGCTCAGCGAAAAAGAGACGGCACAAATTCCCGGCGAAGTCCGTGCGCTCCTACCCGCCGCCACGCGCGGCACGCCGCTCAAGGATTTGCTGAAAGCGCGCAACGAATGTCTCGAATGGCTGAAGGGCGAGTATTTGAAATGAACACACCGCGATGAGTCTGCTCACGCCCACACTTCTCGCCGCCACGCGCGCCACTGCGATCTCGCTGCTTGCAGTCCTGGCGGCATTGGCGGCTGGGAGTTTTCTTCGTGGACTTTCGGCGCGTGCGTTGCGGTCGGTCTTCGCAACGACGGCGGTGGTTTTTTTCACACCGACGATGCTGGCTGGCTATGGCTGGCTGCCGACGATTGCGCACTGGCCGGCGGGATCGGTCGCGAGAGAAATTTTTTACGGCGCGATGCTGTGGGTGCGCTTCACGCCCATCGCAGCACTCGCGCTCTGGCTCGCAAATGCGGGGCCGGGCAGCACCGCGCGGCATTGCGCGAAACTCGCCAGCGTGGGCGGCGGACGATGGTGGCGGCGAGAATTGGGCGCGGCTCCGTGGCTCGCGGCGGGCGTGGTGTTTTTGTGCGTGTTTCAGGAATTCGATCTCGCGACGAGCTGGGGCATCCGCACTTGGACAGTCGGTCTTTTCGACGCGCAAATCGGCGGGCTCGCGCTGGACGAATCACTGCGCCTCGCGCTGCCTGCGCTCGTCGTGGAACTAGCCGTGATCCTCCCGCTGCTCACGGCGCTCCGCCATTTGCGACCGCGCATCCGCGAAGTCGCACACGAGAGCCGCGCAGGCTGTCTCCTGCCATTGGTTCAAGTTTTCGCCGGGCCTGCGCTCTTCCTCGTCGGGCCGGCGTGTTTTGTTCTCGGGCTCGGGCTTGGTGGATTTGCAGCATGGGTGGAAAATTTCACACTCGCGGGTGAACTCGCGCACAGCCTTGTGCTCGCCTTCGTCTGCGCACTGCTCGCATGGCTGATTGCCACAAACGTAAAACGGCATCTGGCGCTCGCGCTCGCGGTGCCGGGATTGCTCGGGCCGCTGCTGCTTTCGCTTTTCATGCTCGCGCTCGCGCAACCCATCGGCGCGTTCGCGCGCTCGGTGCTGCCGCTGGTCGCAGTGCTCACGCTCCAACTACTCCCACTCGCGCTGTTGCTCCGCGTGTTGCTTCAGCTCGGCACGGCAGACACGGCGCTGCACATCGCGCGCAGTTCGGGAGCGCGCCCGGTGGTGTGGGCGCTTTTGCACGGGCCCGCCGCTGGCGCAGTGCTGCTGCTTTTTGGCGTGGCATACGGGGATTTCACTGCGAGCGCGCTGCTCGCGCCGCCGCAATTTACCACGGTGTTTGTGCGTATTTTCAACCTCATGCACTACGGCCAGAGCGCGGTGCTTTCAGCGAGTTTGTTCATCGTCGTCGCCGCGCCGCTGCTGGCTTGTTGGTTGACCCATCGCGCTCTGCGCGCCTATTTCGCCAGCCGTGCGCACTGAGCCTCTTTGGAAACTTTCAAACGTCCGCTATTTCTCCGGCGTTGTGGACTGGCCTGCTGTGCCCGTCGAACTCGCCATCCCGAGTGGACGCACGGCAATCCTCGGCCAATCCGGCGCTGGAAAAACTTCGCTGATCGAAGTGCTCGTTGGCTTCAAGCGCCCGATGACTGGCGAGGCAAACGGGCCATCATCGCTCGCGTGGGTGCCGCAGGATCACGGGCTGTGGCCTGCGCACACCGCGCGCGAACATCTCACGCTCGTTGGTGCGAGCACGGAAAAAACGGAGCAACTGCTCGCAGCATTTGATCTCACCGATGTTGGCACTTTCCGCGCCGGCGATCTCAGTCTCGGCGAAGGCGCGCGCCTTTCCGTCGCTCGTGCGCTCGCGCAAAATACACCCGTCGTCGTCATGGACGAACCGCTCGCTCATGTGGATTCCGCGCGCGTCGGCAAATACTGGCGCGTCATCCGCGATCACATCGCCAGCACTGGCGCGTCGCTCATTTTTGCCACCCATCAGCCCGAGACCGCGCTTGGAGAAGCCGAGCACGCCATCTGTCTGCGCGCAGGCTCCCCGATTTTCCAAGGCTCCATCTCGCAGCTCTACCACGAGCCTGCCGATGAAGAACTCGCGGCCTGCCTCGGCCCGACGAATTGGCTCACACCCGACGATGCGCGCGTGTGGTTTGGCGATTCGTGGAAAAGTGCGCGCTGTGTGAGACCGGAGCGTCTGATCGTAGCGGCGGATGGCCCGTTCACCATCGTAGGATCGCGTTTTCGCGGCGCATTCGCGGAGACGGAATTGCGCACAACAGACGGAGCAACCCGCACATTCCTCCATCGTCCAGAGCGCGCGCTGGCTGTTGAAAGTAAGGTGAAAATTTTCGGAAATCTTTCAGTAAAAATATGAAAGTGAACGCCGCACCTGAGGGCCAACGGCCCTGCCCATGCCAGCCTAGGCCAGAGCGAGGAACGAGCGTCGGCCTAGGTCCGCAAACAATGACGGCAAGAGGGCTGAAGGCCCGATCCATCCACGCGACCCATCTCCCAAAATGGTGCCGGGCTTTCAGCCCTTTGTTCGTGGTGGCAAGCATACCTTGGGCGCTGCCCAAGGCTGGTATGAAACCGGGCCTTTGGCCCTCGCCCAAGAAAGGTATGAAGCTGGGCCTTTGGCCCTCAATCGTTGCAACAACATGAACCGGCCCATTCGACAAAACATGAACCGCTTCATCCGGCACCTGCTCGCGCTCGCGCTGCTGATGTTCATTTTCACCGGCTGCAAACCCAGCGGCACTCCGGCGAAGATCGAAGTGAAAGCGTGGAGCGCTTTCATGCTGCCGCCCGATGGTGCGGTGCAGCCGACGCCACGCAGCCTCACCACGGGGCCGCACGACGAACTCGCAATCATGGACACCGCCGGGCGCATCCTCATTTACGATGCGAATGGCGCGCTACTGCGGCAGTGGAAAATGCTCGATGTGCAATTTGGAAAACCCGAGGGCATCGTGTGGCTGAAGGATGATCGCATCGTCGTTTGCGACACGCATTATCGGCGGCTCGTGTGGTTCGATCAGCAGGGGCGCGTGCTGCACACCGTCGGCGGCGAAAAGGGCACGGGGCCTTCGCAATTCATCTATCCCGTGGGCCTCTGCAAGGACGCGGCGGAGAATCTCTACGTGTGCGAATACGGCGGGCACGACCGCGTGCAAGTCTTCACGCGCAATGGCGAATGGCTGCGCGAATTTGGCAGCGCGGGCACGGGGCCGGGGCAGTTCCAGCGCCCGAGTGGATTGGTGTGGCATGAGGGGCGCGTGTTCGTCGCCGATGCGGTAAACAATCGCATCCACATTTTCAAAGACAGCGGCGAATACGTCGGCCTCCTCGGCGCGGGCACGGATGGAAAAAGCGCGATTCCTTTCGACCTGCCCTACGACATCGCGCTCGGCGGCGATGGCGCGCTTTACATCATCGAATACGGCGCGGGCCGGCTCTCGCGCGTGTCGCTCGAAGGCAAACTGCTCGCGCGCTACGGCACGACGGGCACGGGCGAAGGAGAGTTCGCAACGCCTTGGGGGCTCGTCGTGGATTCGCGGATGCGCGTGCTCGTCGCCGACACGAAGAACCGCCGCATCGTCACGCTGCAATTGTAGCCTGCGCGTGGGGAGCTTGCGGTGCGCGGGGCGCGTGTTAGACAGCGGCGTGCAACAAACCATCGAATTCCGCATCCCGCCCGTAAACCCGCGCTGGATCAAACTCGGCGTCGGTCTCGCGCTCGTGCTGTGGGCGCTGCTTTCCACCTACTACACCGTGCCCGCCGATGCCGTGGGCGTCGTGCTGCGTTTTGGAAAATTCTCCACCACGGAGCAGCCGGGCCTGCATTTCAAACTGCCGTTCGGCGTGGATGAAGTGATCAGCGTGCCGATCAAACGACAGCTCAAACTGGAGTTCGGATTCGGCACTCCGGGCGCAACCAATCCCGACCAAACGAGCGACGATCCACAGCGCGAAAAAAGCATGGTCACCGGCGACCTCAACGCCGCACTCGTCGAGTGGATCGTGCAATACCATGTGGATGACCCGAAGCTTTTCAGTTTTCACGTTCGCGAGCCCGGCCTGACTCTGCGTGATCTTTCGGAGGCGACGATGCGCGAGGTCGTCGGCGATCATACCGTGGATGAAGTCATCACCGTGGGACGGCAGGAGATCGAAACCAGCGCGCTCACCCGCCTGCGCACGCTCGTAAAAGACTACCAACTCGGCCTTGCGGTGGATCAGGTGCAGCTCAAAAATGTGAATCCGCCCCAACAGGTGCAGGCGTCCTTTAACGAAGTGAATCAGGCCCAGCAGGATCGCGAGGCGATGATCAATGTGGCCAATGGCGATTACAACAAAGTCGTTCCGCGCGCACAGGGCGAGGCGGCGCAAAAAATCAGCGTGGCCGAAGGCTACAAACTGAAACGCGTGAACGAATCCCTCGGCGACGCAGCCGCTTTTCAAGCCGTCCTCGTGCAATATCTCAAAGCGCCCGATGTCACCCGACGACGCCTTTACCTCGAAACGATGAGCGAAGTCCTGCCGCTGCTCCGCGACAAAACCATCGTGGACGAAAAAATCCCGCAGCTTCTCCCGCTCACGCACAGCACTGGAATGGAGGTGCGGAAATGAGCCCGCGCATCGTAGCCCTAGCCCTGCTGGCACTCGTCTGCTTCAGCGTTCTTACGGGCAGTTTTTACACCGTGAGGGAAACCGAGACCGCCATCCTCACACAATTTGGCCGCCCCATCGGCGAGCCGATCACGGAGCCGGGACTGCATTTCAAAGTGCCCTTTATCCAGACGGTGAACCGCATCGAAAAGCGCGTGCTCGAATGGGACGGCCCCGCGAATGAGATGCCCACGAAGGACAAAACCTACGTGGAGGTGGACACCTTCGCCCGCTGGCGCATCGCCGATCCTGCGAAGTATTTCGTCGGTTTGCGCGACGAGCGCAGCGCGCAATCGAGACTCGAAGACATCATCGGCAGCGAAGTCCGCGCCGCCGTGGCCAGCCATGAGCTGATCGAAATCATCCGCAGCCAGAAAGGCCGCGCACTCACCGAAGACCCGCAGAAAAAAGGAGCCGGAGCCGCGACCATCATGCCCGTCGCCCAGCGCGGTCGGCTGGAAATCGAGCACGACATCCTCACTGCCTCCGCGCCGAAGCTCGCCCCGCTCGGCCTTGAGTTGCTCGACGTGCGCATCAAGCGCGTGAGCTACAACTCGCAAGTCCTGGATCGCATCTACAAGCGCATGATCAGCGAGCGCCAGCAGATCGCCCAGCGTTTCCGCAGCGAAGGCGAAGGCGAGGCCGCGCGCATCCTCGGCAAAAAAGATCGCGACCTGCGCGAAGTGGAATCCACCGCCTACAAACAAGTCCAGCAAGTGCAGGGCGAAGCCGACGCCGAGGCCTCGCGCATCTACGCCGAAGCCTACAATCAAAGCCCCGCCGCTGCGGAATTTTACGGCTTTCTCAAAACACTCGAAACCTACCGCAAAATTCTCGGTCCCGGCACCAGCGTCATTTTCTCCACCGACAGCGATCTCTTCCGCCTGCTGAAAAAATCCCAGCCCGCGCCGTAGCCGGAACACGCTACTCTTCCAGCCCTTCGAGTTCTTTTTTTAGCATCCCTTTGAGGCGGTGCTTCACGAGATAGACTTGGGCGATGTTCACGCCGAGCGTTTTGGAAGTCTTGCTCGCGCTCCATCCTTTGCTCACGGCGCAGTCGAAGATTTGGAAATGCTTGGCGTCCACTTTTCGCTTCAAGCGGGCGAGCGCGGCGTCGAGGACGTGACGCTGCCATTCCTCCTCCCACACGGTTTCAAACGCGGCTTCGCCCGAGCCGGGCAGGCGATCCATCGTGGCGGTGAGGCGCGTGTCGTCGTCGCGGCGGACGTGGCGATTTTTCGGGCGTTTGCGTAGCTGATCCGTGATGCGCCAGCGCGTCATTTGCAGCAGCCACGCTTTGAACGACCCGGCTTTACTATCGTAGCGTGCGATGTTTTTTGCGACGGCGATGCACGTCTCCTGCACGACCTCCTGCGCCTCGTCGTCCTTCATTCCAGCGCGACAGGCGACGCCATAAATGAGCCGCCAGTAGATCTCGAAAAACTCCTGCCACTTGCCTTGCTCGTCCCAATTTCCCAACCGCGCGATGAGGCTCAGGCGCGTGGCGAGCAACGGGTCGTTCTTTAAAGCGCGGGGCATGACGCGGTGAAAAAATTACCGTTCGCCGGGAAATGGATCGGCGGCGAGACGCGCTTGGATTTCGCCCGCCGTCCATCCTCCGAGCTGCGGGAGCAAGCGTGCGACGGGCTTGCAGGCGACGCACGCAAGCAGTGCAAGCGCAGCGGCGGCGCAGGCGGTGGTGTCGAAAAGACGCGCGAATTTCCCCGAGCGACGAACCGGCATGAGGATGCGACGGACTCGCGCTTCGAGTTTACCAGTGCGCGGCGAGGCCATCGTGAGAAACGCAGCAGCGACAGACGGACGATGGCGCGAGGCGGTCGCCATTTCAAAAAGGAGCGTGGCGTAGTCGTCGGGTGCCGCGCCGCGCGAGACGACGAGTGCATCGCACGCAAACTCGCGTTCGACGGCGAGCTGACTTTGGAGAAGCCACGCGAAGGGATTGAACCAATGCACCGCACATGCGAGACGCCCGAGCGTGTGCGCCCAAAGATCGCCACGGCGGAAATGCCCCAACTCGTGGAGCAGCACGAGACGCCGCTGTTCATGCGTCCAACTGCGCGCTTCATCCGGCAGCAACACCGTGCGCCGCAGCAGCCCCGCCGCGCTTGGCACAAAGCCCGATCCAGCCAGCCGCAGCCGCACGCTTCCGCGCAGACCGAGCGTGCGCTGGCACTCGGCGAGAAGCTGCTGCCACACGCGACCTGGCAGTGGTTGCGTATTTTTTAAAAGACTGCGCACCGCGAATGATTCCACGGCAAGGCGCGCTCCGCACACGATGAATCCTGCGAGCCACAGCCATGTGAGCCACGCAGCAGTCGGTGCAGTTTCACTCCAATTTACCAGCGCGGCGGGTGCCTGCACTTCCACGCGGGGCAACGGACGCACGAGGCCAATCGCGAGCAACAGCAGTGCCGCAAATGCGACCACCGGCACCGCCTGCCGCACGCGCGAACGCCATCCGCGCGGGCAGAGCCACACCGCCGCAAAAGCAAGCGCGCCCACGGCAAAACTGTGCAAAAGCCAGTCGGAAAACGCGGTCATTTCTTCCTTTCTTTGAGTATGACTTTGATGCGCGCAAGCTCCGCATCGTCCGTTTCCTTCGGGTCGAGCAGCGTGGCGACGAGGTCGGCGGGGCTGTTATTAAAGAACGTCGAGAGCAGCCGACGCAGCGCACTCTTGCCGGCTTTTTCGGACGAGGCGACTGGCAGGTAAATGTAGCGTTTACCATCGCGCTCGTAGCGCAGATACCCCTTACTCACGAGCACCGCGAGCAATGCGCGCACGGCAGAATAACTGGGTGCGTCGGATAACTGCTCATGGATTTCGTTCGCAGTCGCACGACCATGACGCCACACGATTTCCATGATCTGCCGCTCGCGGCGGGAGTGGAGATCGTTGTCTGGCTGGTTCGCTGGCACGGCTGCTTTCTAGCGGGGAAAATGTGCGCGTCAAAACAAAGTGCTGTATTTTTAGCAGAAAGTTCTTGCCAGCGTTTGGACTTCCTGCTGTTTTTCTAGCATATGAAAACGACCACCTATCGCATCGCTCTTCTCATCACCACAGCACTCACGATCTCCGGCTGTGCCACATCATACGTCAACACACCCACGGCCCGCATCGCGCTCGACAAGCAGCGCGAAATTTTTTCGAATCAGCTCATCGCGCACGCTTACAATGCGAAACCCGCGATTCATTTCCCGGCCACCATCGGCGTCGCGCCCAGCGGGAGCGAGGCGCAGCAGCAACTTCGAATGCTCGATGCGGACGGAAAACTCGACGCGCTCAAGTCGCTTCCGCAAGTCGGAGGCATCGTCAACGTCAGCTCGTTGCTGAAGGCCGACGGCGGCGGGGATGACCATGGCGAGCGAAAATCCGGCGGCGTATGGAACAAGTCCGACCTCATCCTCCGCGAGGCGGCGGCGAAATTGCACGCGGATGCCGTGCTACTCATCGCCATCGAGACGCACGCAACCGATGGCGAAATTTTCTCCCCGCTCACGACACTCTCGCTCGGTCTGCTGCCGAACAGCCGCTACACGATCCTCTCTACGGCCCTCGCCGCGCTCGTGGATACGCGCACGGGCTACGTCTATGCCACCATTGAGCGCAGTGCTGCGAAATCCGGCGTGGCAATCACATGGGGCAGCGATGGTGTGATCTCGCGTGTGCGCGAACGCACCGAGCGCGCGGCGATGGAAAAAATGATCGCCGAGTTTCCTGCTGCTTGGCGCGGCGTCGTGCAGACTCATAGGAAATGAAAATGGTAAATCTTTCACACGTTCGTTGCGCGCTGCTCGCACTTGCTGCGTGCATTTTCACCGGATGCTCCAGCAACGCGCCGAGTCCGGCACCGGGCAAATCCACGGCGTTGCGAGCGAATGTGGAGCGCCCCGGCTTCGGCACGGCGTGGGGTGAGACGCGCCAAGCGTGGGTGGAGCCGACATATTTTGCGCGAGCGTGGGGCAATCAACCGAGCGCCAAGGACGTGATTTACTACAACGATCGCGAAGGCGCCGATGCGATGCTCGACTATCTCGGCGGCGAGCCGCGCGCAAAAAATGGAGCGCAAAGCATGGCGGGCAGGCTCGTGAGTTGCGGGCTGCGCTTTGGCGGCGGACGCTGGCTCGATGCGTGGGAATTGCGCGGCAAACGCATCGCAGCGGGCGAGCCCGGCGCGCGCTACGAGGTGGTGGTGAAAAACGAAACGCGCCGCCGTATGGAAATCGTGCTCAGCGTGGACGGCCTCGATGCGCTGGATGGAGCGAAGGCGGATTTTAAAAAACGCGGCTACGTCATCGGCCCGCGCGAGGAACTGGCAGTCGAGGGCTTCCGCACGAGCGACGGCACGGTCGCGGCGTTTCGCTTCAAGGGCGTCGGCGAAAGCTACGCGCAGCGGAAACACGGCGACACGACGAACGTGGGCGTCATCGGCCTCGCAGTTTTTCAGGAACGCTGGTGGAGCGGCGAATCGCACAACCCGGCGAATCGCGCGTGGCGACGCACCGAGCCGAAGGATTTCCCATCGAGCCGCCGCTACGCCGCGCCACCCGAGGCGTGAAAAATTTTCCCAGAACACAACACACAACACACAACAACAACATGACACATACCATCCGCATCATCACCGCCGCCATCGTGCTCAGCTTCGTCGCCGCCTGCGCCGACAAGCCGCAGCCACCCGTGAAGCCCGCACACGGCGACGGCAAAACCATCTACAAGCCACACGGCAAGTAGTCCGCAAACCGCCCGCCTGCGTGGTCCAATATGAAAGCGCGCAAGCGCACCACGCGGGCGGCGCGGTTTATTTCAGCGTGCCCGCTTTCACGGTGACTGACTTCGCGGGATCGAGGTGTTTTTTTAGCGCGCTGTTCACGTCGTCGAGCGTGAGCGCGATTACTTTCGCAGGGAAATCATCGAGCCACTTCACGTCGAAGCCGCGCTCGACACAGCGGAGGAGTTGCTCGGCGAGTCCCTCGGTGGTTTCGAGGCTCACGGCGAATTGTCCGGCGACGGCGCTCTTGCGGTAGGCGAGTTCATCGGCGGTCACGCCATCGCCCCACCAGCGCTCGATTTCGCGGCGCGTGGACGCGAGGCCCTTGTCGAGCAACGAGGGGCCGAAGGTCGCCTTCACCAGCCAAACTCCATCGCGGAAAGTATCCTCCTTCATCGCAGCGCCGATGCCATAAGTGAGACCGTCGCGGTCGCGCACGTTGCCGATAAGACGGCTGGTAAATCCCTGACCGAGCACCCCGGTGCCGACGGTCAGCGCGAGCCAGTCGGCATCGGTCGCGCGCAAGCCTGTGGGCTGTCCGATGATTACGCTCACGCTCGATTTATCGGGCATCATCACTGTTTTATCCGCAGCAATTGCCACCAACGGCGCGCTCGCGGCGGACACAATTTTTCCACCGCTCCATCCGCCGAATGACTTCGCGATCTCCGCATTCAACAGCGCAGCATCCACATCGCCAACAGCTACGATCCGCAGCGCGACGGGGCCGTAGTTCGTGGCGTGAAAAGCGCGCACGTCTTCCAGTTTCGCCTTTTCAACAGCGGCGATAAACTCCGGCACGCTTGGCTTGCGTCCGGGGTGTCCTGACGGGAACGCGACCTGTGAAAAAGCAATCGCCGCCTGCGCGTCTGTATTTTCCAAAGTCTGCTGCGCTGCGCTGGCGATTTGCTTTTTCAGCTTCGCAAATTCCGCAGGCGAAAACGCGGGTGTGCGCAACTGCTCGGCGAGCAACGATACGACCATCGGCAAATCACGAGTCAGGCACTTCGCGCTGAACTCCATCGTCTCGGAGCCCACTTTGAATTCAATCGCCGCGCCCACTTTTTCCAGCATCGCAGCGATGGCGAATTGATCGTGATTCTTCGTTCCCCGCTCCAGCATCCCAGCCGCGAGATGCGCCAGCGCGCTGTTCGCCGAGGCGGCCTCGCCTGCGGGCAGACTGCCGCGCAGATGGACGACATTTTTCACCTCCGTAGCGCACACGAGCATATCAATCCCCGCGACTTTTTCGCGCACTACACGCTTCGCAAAATCCGTCGTGGCCGGTGGAGCGAGTTCCGTCTCCGGCGGCTTCGGCGGCAGCACTTGCTTCGGTTGAAATTTTTCCTGCGCGGGCTTCGCCGCATCCGCCGTGGGCACATCGCCGCCACCTTCCGCTGGCACGAACCATCCCGCCACGCTGTGCTTCTCGATGAAGTATTGCCGCGCCACACGCTGCACATCCGCCGGGGACACTGCTTTGATTTTTTCGCCGAGCGAAACGAACAGCGTCCAATCGCCGACTGCGATGCACTCATTAATCGCCTGCGCCTGCGCAAAGCACCCATCCCGCGCGAACGCCTGCTCGGTCAGCAATCCCGCCGCGGCAGTCTCCACTTCGATCACAGTCACGCCGTCTTTTTTGATCCGTTCGATCTCCGCGACCATGCGGCGCTCCACCTCCTCGTGCTTCGCGCCAACGGCCAGTTCTGCGAAGGTGATATGCAGCGAAGGATCGCGCGTGAACGCCGTCTGCGCGCTCACTTCGAGAGTCAGATTTTTGTCCGTCAGCGCGCGATAGCAGCGGCTCGTTTTCCCCTGCGTGAGGATCGCGCTCAGCACCTCGATGGCCGGATAATCTGCGTGCGTCCCCTGCGGGATTTTGTGCGCCAGCGCGACCACGCCCAGTTCGCCCGCACGTCGCAACATCACCCGGCGTGGCCCGCTTTGCTCCGGCTCTTCCGTGTAGATTTCCGGGAATGCGTGCGGTGCCTTCGGGATTGCGCCGTAGTGCTGCTTGATCGCGTCGAGCGCCAACGCTGGATCGAAATTTCCGATCACCGTCACCGTCGCATTATTCGGCCAGTAAAATGTGTCGTAAAATGCCCGCAGTTTCGCAATCGGCACGCGCTCGATGTCACTCCGCCAGCCGATGGTATCGTGGTGATACGGGTGCGCTTGAAACGCCGCCGCCCACAGCTCCTTGTCCAGCGCACCGATGGGATTGTTTTCACCACGCTCGAATTCATTCCGCACCACCGTCATCTCCGGCCTGCGATCTTCGTCGGTCAGCGAAAGATTCCGCATCCGATCCGCTTCGATCTCCACGAGCAGCGGCAGCGCATTCGTCGGCACCGTGGCGTAATAATTTGTCCGATCCAGCCACGTCGTCGCATTCGTCTCCGCGCCGACGCGCTCCAGCACTTGATCAAAACCCGTCCCCTTGCTGCGATTGAAACGCTCCGTCCCCTTGAACATCAAATGCTCCAGCAAATGCGTCGCACCCGTCGTCCCCGTCACCTCATTCCGCGAGCCGACGTGATACGTCACCATGAACGTAACCACCGGCTCCGACTTCTCCGCTTTCAACAAAACCCGCAGCCCATTCGCATCGAGCTGATACTCCGTCATCCCGCCGAGCGTCTGCTTGAAAGTGAAACCATCCACCTTCGCCGCATCCTCCGCATGGAGAGTGGTGGAAAGAATGAGCGCAGAGAGAATGATGGGCAGTTTCATGGGCGCGGAAGATTCAGCATCGCGGCAAAAAATGCCAGCACCGCGAACAAGAATGCGCAACGCGGGCGATGCAGATGAAACCCATGGACTTCATGGGAACAGAGCGCGCGTTCTCCACGGATCACAATCGCGTGATCGTCTCGTGGAGATTCAGGATGACTCTCGCGACGCTGGTGTAGGCGGCGATTTCGCTCTTCGCGGCGTCGCGGCCTTGCGGGGAAATGCCGATGTTTAGCAGGGCGTCGGAGCTTTTGGTATCGGCGGTGTAGGCGGCGAGGTGTTTGGCGAAAAGGGCGCTGAGTGTGGCGATCTCGGCGGGCTTGGCAGCGCGGGCAGTGGCGGTTTTCCATGCCCACGCGATGCGGTCGGCGGGTGTGCTGCCG
Organism: Spartobacteria bacterium; assembly: GCA_043766295.1. Lineage (GTDB taxonomy): Bacteria > Verrucomicrobiota > Verrucomicrobiia > Chthoniobacterales > Chthoniobacteraceae > SXWH01. The sequence continues at coordinate 22,161 of JAYUIF010000380.1, read as the reverse complement.
CCTTCTTTCAACATACGCGCTGCGAGGGCGCGCGCTGCTTCGACGAACTCGGGATCGTTGAGCAGGACGAGGGCTTGTTGGGGGATGTTGGAGCGGGTGCGTTCGGCGGTGCATTCTTCGCGGCTGGGTGCGTCGAGCGCGAGCATGGCGGGCTGGAGATAGCTGCGCTGCCACCATGTATAGAGGCCGCGCCGCCATTGGTCGGGGCCTTTGTCGTCCTGCCATTCGCGCGTGGGGAAGTTGAGGTTTTCCCAATAGCCGGCGGGCTGGTAGGGCTTGACGCTGGGGCCGCCAACTTTATCCACGAGGAGGCCGGCGATGGTGAGTGCGTTGTCGCGGACGAATTCCGCATCGAGCCTCCAGCGGCTCTGGCGGGCGAGGTCGCGGTTAAAAGGATCGCGGTCGGCGCCGGGCGCGGTGCTCGTCTGGCGATAGGTGCCGGAGGTGACGATCAATTTTACGAGATGCTTCACGTCCCATCCGCTGTCCATGAAATCCACGGCGAGCCAGTCGAGCAGCGGTTGCATTTGCGGGACTTCGCCCTGCGTGCCCATGTCTTCGAGTGTCTTGCTGAGGCCCATGCCGAAAAATTGTTTCCACATGCGGTTGGCGAAGACGCGGGCGGTGAGCGGGTTTTCGCGCTTCATCAGCCATTGCGCGAGGTCGAGGCGCGTGAGGCGTTTGCCATCGGCGGGTGGCTCGGTCGCGCCGGGCAAGTAGTGCGGTGTGGCGGGCAACATGATGTCGCCTTTGTCGTTCATCCAGTCGCCGCGCGGCAGCACGCGGACGGTGCGGCTGGCTCCGGTCTCGGTGGTGAGGCAGCGGGCGAAGGTGTTTTCAAAATTGGCGCGATCTTTTTGCGCGGCGGCGATGTCTTTTTTCGCTCCGTCCATGATGGGGGCGATGGTGCGGTAGTGGCTGGCGAGTTTCTGTTTTTGATCGGGTGTGCGCGCAGGTGTTTTGAGGATTGCGAGGATGTCGGCGGGCACATTGTTCTTCGGGGCCACCACGGGGCGCTTGTCGTTGGTGGAGTGAAGGCGAAATTTTCCGATGGTGTGATTTGCGCCGTAGGTCTGGTGGAGGCTGACGGTGATATTTTCATCCGCCAGAAGCGCGCCGCCGAAGTCGAGGTAAAGGGCGGCGTCCTTGCCGGTGTTGCCGAGGATGCCCCAGCCGTTTTTCGGGTCGTTGAGTTTGCCGTCCACAGCGCTCATTGCGGGGAAGCCTTGCTGCTCGAATGTGGCGGTGGCCGTGATGCGCATGGGCTGGCCCTTGCGTTCGAGGACGATTTCGTTGAGGACAAAATTGCCGTTCGGCGCGCGACCGGGGCCGCTCGCGGGGAGCGACTGCGCGGGGAGCACTTCGAGCTTCAAACCCGTGGTGCCTTTTTTCATCGGCACGGTGAGCTTGTAGATGTCCGCCTCGGGATTTCCGGCGAGTGCGATGTTGATGGTGCCGTCGTTGTCCTTGGTAAATTTCGACGCGCCTGCCATCGCGACGGGATTGAGCGCAGTCCACGCGACATCCTTCGCGCTGTCGGCGTTCGCTTTTTCCCATGCAATCTGCGCGGCATCCAACGCGGGGGATGAGACGTTCATTTTCGCCTGCAAGCTGGTGATTTTCGCGTCGAGTTCCTTGAGCTTCGCCTCTTGCTCGGGCGTGGAGATGCGGGTGCCAGCTTCGCGCGCGCCGATGGCGTTTTCTTTGATGTCGGTAAAAAATGCGCCGAGTGCGTAGAAGTCGCGCGTGGTGACGGGATCGAATTTGTGGTCGTGGCATTCGCAGCACATGAACGTCTGCGCGAGCCATGTGCTGCCGATGCTTTTCACGCGGTCGGTCACTGCTTTGGCCTCGTATTCCTTCGCCTGCGCGCCGCCCTCCTCGGTGGTGAGGATGAGGCGATTGTAGGCGCTGGCGACGCGCGTTTCGGTGGAGACATCGGGCAGTAGGTCGCCGGCGATTTGCTCGATGGTGAAACGGTCGAAGCGTTTATTTGCGTTGAAGGAACGGATGACGTAGTCGCGATACGGCGTGACGTTGCGGGCGTTGTCGGAGTGATAGCCGACGCTGTCCGCATAGCGCACAAGATCGAGCCACCACACGGCCATGCGCTCGCCGTAATGCGGGGAGGCGAGGAGTTTTTCGACGAGTTTTTCGTAGGCGTCGGGAGCTTTGTCGTTGATGAAAGCGTCCACTTCCCGTGGCGTTGGCGGGAGGCCGGTGACATCGAGAAAAACACGGCGGCAGAGTGTGGCGCGGTCGGCCTCCGGGGCGTGCTTGATGCCGAGCGATGCGTGGCGCGCGAGGACAAAGCCGTCAATCGCGTTGCGTGCGAAAGCGGGTTCGCTCGCTGCGGGTGGCGTTGGTTTTTGCGCCGGGATGTATGCCCAGTGCGGCTGATACTCCGCGCCTTGCTCGATCCATTTTCGCAGGATCAGTTTGTCGCGTTCGCTGAGCTGGCGGTTCTGCTTTTTCGGCGGCATCACGTCGTCCTCATCCTTGGCCGTGATGCGTTTCCACACTTCGCTGGCGTCGGGCTTGCCGGGGACGATGGGATAGACGTCTTCGAGTTTCGCCACTGCGATCTCGCGCACATCGAGCCGCAATTCGGCCTCGCGCGCTTTTTTGTCGAAGCCGTGGCACTTGAAACAATTGTCCGCGAGAATCGGGCGAACATCGCGGTTGTATTCCACTTTCGCCGGAAGCGGCGCATCGGCGGCAAACGAATGCGCGACGAGGAAAAGAAAACTGAGTTTCACGATGGGAATGTATCGCATGACGGCAGGGAATCTAAAGCCACAGAAGCACGTATGCTTAGTGGCGAGGCTCACTCTTTTTTCACGTCCTTCGCTCGCAGCACTCCCTTGTCGGCGACTTCCACTTTGAAAAGGAAGCGCTGTCCTTTGCGCATATCGAGGTGATTAAATTCCGCCGGGACGAGCAAGCTCACGGGCTCGCCGGCGACCTCCACGGAAAAAAGTCGCGCAGTGGCGCTGTATTGGAGCTGATCGCCAATCAGACCATCGAGCTTGTAGGTGTTTCCGCGCAGCGAGTTTGAATTTTGCATGTAATCCGAGATCGGAAACACAGGCAGGAGGCGGAAAGGATCGGTCACGCGCCCCTTTAGCAACCAGCCGCCCGCGACGGCGGCGATCACGACGAAGCCAACGATGAGAAACCAAATCGGATTGATGGATGAACTGGCGCGACGGGCCATAGAGCGCGGGAAACTAGTGGACTCACGCGGCGGGTGTCGAGTGGCGAGTATCTCATTCGGCGCACTCGACACGCATAGCGTCGCGGCTATGCTCGGCGTGTGCGCGAATCGGCATCCACTTCGCTTCAACTGACGGGCAGCATCATCATCGCCCATCCCTCGATGCTCGATCCGAACTTCCACAAGAGCGTCATCATGCTCGCCGATCACAGCGCAGAGGCCGGCGGCTTCGGCCTCATCGTGAACCGACCGACCGGAAAAGTCGTCGGTGATTTTCTAAAAGAAAGCGAACTCGGCCATCTCGCACGCGTCCCCGTGCTCGCGGGCGGCCCGGTGCAGATGGATCAACTGCTGCTCGTCGCGTTCCGCTGGCATCCGCAGTCGCGTCGCCTCGAATGTCGCCATCACATTTCACTCGAAGACGCCGAGCAACTCGTCTCCGCGCAGCATCACACCGTGCGTGGCTTCATCGGCTACACAGGCTGGAGCAGCGGGCAACTCGAAGGGGAACTGGCGCAGCGTTCATGGCTCGTGCGCAAAGCCGATCAGGAAGAGCTGCTGGAAACCGAACGCGCCCCGCGCATCTGGCGCGAACTCACAAGCACCTTCGGCCCGTGGTTTAAACTGGTCGCCGAAGCGCCGGATGATCCATCGGTGAATTGAACGGGCGCGTTCTTTCTTGTTGAAGGGGCGCGTTCTTTTTTGTCCTCTCATCCACTTATGAAAATCGGCGTCCCTAAAGAAATCAAAGCACAGGAAGATCGGGTCGCGCTGCTGCCGAGCGCGGCGTATCAACTCGTCCGGGGCGGACACACAGTCATCGTCGAAGCGGGCGCGGGGGCAGGCAGCGGATTTTCGGATGATCAATACAAGCTGGCGGGCGCGGAGTTAGTGGCAAAACACACGGAGGTCTTCGAGCGTGCGGACATGATCGTGAAGGTGAAAGAGCCGCTCGAAAGCGAGTGGCCACTGCTGCGCGCTGGGCAGATTCTTTTCACCTACCTACACCTCGCGGCGAGCCGGCGGCTCACGGAGGCGCTGATGGCAACAAAGGTGACGGGCATCGCTTACGAGACGGTGGAAGTGAATCGCCGACTGCCGCTGCTGGAGCCGATGAGCGAAATCGCGGGTCGCATGAGTGTGCTGGTCGGTGGCTACTTTCTGCAAAAGCACACGGGCGGTTGCGGCGTGCTGCTGGGTGGCGTGCCGGGAGTCTTACCGGGGAAAGTGGTCGTCATCGGTGGCGGCACGGCGGGAGTGAATGCGGCGCGGATGGCGCAGGGACTCGGCGCGAATGTGACGATCCTCGAAGTGGACGTGGAGCGGATGCGGTATCTCGACATCTCCCTGCACACGGCGCACACGCTGTATTCGAGCCCTGCGCATATCTTGGAAATACTGCCGGAGGTGGATTTGCTGATCGGCGCGGTGCTGGTGCCGGGCGCACGTGCGCCAAAGCTGATCAACCGCGAAATGATGCGCGTGATGAAGCCGGGAAGCGTGTTTGTGGACATCGCGATTGATCAGGGCGGCTGCGCGGAAACCTCGCGTGCGACGACGCATCACGATCCCATTTTTGTGGAAGAGGAAGTGACGCACTATTGCGTGGCAAATATGCCCGCCGCCTACGCGCGCACGGCGACCCAGGCGCTGGCGAATGTGACCTACCGCTACATCGAGACGCTTGCCGATCACGGGGTGCCCGGCGCTTTCACCAGGGACAAAAATCTACTCGGCGGCCTAAATCTGCACGATGGACAGGTGACCTGCCGCGGCGTGGCCGAGGCGCACGGGATGGAATTGCACACGCCGTTTGGAGCGTAGTTCACCCTCCACCTACCACTCGAGCACGTAGATATATTTGTTGCCCGTCGCCTGCCGGAACGCGCCCGTGCTCAGCACGCCATCATCGAACATTTTGTCCACAGCCTGCATCCGCACCGGGTCATTGATTGCGCCAGTAAGGTTCACCGTGACTGCTGCCTTGACGCCGCCAACATTGTAATCCCAATCCCAAGCACCACCAATGGGTGTTCCGTTGAAAGCAATCCGGTTGCCGAAAAATAGATTCATACCCGGGGGAATCGTGCTGGGGCCGCTCTCGGCAGGCCATATGTTGCGTTCAGCAGCATATTGCTCGAAGGCACCGCTGATGATACGGAGATCGTTCACGAAATGCGTATTCTGCTCCGCCGTGCGTGCGCGCATGAATGCAGGAATGGTCATCACCGCCAAATCGGCAATGATCGCGACGACGATCATAACCTCAATCAACGAGTAACCATTTTGTTTCAGCTTTCGCATAGCTGTGATTTAGCACGCCTCAGGCCACATTTAGGGTGCAGCCGGCGGGGGTCGAACCCACAACCTTCGGCTTCGGAGACCAACGCTCTATCCAGTTGAGCTACGGCTGCATTTGAAACCGGTGAAATCTTGTGCGGGCCACGCTGGCTGTCGAGGGAAAGTTTTTCCGCCATGCGCTAACAGTCTTTTTACGAGCACAGGCGTTGCGCATGGCATTGCAGCGGCTACGCTCTTCTCAACAAATCTTCCAAAAGCAATGCGCGCCCAGACTATTTTTACCACCGCCATTTTCTGCGTAAGCACCGCTCTTGCGCAAGTGCCCGACGCCGCTCCAGCAGCCCCCGCCGCTGGAGGTCAGGCTCCAATCGGCCAAAAGCCCGCGCCGCAAGCCGGTGCCCCGAAGCCGCAAAACTCGCCCTTCGGTCAGGAAGTCCCGGTGCTCGATCCCGGCACGGAGGTGGTGACTTTCAATGGGAAAAATTACGCCGTTTCAAACAACCCGATCTTCCAGGCGCGGTTCGAGAAATTCCTGAACTGCCCCGAGGCGACGAATAAAGAAGACGCCGACTACCGCGCGATCCTCGACCGCATCCTTGCGTGTCTGGCACCGGGAAATGCCACGCCTCAAAATATTGACGTCGCTTTCAAGCTCCTGCCATACGGCGCGCGCTACGATATTGACGCGCATCTTTGCGATTCGCTCGCCGACGCCGTCTATGCGGTGTGGCAGGCACAGCGCAGTCAGGCGCATCTCTCCAGCGCAAACACGGCACTCGAAGAAGAACTGCGGAGGCTGGAGTGGAATCTCCAATCCGTCACCGAGGGTCGTAAACTCCAAGCCCCGCCCGCGCCCGCAAGCGGTCGCGCCAACGGCGGCGGAGCCAAACAGGGCGGCGGAGCGGTGAACCCCGCAAACAGCACCGACTACCAGACCGCGAGCTACACCCGCCGCCACGCCGAACGCCTCGTCGCGATCAAGGCGAACGATGTGAAAAAGGCGCTCTCGGAATTGCAGGCGAAAGTCGAATTTCAAACGATGATGGCGCAGTTCCTCCTCCAGCGCCGCTTTCAGCACGTCATCATGTCCACGCGCTTCTACCGCGCACTTTTCACCGACGGCGATTCGAAGCTCAACCTCGGCAAGGATGCGACCGATCTTTTTGCAAAAAGCACCGGGATGCCGCCGACCGTCAGCGTCATTGATTCCGTCGCCAACGAAGCCATCCGCGATGTGCGCGAGGGCGTGAAAGCGTTCGATTTTCTGCTCACGAAAAACGAAATGGATGGAGCAACCAAGCAGCTCCGGCAGGCATTTCTCATCGGCGAATATATGCCCGAAGTGCGCCTCGTGCAGCGCGAGAAAAAGCGGCAGTGCCTCGAGTTTGCGCAGAAGAGTTTCCAGCTCATCTCCGCGATCAATGTGCATGACTACGGCCGCGCTGAATCGCTGGTGAAGGATTTGAAAAAAGTCGCCAACGACTTCGACGACTCACAACCTACCGCCGCCGTCGAGGGAGCGCGATTGAAAGCACGCGCTCTCATCGGCAAAGCCCGGCAGGCCGCGCTGAGCAGCGATCAAGTCACTCTCGAACGCGTGATGAACGAGGCCGGTGAAATCTGGCCGGGCAACCCGGAGTTCAAGGAAGCGATGGACAAACTTTTCACGCAAGGCGACGTGGTGCAGAAGGCGTTGCTGGATTTTGATCAGCTCCTGAGCCAGAAAAATTACCGCCAGATTTGGGCCGACAAAGTCCGCTTCATCGCCGCCGTTTCCGTGAACCCCGAACGCAAACCCGCGCTCGAAAAAGTGATGGCCGATATGCAAACCATCGAAGCCTCACTCATGCGCGCCGAGGAAATGGCCCGCCAGGGCGTCTATGCGGGCGCGTGGGAAACGCTCGAACACTCGTGGGCGTTGTTCCCCGACGATGCCAAACTCAACCAGCAACGCGCCGACATGACCACGCGCGCCAGCGATTTTGTGAAAGTGATCCGCAGCGCCGAGGAGTTGGAAAAGAAGGAGCAATTCGGCAGCTCACTCGCCCATTTTCTGAAAGCACAAAAACTGTATCCCGCCAGCGAGTTTGCACACGACGGCATCTCCCGCCTCGTCAAACAAGTGCTGCCCGAGAGTTAAATCTCATCCTTCTCGACAGCACGAGGCAAGCGGCGCGGGTGGCTTTGCACGAGGCGATGCGCGGAGGGATCGTCTGCCATTCCTGAGTTTGACCAGTCGGTCGCGTGCTCTCCGTATTTCGCGCGAAATGCGCGGAGGTTTTCGCCGGAGATAAATTCGGGATGATCCACGAGCACATCGTAGGGGCCGGGGCGGGAGAAAATTTTCGCCATGATCGGGACGAGATCCAAAACGAACAACGTTCCGAAAATAACGAGGAACTGAAACAGGCCGGCGATCCATTTTCCTTTGTTCTCCGCGCGCTCCTCAGCGTTGGCATCCGGTGCCGGTTCGAAGATCACTTTATACAAACCAATCGTCTCCTCCATCGGATCAAAGACACCGCCTTGCTTGCTCTTGAGCAGCGCGAGCTGGGGGAGAAATTTGTCATCGTGCCGCTTGGCTGCGATGGAATGATCCGTCTCCAGCGCAGCGGTGTGATCCGCGAGTTTGGCGAGGCGTGCGATGCGATCCGTCTCCAACTCCGCAATCTGAGCCGTGACCTTTTCGAGTTTCATTTTGCGAATGCGCTCCTTCTCGTTGCCCTCGGCGACAAACGCATCGCGCTTAGTTGAAAGCGCGTCGAGATACGCATTGCGATCCACGAGGCGCGCGGCGGCGAGTTCCTTGTCGCTCGCGATGAGCGCGGCTTGCTGCATTGCGAAGTTGCTTTCGAGCCGGCGAATGTCAGCCGCCACGGCACGGTCGCGCATCTGCATATCCTTCAATCGCGGGCCGTCGCCGGGCTTCTTTTTTTCCGGGTAAAATTCGTTCGGTTCCCCAAGCGCCTCACGCGCGATGGCCTCCACGAGCCGGCGGTGAAGATCATGCTTCGCCTCCATCTCGGTGCTGGTTTTGGCGAGTGTTTCCTTCTGCGCTTCGATCTGCGAAATGACGGTGCGCGTCGCGCCGCTGGCAGGCGCGATAAACTCGGGTTCGGTCGCTTTTTTCCGCTCTGCCTCCATGCGCTCATCGGCGTAGTCCTCGGGATTTAGAATCGCTTTTTGCAACTCGGGAAGCTGCGCAGTGAGGGCGTCGTTCTGTGTGTTGAAATCGCCGTTGAGTTGCTTGCGCGCAGCTTCGTTGTCGTCGCGGATTTTTTGCAGCGTGGCGGTGAGTTCGCGGCGTCCTGCGGTCTCCTGCTCGCCGAGGATGTCGAGTTTGGCCTGATATTTCGTCTGATAGTAATACGTGATCGCCGGGCGGTATTGATCGAGACAGAACGGAAAGGCGATTGCCACGCTCACCACGCCAGCGAGCGCAAAACGAAATGAAACCTGCAAGAGCTTCCGCCACCACGGCTGAAAGGGCCGGTATGTCGCGAGCAGGATGCGATCGGTATTCATGATCACAAACGCCCACGCCAGCGCGATGCCGGTGACGGCGAGCCAGGGCGGTTCGTGAAAGCGGCTCTTTGCGTAAAAGATCATGCCAAGAAACGACATGATCGTGGGGATGAGCACGGTGCTTCCGAGCACGGCAACGCGCTCGCGCTCGGTCGCGGGGCAATATTTCAACGTCTCCCATCGCGCACCCGAAAGCCAGTAAAGCGGGCGCATCCAGCGATCCCATCGAGCGGGCGCATCGGCTTCGGGCGGAAGTTCGTGATCAGGTTGCCAGTGCATGGGCGATTTTTTCGATAAAGGCTATGGGCTGCGGACAAAGAACCAAATGCTTTCTCCCGGGTTTCCTTAGTTCATTTGCCGCAAGCGATGCGGTGCGGATTACCGCTTGCTCTCCTCCACGATTTTCCTGCGCCCGAATTCGAGTATGCGGCGCTCCTCCCGCGAGAGATTGCTGATTCCTTCGCGGCTGATTTTTTCGAGAATCGGATCCATTTCTGCGCTCACAAATTCCTCCGCGCTCATGTGCAGCCAGCGCACTTCCGTATTTCGTTTTTCGACGCGACGGCGCTGGAAATTATAAGGGCGGCCAAACCCAAGCGTGCGCGCCCACACCCAGCCAATCCCGCACCCGGCAAGCACGCCCGGTGCGCCGAAAATTCCGCCGACGCCCATCGCTGTCCCGAGCAGAGCCAGCACAGCCAGCGCCCACGCAAAATGTTTTGCGCGCAAGCGCATCGGCAGGCCGAAAAGGAGCGCATCCATTTCCGGCAGGATGGTCGCATAGGACGTGAGCACAGCGGCAGCGGCGGCGGAAGCTCCGAAGACCGCAAGCCCCGGCAGCACGAGCCAACAGGCGATGCCGCCGAAAAAATTCGCGACGAGACACAGACCGAGGAAATGCCGGCGCCCGATGATGGGCTCGACCTCGCGGCCCACAAAAAAAATCACGAGTGCGTTCGCTGTGAGGTGGGCGAAATTTGCGTGCAGAAGTTGAAAAGTAAGCAGCCGCCAATACTCGCCTGCACGCATTCCCATCCCATCGAGCACCAGCGCATCACGCAGCGCACCGACACCAAACGCCCAAAAAACCGCCTGCGCCGCGCCCCAGCTTCCGAGCATCGTCACGAACAGCAAAACGCCGGACGGACGTGCGGGCATCCACACGCTGGGAGTAGCCGATGTCTGTCTGCGACGGAGGCTCATGGCACGCGCAAGTTGGGCGCGCACGATGGTGAGCGCAAGGGCTTATTCGCCCACTGCCGGCACACACACGCGCAGTCGTCCAGCCACGCGGAAGTTCACCGGAGCCATGCCGGAAAGTTCGCCGTCCACCTCGACTGGAACATCGTCCTCGCTGTGAACGCGCAGCGCGCTCGTTTGAAAATACTCCACATCCGCGAGCTTCGTGTGCGCCCCGATCAGCACACCGCCGAGATAGCGCACGATGTCGAGATAGCCGAGTTTTTTGAAAACAAGAACGTCCAGCAATCCGTCATCGTTCTTGGCGTCGGGAAAAAGGACGAGCCTCGCGCCGTAGTATCGCCCATTGCCGACAAGCACCAACGATCCCTCATGCACAACGCTGCCGGATTCGATGACGAGCTTCGGCGGCGTGCGCGAAGCGACCTGCGCCGCGCTCAGGAGATAGCTCAGCGCGCCCAGACGTTTCTTCGATTCCCAATTCGTCTCCTTCACCACCTGCGCATCGAGCCCCACGCCCGCGAGCTGGATAAAGTGCGCATCATTCGCGGCAGCGAGATCGATCTCACGCATCGCACCGCCGCGAATCACAGCGATGGCATCCCCGATCCGCGCAGGGATGGCGTGCTCCTTCGCAAAAACATTCATCGTCCCCATCGGCAACACACCGAGCGCCGCATCGCTGCCCGCCAGACCGTTCGCGACTTCGTTCACAGTGCCATCCCCGCCCGCCGCCACGACGATGCGAAAGCCATCGCGCGCCGCTTTTGCAGCAAGCCGCCGCGCATCGCCAGCCGACTCGGTGAGCAGCAATTCCGCCTCCGGCACAAGCCGCCGCAACTCATCAGCGAGGCTCTGCGCACGCTCACTCCGGGCGCGTGGATTTAAAATGACAGCGATGTCTGGCACAGGCGCGGAATGACGAATGCGGAATGAAAAATGTCGAATGAAATCACCCGCTCGGTGTCGAAGATGACGCCCATCCACCATTCGTCATTCCATTTTCAACCGCCGCCGCTAGCTTCCCGCGCCGTGAAACGCCTCGCGAAAATTCTGATCATCACCGCCATCGTGCTGGTGCTCTTGCTTGCTGCGGGCGTGTGGGGGCTGAACCGCTGGCTGAAATCCCCAGAGATGCACGCCCACGTGGAGCGCGAACTGAGCATTGCGCTGCGCGTGCCGCTGAAATTTGAAAGCCTCGAACTCTCGCTGTGGGGCGGATTGGAAGCGAAGGGCATCACCGTCCCGGATCAAAAAGGTAATTTTTTTGAAGTCGCCGGATTCTCCGCGAAACACAGCCTGCTGTCATTGCTGCGCGGACATCTCGTTTTTGAAAACGTCCTCGTGGACAGCGCGAAATTCGTCATCACCCAGCGCAAGGACGAAAGCTGGAAAGCACCCGCGCTTCCCGCCGACTTGCAGGCCGAGATTGATGCGAAAAAGAAAACCAAGTCCGCTTCAAAAAACAACCCGCCGAAATCCGAGGGAGCCTCACCGCCAAAACTGAAAACCGGCCCCACAGTCAGCATCGCAAAAATCGAGATCACCAATGCAAACGTCGAACTGATTGACAAAGACGGACACCCATTCATCAGCGCCACAGGACTGCGCACCACGCTGACAAATGTGAGCGACGAAAACTTCGAGGGCGCGCTCACCATCGAGCGATTGGTGATGCACGATCAATTCGCAGCCACCGCAGTCACGGCGACCGTGAACAACACCAGCAAGGGTCTCGCGATCCCGGAGATGAAAGCGAACCTTGGTGGCGGCACCGTGATTGCACGTTTTTCCAGCAAACCCGACCAGCCCGGCCCGCCCTTCACCACAACGATCCAACTCGATAACGTGAATCTTTCCCACGCAGCCAGCGATGCCGATGCGAAGCCTCCGAATCTCGACGGCATCCTGTCTGGCTCGCTGGAAATGAAGGGACTCGTAAACAACAGGCCGTCTTTTATCGGAAAAGGACACCTCACCATTCGGGATGGAACTTGCCGGGAGTTGGATTTCATCCGCGACGTTGGTGAGGTTTTTCAAATGGAGCAGTTCGCTGACTTTGCGATCACCGAAGCGAAGTCTGAATTCGATATCGTCCAGAATCGCGCCTTCATCCGCCAGCTCACCGTCAATGCGCCGCCGCTCAAAATCACCTCCCAAGGCAGCGTGCGTCTGGACGGCAACAAGCTAAACCTCGCCGCCATTTTCAACGCGGACGAAAAACTCGTCGCCAAACAATTGCCGGAAATTCAGCAGAGATTCCTGCCGCCCGACGAAAATCATCAGCGTGGAGTGGCCTTTGAAATCGAAGGTTCGCTCACAAAGCCTAAGAACAATCTCATTCAAAAAATCACCGGCACAAAGGATCGCAAAAAACAGAAAGTCCTCGCCATCGAATCGCTCATCCTCGGCACGCGTCCGGATAAAAAACCGGAGCCGGATACATCGGAAAAACCATGAGAGTCATCGCTGGAACCGCAGGAGGCATCACGCTCGACGTCCCGCGCAGCGAACTGCGCCCCACGATGGACATGGTGAAAAACGCCATCTTCAACATCCTCATGGAATCCATCCCCGACGCTCGTGTCCTCGATCTTTTCGCCGGCACCGGCGGTCTTGGAATCGAGGCGCTCAGTCGCGGTGCAGCTTCGTGTGTCTTCGTCGAAAGCGACCGCCGCGCGTGCGAATGCATCCGCAAAAACCTCGTAAAAACACGACTCACTGGCGGCGAGGTCGCCTCCGCAGATGTATTCAGTTGGCTGGATCGCATCTCACGTCCCAGAGAATTCGCGCTCATTTTCGCCGACCCACCCTACGCAAAAAAACCCGGCGAGCGCGACTTCACCCCCGAACTGCTCGCGAGCGAAAGTCTGCGCAACGCGCTCATGCCCGGCGGACTTTTCATCCTCGAACATCTGCCCGGCGCGAAACTCCCGCTCGGCAAAACGTGGCAGTGCCTCCGCCAAAAACGCTACGGCGCCACCGAAGTGGCCCTCCTGCGCGCGGCCTAGTAAAACGAAGGCTGCACTTGCACTTCCACTCTCCCATTCCCTAAACCGCCAGCGTGAACAAACAGCAGCACGCCGCATTTATCACCGCCGCAGAGAGCGCGCTATGGACGCCAAAAGATCATTTCCAACGCGCTGAACCTGGCGAGATTTTCGCGCGCACAGCACCGCTCGAAGTGGACCTCGGCTGTGGCGACGGCGCCTTTCTTCTCGCGATGGCGAAACGATACCCGGAGCGAAATTTCCTCGGCACCGAGCGGATGCTGGGGCGCGTGGAAAAAGTCTCCCGCGCCATCGCACGCGCAGGATTTCAAAACGCCAGCATCTTGCGTCTCGAAAGTCTCTACACTGCGCAGTGGTTGCTGCCGATCGGCTGCGCGGAAGTGGTTCACGTTGGCTTTCCTGATCCATGGCCCAAGCGCCATCACCACGAGCGTCGTTTGTTTCAAGATGAGTTCATGGTCGCGCTGCATCAACTCGTCGCGCACGGCGGCGAAGTGCGGATCAAGACCGACGACCACCCGTATTTTCAGTGGATTGAAAAAGTGCTCGCGCGCGCAAAAGGTTTCGAGCGCATCGAGTGGCCCGAGGAAGCGGACTATCCGCGCACCGATTTCGAGCAGCACTTCCTCGCGCAAGGCCTCCCCATCCACCGCGCGCGGCTGAGGAAAATCCAGCCTAGCGAATAGTCGGCCCGGCGCTCATCTCGCCGCCATCGCGCAGTTCGATCCGCACGGCACCGCACTCTTGCTGTGGGAAAACGCGCACGCCTTTTTTTGTGAGTGGCGCAGCCCAAGCGGCGAATTTTTCCGGCGGCGTGCCGAACGGCGATTCCGTGCAGACCACAACGCGCGGTTGCACCTTGGAGAGAAAATCCGGCGTGCCGCTGAAATCCTTGTCGTGCCAGCCCATCACGAGCGCATCGGCGTGCAAGTCCGGTTCGTTGGCGAGCAGCCACTCTTCGGTGAAAAATCCCGCGTCCGACATCAGCAACACGCGCAATCCGCCAGTTTCGATAACACAGGCCAGCGCCTTGTCGTCTGCTGCACTGCGCATGATTTCCAGCGGTGGATAGAGCACGCGAAACTTTACGTCAGGTGAAAGCATCACCTCATCGCCGCGCTTGAAAATACGACGCCCAAAAACGTGCGCTGCGAATTCCTTGTGCAATTCGCGACGCGACTGCGAGCGGTCGGTAAATGGTGTATCCGCAATCCATGCGGGAGAAAAATCCTGGAACAAAGGCAGCGTTCCACCGATGTGCGAACTGTCGCCGTGACTGAGGATGAGTCCATCGAGTTGATTCACTCCGCGAGATCGCAGGTAGGGCAAAACGGTGCGCTCGTAGTCTCGCAGATGGCCGCAATCGAACATCCAATCGCCACGCCCGGCGCGCAGATGAATGGCGGCACCCTGACCGACATCGAGCGCGGTAATCTCGCACAGCGGCGCTGGCCCCAGCCGTGGACATTCGACATAAATATAACCGCCCGGCACGTGCGCAAAAAACGCAACAACCAGCAGCAGCAATTTCGCACACGCCCAGTTCGCGCAGTTCACCACCAGCAACAGTTGCGTGCTCACAAAGCTCACGATCAACGCCATCAATCCAAGCGCCAGAACGCAGAACGCGAGCGGCACTGCGACTGCGTTGGCGACGATGGCCACAGGCGAGATGAGATGAAAATATCCCGCCATAAAAAGCAGCGATCCCAGCCACGCTGCGATGGTGACTCCCGTCGCCTGCGCCAGTATTCCCCACAAGGCGAAACGTGTTTTTTGCGCTGCGTTCCATAGCTCAACGGGCACGAAATCATCCGGCTTGGCGACTCGCTCAATTCGCCGCGCAATGGGCTCGGCGAACAACATGATTGCGAGCACGAGCACGAACGAAAGTTGAAAGCCCGGTGAAAAAAGTTCGTTCGTTTCCCACGCGAGAATGGCCAGCGCAGCGGCGGCGATGCTGTTCAGCGAAACCGCCGGACGGCCCGCGAGCGGCGCGGCCAAAAAGAATCCCGCCATCACCGTCGCGCGCACGCAACTTGCGCCAAGTCCCGTCGCCACTGCGTAGGCGACGAGCAGCGGCAGGATCACAAAAAAACCAGCGACCCGCGAGATACGCAGCGGCTTCAACAAATACCAGGCTATGGCTGCGAGCATCGCTACATTCAGCCCGCTCACGGCGAAAAGATGCAGCGTGCCGGTTTTCTGAAACATCGCTTTCATCTCAGTGGGAGTCTCGCCGCGCATCCCCAGCACCATGCTCTCGATCAGCGCCGTCTCGTCCGGCGCATCTGCCAGTCCTGTATCCAATCGTTCCTTTATCCACGCTCGCGCTGCGATGGCAAAAACCTGAATCGAACTCCCCTCGCCCTTGCCGATAATTTTGCAGTCGCTCTCGTTTCGCGTGATGATCTCGAAGTTTACCCCATGGCGACGAAGCCAATTCGCGTTGTCAAACTCCCCCGGATTCCGCAGCCCCGCGAGCGGATGCGCCGTTCCTTTGAGCGAAACCACATCGCCATATTGCGGAGCCGGCCCGCTCCATCGCACGAGACACAGACCGTCCGCCGAAACATCTCCGGCTCCCGCTCGCAGCGTCCGCAGTTTGATTTGAAAATTGGCGCGTTTCTCGCCGCGTGTGCCCGCGTAACTTTCCGCTTCCGCGCACACCACGCCCGTCGCCTCCGCCCGCTGCTGCTCCGACTCAAGCGTGCGCGCAAATTCAATCATCCCGCCCTGCTGCCTCAGCACATGAAGCGCGAAAAATACAACGCCAGTGAACACACGGCAGACCCACGCATTTTTCCAAAACAGAAGAACCAACCCAACAACGCCCGCACCGGAAAGCACGAGCCAGACAGGCTGCGGCCATTGATCCGCCAGCGCGATCCCGGCCAGCGCAAATAGTGCGAGACCGAAGAATGGTTTGCGAGGGCGGAGAGAGCAGTGGCTCATGTGCAACGCGACTGAGGTAAACGGCGACGTGATTTCGACAAGACGGAAACCACATTCCGCTGTGGAAAATTCCGGCGGGCTGCTTCACGTTCGTTTTATGCAGCCAGTGCATGACGAACATTTCGTGAGTTGGAACCAATCGCCCGAGCAGATGGATGCGCTCTGGCTCGCGGGCTGGCGTCATTTTGGGCCCATCTTTTACCGCTACCGCGAGGCGGTCACGGCGGACGGTCTGTGCCACGTCATGCCGCTGCGAATTGACGTGGTGCGTTTCGCTGCATCGAAGAGCCAGCGGCGTGTGTTGCGCAAAAACGCGGATCTGGTCGTGAAGGTAAAACGCGCAGTGATTGATGATGAGCGGCAGCGGTTGTTCGACGCGCACAAGATGCGTTTTAAAGACAACATCCCAAATTCGCTCGAAGATTTCCTCGGCCCTGCGCCACACGCGGTGCCGTGCATCACCCTCGAAATCGGCACCTATCTCGCCGACCGTCTGATTTCCGCCAGCTACATGGATGTGGGCGCGACTGGCGTATCGAGCCTCTACGCATTCTTTGATCCGAATGAATCGCGCCGCTCACTCGGCACAGCGACGATGCTGTGGGAACTCACCGTCGCACAACGCGCCGGCAAACGCTGGCACTACCCCGGCTACTGCTATCGGGAGCCTTCCATTTACGACTACAAAAAACACTTCGGGCCGATGGAGCACTACGATTGGGAGCAGTGGAATCCGCTGGCAGCATCACCGCTGGAAAATCCATGAGCCTTCGCGTTTACACCTATGTAAAATGCAGCACCTGCCGCAAAGCCGTGCGCTTTTTGGAAGAGCACGACATCCCCCACGAAGTCATCCCGATCCGCGAACATCCGCCAATCATCGCGGAGCTTCGCACGATGCTCGGCCATGTCGGCGAAATCCGTCGTCTTTTTAATACGAGCGGCCTCGACTATCGCGCGATGAAACTGAGCGAGCGACTTCCAAACATGAGCCACGACGAAGCACTCGCGCTGCTCGCGAAGAACGGCAACCTCGTGAAACGCCCGTTTGCACTCACCGCAAAATGCGGGGCTGTCGGCTTCAATGAAGCGGAGTGGGCGCGGCTTTTCGCGTAGTGATTACTTCACCGGCGTCTCGGCGATTTCGTAGGCGTAGCGATGGCGCGTTTTGACGCTCACTGTCACGGTCTCGCCATCGCGTTCAATTTTTCCGCCGGACTCGGCTTCGATTTTTACCTGCAATTTCACGCGGCTCGACATCGCCGTCGGGTCCACCGGGATTTCCGTATCGTCGCTCGCCTCCATCGTGAATCGCTTCGTTTTGATCTCTCCGGTCTCCTCGGGATTGCGCGGCATTTTCATCGTGGAACTGTTGACCTTCATCTCCCCGCGAAACCTCAGCGCAGGCTGACCGTCTAGCGTCGTGGTTTCCACGAGCTTGGTGCTGCCCTTGATGTCCCGAGCCTTCATTCCTTCAAAGCCCTCCTCGTTCCAGCTCTTCGCCGCGAGCGCCGAACTCATCGGCCACTCGGCCCCGAGCGCGACTTTTTCCTTCGTGCCACACACCTCGTCGTCGGTCGGCTCCGTGTCGCTCGCGACCGAGAGCAGATCGTCAATCACCTCGCCCTGTAATTCATCGGGATCCTCGCCATTTACCTTCACGAATTTCTCGTCGCGATCATGGCGCAGATGGATCACATCGCCGCTTTTAAAAAACGCGACTTTCGCGCCATCGCTCACGCACTCGACATCGGTGAGCTTGAGTTTCAGTTCGCTCACGAGTCCCTTTGGCGTCACGGTCACCGCCGTCAGTTCGCCGGTGAGTTTGCACGCAGCGTTCACCTTCTCCACATCGGCATCCTCTTTGTCGAAAGTCGTGGATGTCTCACTCTCGATTGCGATTTTTGCGGCGATACGAAAACGATCTCCTGCTTTCGCCGGACGATGCAGCCGAACCTCGAAAGTTTCCTCCGCCCTCACGGACAAAAGCGTGCAAAAGAAAATCGCGAAGAGCAGTCGGAGCGGAGTCATAGTTGTCATTACCAAAGCAAGCTGGGTGCAAGCGAGCGCAGAACCTATCACCGTTTACTTTTCAACCCATCAGCAGCGGCGGCGTCTTCGCGTTTGCCCATCGTCAGCTTGACGCCCTCTCATTTAAAGGTTCACCATTCCTCATATGAAAACACTCCTCGCAACACTCCTCCTCTCCGCCACCACACTCTTTGCCGCAAAGCCACTGCCCGCCACCGACTACGCCGGCATCGTCACCGTCGTCAGCGAAACGAGCGTCAGCGTGAAAGGCGAACAAGGAACACACGTTTTCCAAATCCACCCCGGCACCCTCTACGGCTCGCGAGGCACAGGAAAACTCACCGACTTCCCCGTCGGTGCCCTCGCAATCGTCTCGTTCAGCAAAGACGGCGCAGTGCGAAAAGCCGAAAACATCCACAAGCCCCGCGCCAACAGCAAAGTGGCAAAAGAACTCGCGGCGAAGGCGGGGAAATAGAGAAGACGGCCGGGAGGCCCCTCTCCCACTACGTGGATGAATTTTTTCTGACCGAAATTTAACCAACCAAAAAAATACAAACATGAACTCAAAAAATCTAGGACTACGAGTCGCGAGCACGGTTTTCGCCCTGATAAGCTTGGTGCAGTTGTTGCGCATAGCGACACAAGTCGAGGTGCGCGCCGGAGGTCATCTGATTCCGTTTTGGCTAAGCGCAATTGCCTTTGTGCTGACGGGCTGTCTGAGCATTTGGCTTTGGAAACTCTCAAAGCCTGAAGCCAAATAAAAAACGCAGAACACGCTCTGAAATGCCCCCTTTGCTCTTGCCCGTCCGACATTGAGGCGCAATCTTTCCGCATGAGCATCAAGCAGCAAGTTTTGTCAGCAATTCAACGACTGCCGGATGATGTGAACTTCCGCGACGTGAACGAAGAAATTGCGTTGCTCGCCGCAGTCGAAGAGGCAGAGGACGACATCCGCGAGAACCGTCTGGTATCCAACACTGAGATGAAAAACAGGATCGAAGAATGGCTCACTCGCTAATCTGGACTGAGAAGGCATCCGCCGACATCGAAGTCATCGTCCGCTACATCGCTCGCCGAAATCCACAGGCGGCCCGGTCCATCGGACTCGGCATTTTCAATCGAACACAAATTCTTCTCACACATCCCGAAGCCGGAACCATCCTCGACGAATTGAGAGATGGAGGATGGAGGAAGCTGATTTTTCGGCGCTGGAAGATTATCTACACGATACGAGATGAGAAAATCATCATAGGTCGCATCTGGCCTGCTGCGCTCGGGGAGGCAGACCTCGAAACTCCTCTCGACTGAGCGGAAAACGAGACCGCCCATCGGAAGTGCTTTCGGATTGTCACAGAGCACTGGCTGTTTGGCATTGCACGGCGGGGCGGCACCCGCCACGTTCCGCGCGAATTTAATGCCACCTAAGACTGCTCCCGCGCCATCCTCCAAAAACTATCTCCTCGATACAAACGTCCTGATCCACGATCCCGGATCACCGTTTCAATTTCAGGATAACACCGTGTGGATCCCCGTGGAGGTCTTTGAGGAACTGGATCGTTTTAAAAGTGAAAGCTCCACGCGCGGTGCGAATGCGCGCGAGGTTCACCGCCGGCTGAGTGAGAAATTTCGCAACGCCGAGGACATGCAGAAGGGCGTGAAGCTGGAAAATGGCGGCAGGCTCCGCGTGTGCGTGAACCCGCTCGCGCAGTTCAGGAACGGTGTATGGATTCTGGTGAGTGATTCGCCGCGCTTCCACATGCTCCGCGATTTGTTCCCGGATTTGTCGAGCGTGGACAACCGCATCCTCGCCGCCGCGTGCGCCGTGGCCGATGCGGAGAAAGACCCCGTCATCCTCGTGACGAAAGATCTGAACATGATCCTGAAAGCGCGCACGCTCGGACTCGAAGCGCAGGACTACCGCACCGACCGCGTGGAGGACACGGACATCCGCCTCACGATGAAGCAGAAGAACGAGGAGTATGAGACGTTCGACGTGCCCGGCCACGCGCTCCAGGCTTTTGCGAGCCAGGAGAGCATGGTGTTTGAAAAAGCCGCGCACTATCCGCTGAACCACTATCTGCTCGTTCGCAACGAAGAGGAGCCCACGCACGCGATCCCCGCACGCCACGTCGGCGACGGCTCGCTGCACAAATTGCGGCGCGACCGCATCACGATTCGCGGCGGGCGCTGGCTCACGGCGCTGAATCTCGGGCAGCGGTTTTTCCTCGATGCGCTCTACGATCCGGCGATCTCGCTCATCACCGTCTATGGCAAAGCGGGCACGGGCAAGACGCTCATGAGCGTGGGGGCCGCGCTCGAGCTGGTGCAGACGGGCGAGTTCGAGAAAATGCTCATCACTCGCGTGATCATGCCCACGGGAAAAGACATCGGCTTTCTCCCCGGCGGCATCATGGAAAAAATGGCGCCGTGGGTGCAGCCGGCGTTCGACGCGCTGGAACTCCTGCTCACCCGCCCGCGCAAGCCGGAGCATTTTGACAATAAAAAACAGAGCCAGCGCAAGAACGACGACCCACGCGAACAACGCGAACCGCGCGGCGCATTTGGCGGACCCAAACCCGCAGGCAGGCCGTGGGAGCCATTGGTCGCGAATGGTCAGATCGAAATCGAAGCCATCACGCACATTCGCGGTCGCAGTATTCCGAACGCGATTTTCATCGTGGACGAAGCGCAGCAACTCACGCCGCACGAATCGAAAACGCTCGTCACGCGCATGGGCAAGGGGAGCAAAATCATCCTCATCGGCGACCTCGGGCAAATTGATAATCCCTACGTGGACGCGCATACGAACGGCCTCGTCTATGCCCGCAACCGCCTGCAAGGCCAGCCGTGGATGGCGCACATCAATCTCTTCAAAGGCGAGCGCAGCGAGATGGCGGAAGTGGCGGCAAATCTCATGTAACCGCGAGACGCATGAAGCCCCGCATCCTCGCCATCCGTGGTGGCGCGATAGGCGACTTCATCCTCACGCTCCCCGCGCTGCGCCTGCTGCGCGAAGCATTCCCGCACTGCCACCTCGAAATCCTCGGCTACCGCCACATCGCATCGCTCGCGCTGCACGGCGGCCCCGCGCCCGGCACGACCTACGCCGACGCCACGCGCAGCATCGAATACGGCCCGCTCGCCGGCTTCTTCGCGCGCAACGGCAACCTCTCGCCCGAGCTGTGCGAATACTTCGCATCATTCCAGCAAATCGTGAGCTGGCTCTTTGATCCCGACGGCATCTTCGAGACCAACGTAAAACGCGCAGGCGTGAAAAATTATCTCTCCGCCTACACACCCCTCACCGACGGCAATCACGCGAGCGCGCAACTCGCACGCGGTCTCGAAAGCATGGCGCTCTACCTCGACGACTCCGCAGTGAAACTCATCCCCATCGCCGAATCCCAACAAGCCGCCGAAGCGTTTCTTTCGTCATCCGTCATCCGACATGCGTCATTCACCGCCCTGCATCCCGGCAGCGGCAGCCCGCGAAAAAATTGGCCGCTGGAAAAATGGCGCGCACTCATCGGTGAAATCAAAGACCCGCTGCTCGTCATCGGCGGCGAAGCAGACACAGCATCGCTCGATGCGCTCGCGCCCCACGCCACACTCGTCGCGCGCGACTTGCCGCTGCCCACGCTCGCCGCATTGCTCGCGCGGTGCGCCCACTATTTCGGCCACGACACCGGCGTCTCCCATCTCGCCGCCGCAGTGGGCGCAAAATGCACGCTGCTCTTCGGCCCCACCGACCCCGCCGTATGGGCACCGCAGGGCACTCATGTGAAAGTTCTGCGCGCACCCGATCTCTCGACGCTGACGCTGGAGGATGTGCTTCGAAATTAACCCGAAACAAAACGCCGCACGGCTCTTGCGAACCGGGCGGCGTGATTTGAAAAATCAGACCCGCTGTGCGGGCTGAAA
>JAYUIF010000379.1:0-2884 GCA_043766295.1 Spartobacteria bacterium | reverse complement strand
AGCGGCTCATTGCGTTGCAGCTTCGGATCGGTTACATCGTCCGCATGACTTCCATGCTCGCCGATTCCAAAACGGATCTCGCGCGTCTGTGCGAAACGCATCGCGTGAAGCGCCTGGCCGCGTTCGGCTCGGCGGTGAGCGGACGCTTTGATCCGGCCAAAAGTGATTTTGATTTCATCGTCGCGTTTTGCGACACCGCTTCACCGGATTACGCAAGTCGCTACCTCGATTTCGCCGAGGCTCTGGAACGGTTGCTTGGCCGGAAAGTGGATCTCGTCACCGAGCGATCCATACGCCGTCCATCGTTCCGCCGGGCAATCGAGTCGGCGCACGAAGTCATCTATGAAAGCTGAGGCTCGGGAACGCCTCACCCACGCGTTGGAAGCGTGCGAGGCCATCGCGCAGTTCACTGCGGGCAAGTCGCGCGACGATTATCTCGCCGACGCGCTTCTTCGCTCGGCGGTCGAACGTCAGATCGAGATCATCGGCGAGGCACTCCAGCGCGCCACGCAACTCGACGAAACTGTGAACGAAAAAATCCCTGAACTCCGCCGCATCGTCGGGATGCGGAATCGCATCATACACGGCTATGATTCAGTGGATGATGAACTGCTCTGGAGCGTGGTGGAAACCAATGTGCCCGCCCTTGCCAGCAGTCTGAGGACGATCCTCGGCTGAGCAATCCGCCCGCGTCTTTCTTTTCCCAACGTCCGCCCCGTCGCCGCCGGCGAGAACATCAAAGGCGACACCACCACGCTCGAAGACCTCAGCGTGCTGGCAAAATTGGCCGCATCGGAGGACTAGTTTGGAGTTCCGCCTTTAGGCGGTTAAAAGCGATCTAAAGCGACTGAATGCGGAACTCCGAACAAAACTCCGCACGCATCACATTTCCGGGTCGTCCCAGCACTTGCCGTATTCGTCCAGTGGGTATTCGCCCCAGATGTATCTGGCTTCGTTCGGATCGGTCTGCGCGAGAAATTCCGGCGCGCTGCTCCATGGCCAGTCAGTCCAACGGGCGACGTAGCCGTGATGCACTGGATTGTGATGCACATAATTCAGCGTCGCCCAATAGTGCCGGTCGGAACGCATCGCACGCTCGGCGGCACGAAAGAAAACTTTACGCCCGCGCGAATTTTCCTCGCCGTTCCATGCGTGCGATGTGCGTCCGTGAAGCCGTCCGAGTTCGCGCAATAGCCCGAGAATATCGGGAGCCTCGACCAGTGCGTGATAGTGATTCGGCAGCACGCACCACGCGAAAGTCCGGCTCGCGTAGGTGGAAAAAACGGCGAGCAAATCGCGCGTGAAGGCATCCATGCGCTCCGGATTGTGGCCGATGTAGTGCCGATGCTCGAAACAGGCGGCGGTGACGTGAAAACGCAAGTGGCCGAAGTTCGGACGATGCGGCGGCGAATGCCATGGACGCCCGCGAGACTTGCGCCACGAAAGCAATTCCTCACGCTGCGCGGGCGTGAGCTGCCGCCAGAGATACCTTGGTGTGGACACGAGTTTTGGTTCCGTTTGGAGTTCCGCCTTCAGGCGGGCTCGCGGGTTTATATTTCCGCCTATGGGCGCATGGGCGCGAGCGAAAACTGTGAGTTCTGTTTTCACACCGCTTATGATTTTGCACACCATGCCGCCTAAAGGCGGAACTCCGAACGCGGAACTCAGCGCGCTGGCATTGCGTAGATGCGAACGTAGTCCACGACCATCTTCACCTTGCTGGATGCGCGGTCGCCGTAGCCTTCCTTCGGGATGTGCCATGCCCACGATTGGTCGTCCACTTCGGTGCTGAGGATGGTGAACTGCGGACGCTTCGACACCGGGCCGCGCGTTTCCCAGAGCAACTTTCCATCAATGAAAAAGCGGTAGCCGCCCTCGCTCCATTCGCAGCCGTAAATGTGGAAGCCTTCGTCGAGCTTCAGATTTTCGGTGAGAAAGCCGGAGCCATTTCGGTGCTCCGCGTAGCCGTCCCAATGCAGCGTGAAGTTCGCTTTTCCCGCCATGTATTTTCCCTCCTCGTCCACGCCACGATGCTCGACGAAATCCACTTCGTTGCCGGCTTTCTCCACGTTGCCAATGTGCTCGCCCATGTGCGGCAGCATCATCGGCTGCGAAATCGTCCAGAACACCGACCATGTGCCCGGCACATCGCCCCACTGAATGCGCGCCTCCCAATATCCGAACGCGCGCTCGAATTTATCCTCGGTGGCAACCATGCCGGTGTAGTTCTGGCCGCCCTCGGTGTAAGTGGTGATGGTGAGTTTTCCATCGGCGACGCTCACCGCATCCGCAGTGTTCACGGCATCGCGGCGTTTGCCGAGCAGCCAGTGTTTCCATTTCTGTAAATCCAACTTTCCGCCATCGAATTCATCGCTCCATTTGAGTTCGTAGCCCGGCGGCGGCTCGGCCAGCGCGAATGTCGTGAAGCTCAAAACCAAGGCAATGATTTGGGAGTGCGGAGGCACGAGGCATAGTCGCATGGATTCTTAAACACCGCCATACTGTTGGCGGTTTTTGTATCTGCTCCGCAGGCGCAGACGATTCACTCACTGCAGCGGGCGGTGCGCGATGAGCGCTGGAAATTGATCGTCTATCCGAAGGTGAACAATACGCAGATATTCGATTTGCGTGCTGATCCTGCCGAAATGCACGACATCGCCGCCGAGTAGGGCGCAATTTTACCAAGTGCTCGGATCGGGGACCCAATCGCGAGGGAGCGGTGCGATGTCAAAGTAGGTGCTGTTCGCGGGGCGTTCGCTGCCGGCGGGGAGTTCGGTGAGGATGAGTTCGCCGGTATTTTTGCCGTCTTTCTTTCGATAGGTGACGAAGAGTTTTCCGCTCTCGCGTTGGGGTTGTCCGGGCGCGGGCGGGAGGAGCAGGCGGA
>JAYUIF010000378.1:0-2887 GCA_043766295.1 Spartobacteria bacterium | reverse complement strand
ATATTTTCAACCTAAAAAAAGCAGTCATCGCCCGCAGATTCGGAGGCATATGTGAAAGCAAAAGCCATCTGCGTTTATCCGTGTCCATCCATTCCCATCCGTGGTGAATCATCCGTGTCCATCCTTGGTTGAAAATCATCCGCGTCATCCAAGGATTTCATCGCGCAGTCGCAGCGTATGACAAAGAATTGCGTTGTCTCACTTCGCTAAACCCGCCTATCTGACTGCTTATATGCAACCTGCACTGAAGGAGGTGACACACTGAAATGCGCATTATCGCTCTCATCGCTCTCGCAGCCATGACGTTCGGATTCGCCGCTTGTTCTTGCGACAAGCCCGCGTCCGCTCCGGCTCCAGCCAAGGGTTACAAGAAGTAGTCCCAACTCCCAACAAAGGGATTTTTAATTAAAGGTCAGACCGCTCGTCGGTCTGGCCTTTTCTTTTTCACGCTCACTTTCCCGCCCGCACGGAAATGTGCGCGCTCCCCGCGAGCAGAAAACGCCATTGCAAATGCTGCGCACGCGAGATGCCGATGCGCGCATCCGTCTCCACCGTCACGGGCGATGGTGGCGGGAGAAAAACCGCGCCTTTTCCCCCGCAGAAATCGCGACCGTGATCGCGCGCCGTCACCCCGAGCGCCTGCGCCAGTTTTCCCGGCCCGCTGCACAGCGATTGCGGCTTCAAAATTTTCGCGCTTCTTTGCGCGGCGGATCGGCGGCGCGTCATCGCTGCGAGACCGGCGACGGGCTCCAGCGCGCGGAGCAGGACGAACCCCTCCTCCGCGCCGCCCTTCACCAGCACATTCAGCATCCAATACATCCCGTAGTTAAAATACACATACGCCGCGCCGGGCGGATGCGCCGCGACAAACGCCCGCGCACTCGGTCGCGTCCAAGTGTGACACGCCTCGTCATCCACCGCGCTGTAAGCCTCCGTCTCCGCGACCACGCCCGCGCATTTCCCCCACACGAGCGTGCAGCCGATCAACTCCCGCGCGCACGTCACCGGGTCGCGCATGAAAAATTCCCGTGGCAGAAAATCGCTCACAGCCCCGTGGGATGCGCGATGAATTCGCACGGGATGCGAAATTTTTTCGCCACATGATCACCGAGCGCGCGCACTCCGAAAGTCTCCGTCGCATAGTGCCCCGCGTAGAAAAGATTCACGCCCAGTTCCTCCGCCAGCGTGAATGTATGATGCGGCCCCTCCCCGCACACGAACGCATCGCAGCCCATCGCCGCCGCCACCGCGACTTCGCCGCCCGAGCCTCCGCTGCAAATCCCCACGCGCCGCACATTCGCAGGCCCGCCCGGTGCGAGATGCACGCGCCCGCCCACCGCGTGTTCGATGCGACGCGCAAACTCCGCGCGCGTCGTTTTCACTTCGCCCACCAGACCGATGAGCTGCCCCTTCGCCTCGAAAGCGCGCACGCATTTCCGCAAGCCGAGCGCCTTTGCCAGCAGCGCGTTGTTGCCGAGCTTCGCGTGCAAATCGAGCGGTAGATGCGAGCCATACACCGCGAGGTCGCCATCGAACGCGATCTGCAATTTCCTCCGCAACGCCCCCGTGAACCTCTGCGCCCCGCCCCACAGCATCCCGTGATGCACGAGTAAGAGCGTGTGCCGCACCCGCGCCGCCTCCGCGAGCACCGCCTCGCACGCATCCACCGCCGCGCACACCCGCGCCACGCGCCCACTGTTTTCGAGTTGCAGCCCATTCAGCGCGCCGGGGTAATCGGCGACGCGAGCGTGATCGAGGAATTCGTCGAGATGGCGGGTAATGTCGCGGAGCATGGGTGCGATGAAATCAGCTTACTCCGATTGCCTACAAGTCGAGTTTGATGAGCAGTTCTTCGACGGTGAGCTTGTGATGCGCGGCTACGGGTTTCAACACACCACCGAGAAGGGTGCCGGTTTTCAGTGGGCGATGGTTCGGAATCGTGACGTGATGTGTGCCACCGAGGCTGCTGGTGAGCCGAATGTGGGAGCCGTCCTGCCGCACACGCTCATAGCCAAGCACGCGCAGGGCACGGACAAGGTCGGCACCGCTGATGTTGCGCGGAGTTTTCAAACAGCCAGTGCCTCGTCGCGCACAAAGTGCAGCCGGATGATTTTCGGCATCGGGCCAGCAGCGCCATCTCCGAAATGACAACTCACCGCATCGCGCACCATCTCTCGCAATTCCTCAACGGTTTCGCCCTGAGTAGCGATGGCGTGGCCGAGTGCCGTGGCGATGAAGCCGCCATCAATTTCGTCTTCAGTGACTTGAAAAATGATCTCGTTCATGCGCCGAGGATGGCACGCTTCACACACACATGGAAGACGAGTTTTGCAGGCTCATCCCTGCATCATTCTGACAGGCATGGCAGCGACACGATTTCCTGTGTAGCGGAGCATGGGTGCGATGAAATCAGCCCGAGGGACTAAAAGAGGAACGCTGCGGAGTAAAGCGTCAGCGTAAAGCTTGGTTTCGTAATGCAAATAATCTGCCTGTCACTTGGCGCTATCAACTCACCGCAGCTTTTCACGCTTGCCGACTGCTGCCTGAACGAATACCCGAAGGTCATGCGAACTACCCATCCATCGAGCGACGCGGTTGCCACTGCTCTGGCATCTATTGCGGTTTTCGTGTTTATCGTGGCCCTGATTGGTGGCATTTCTATCTGTAATAGCGATACCAAAGGTGGTTTGTTGTTTTTCCTTAGCGCAGTTATCAGCGGGTTGATTATTCTCGGATTAGCACGGGTTGTTGAAAACACTTATCAGTCAGCACAGCGTTTGCGACGGATTGAGATGCTTGTCCAGAAAGCCTCTGACGACAAAAAGGCCACCTAACCTCCGTAAAACGAGTCAAAGTGGAACGTAGGACAAGCTAGGCTCGCATCCAT
>JAYUIF010000377.1:0-6928 GCA_043766295.1 Spartobacteria bacterium | reverse complement strand
G
Source organism: Spartobacteria bacterium (assembly GCA_043766295.1). Classification (GTDB taxonomy): domain Bacteria; phylum Verrucomicrobiota; class Verrucomicrobiia; order Chthoniobacterales; family Chthoniobacteraceae; genus SXWH01. The sequence continues at coordinate 6,927 of JAYUIF010000377.1, read as the reverse complement.
CAGGATGACGACCGGATTCGGAGTGGAGCCCGTGAAAAAGGCTATGAAGATGTATACCGCTATAACCCAGTAACTCGCACCATACCGAGATTTCTTCTTGCAAACTGTTGTGGGCGTTGAAACCTGAGTCGAAATCGTTTTCTCGCAGCCCGCATCATAGCGATGTCCGCACTGGCATTTAGCATCGTAAGGCGATTCTGTTCTTCCGCAAACGGGACACACGCTCACGGGCGATGCGTCTGGTGCGGAAACCCCGTCACTTTCTTCTGTTAGGGCGGGAGGGTTTTCGGGTTTTGGTTCCGACTCAGTTGTTTCAATGTCCTGTTCTGGCTCGGGCGGGCTGGCCGCCTCCTCCTCGTTTTTTGGCTGCTCTACCGCAGCTTCCTCCGGCTGTTCGGGTGGAGGGTCAATACTCTCGCTGCCAGATCGCCACAGCCTGACAACCTTCCGAAAGACCAAAGGAGCCAGCGCATAGAGGATGAACTCCGTGATGTCGTAGTCGCCAATACGAGCAGGATTCCAGTGGCCGTCCGCAAAGGTGAAAGGGTAGAAACTGTGATAGTCTCTACTGTTGTCGCTAAGGCGGTAGCCAATCTGCTGACGTCCGAAAGGAGTGGGCGAAAATACGAGCAGCATGAAATGCAGAAACAACCACAGGAGATAAATCGCCTTCAGCTTGCCGAGTGTAAATGTTTTCATGAGAGCGCGTTCAAGTATACTGTGTATCCGGCCACACATTGCCGAGGGATACGGAGTCTTTCGCCCCTGCTCTCCCGCCACAAACCCTTCACAACGCCACAAGCAACCGTCCATTCGTGCGAATGCTCCATCATGTTAGATGTTTTTTGGATTTTGGATTTCACTCACCCTAAACACGTAATGCTGGCAGTCATCCCCATGCCAATAAAAACGAGCAACTTCAAAAGGCGGATATGTTCCAATCAGAATTTTGGCTACACGACACTCTGCATTTTCAGGAAGTTTTTGCGGAAGTGTGAGGAAAATCCCCCCATCAGTTCCTGTTAAAGAAACTTGTCCGTTGGATATCACATGGTTGTCCGCGTCTAGGATTTTCGCTGTGTGAAAAGTATGTGGAGTAGATTCGCGGATTTGATCAATGGTTGGATTCATGTGAGTGAGTTTGCAGTGGTTATTTGCGTGGCTTTTTAGGTGGCAGTTCACGGATGAACGCCCACGAGACTTCCGCCGTCTGGCCATTGTCGTAGTGAACGAAGAAGCCGCTGCGGGTTTCCGACTCCAATTCCACGGAAGTGGGAAGCGCACCCGCCGAAATCCAGTTCGCTTTTCGGATGGAGGCGTGCGGCTCCAAGAAGGAAAGTCCGTCTTCAAATTCCACTTCAAACGCATCTTCCCATTGATGGAAACTGACGTTGCGCAGGCGAGCCCATTTGGCAGTGCCAAATGGGACTTTTAGCGGGTTCAACGTGAGTTCGTTCGTTTTCATAGATCGAAGTGGTTTTGTTTGCCCGGCTATTTCGACGGGCAGATGGAGGACTGCCGACACCATGCCCGCGACCGCGCGAACCGTCCAGTTCGATTCCGGGTGGTGTCGTAATTTGGAAGCCATGAAACCATGAAATATCTGGAAGTCGGCTCATCCCATAGCTGCGACAATTTTCCTTTCATGGCTTTGTGGCTTCCAAATTCAAAATAGGACACTGCCCGATTTCGACACTCTTTCCGCATCTGAAATGACATCGCGTTCCTCGCGCGCTTGCACTGAGTGGCCTATGCGGTGCAAAACGCGGGATGCGTTCTGCCATCACTATCTGTCTCGTCGCTGAAGCTCGCGGCGGGCCGTTTGTTTTTCACGAGGGGCTTGCGGATGGTTGTGCGCGGGCGGCGGCGCGCGGTTACGATGCGGTTGAGATTTTTCCTCCGGCGGCGAATGCAGTGGACATCGCAGAATTGCAGGGGCTCCTCGACCATCATGGATTGAAAGTCGCCGCTATCGGAACTGGCGGCGGCTGGCTCGTTCACAAGTGGACGCTCACTTCGCCCGACGCCGCGATCCGGGCGCACGCACGCGACTTCATCCGTGCGATCATTGATCTGGCGGGCGGCTGCGGTGCTCCGGCGATCATCGGCTCGATGCAGGGGCGCGTGGAAAACGGAATCGCCCGCGAGCAAGCACTGGCGTGGCTTGGCGAGGCGCTCGACGATCTCGGCGAATACGCCGCCGCCACGCACGGCACTGCGCTCCTCTACGAGCCGCTCAATCGCTACGAGACGAATCTTTTTAACCGCATCACCGAAACCGCCGCGTGGCTGCGCACGTTGAAAACCAGCCGCGTTCGCATTCTCGCCGATCTCTTTCACATGAACATCGAGGAGCACGATCTCCCCGCCGCGCTCCGCGATGCGGGCGCGCTCGTCGGTCACGTTCATTTTGCCGACTCAAACCGCCGCGCCATCGGCCTCGGCCACACCAACGCCGCGCCCATCGTGGCTGCGCTGCGTGAGATCGGATACACCGGCTATCTCTCGGCGGAAATCCTCCCGCTCCCCGATGCCGACACCGCCGCGCGGCAGACCATCGAGAGCTTCCGGAAATTCACCGTCGAAGGAACCGCTGATTAAATTGCGATGAAGTTTTTCAACCGCAGATTCCGTAGATTTTCGCAGATGAAGCTGAACGACTTTGTTTCAAAATTCTGCGCTCATCTGCGTAATCTGCGGTTAAATCCCTAACTCACACCATGCTCAAAACCCAACTGCTCCATCCCGAAATCCTCCGCGTCGCCGCGCGCGCGGGGCATCACTCGAAAATCCTCATCGCCGACGGCAACTATCCCGCTTCCACCAAGCGCGGGCCGAATGCGGAACTCGTCTGCCTTCAACTCACGCCCGGCGTGCCGATGGTCGCACAAGTGCTGCGAGCGTTGCTGAGCGCGCTGCCGATTGATCATGTGAATACGATGGGCATCCCCGCCGATGATCCCTACGCACAAAAAGGCGAGCCGCCCGTGTGGGCGGAATACCGCCAGGTGCTCGCGAGCGATGCGCCGCACCTCACATTGGATCCTGTTTTGAAATGGGACTTTTACAAAGCAGTCGAGTCGCCCGACCACGTGCTCACGATCCAAACTGCGGATCAATCGCTCTGGGCCAACGTCCTCCTCACGCTCGGCTGCCGCACGTAGCCGGAACGATGCAGTTGGAAATTGCGGGTGGTGTGTGCGGGGTAGCACACGCGCCCTCGCGTGTTGTTGTCGGCGCCCTCGCCGACAATGAGCCGTGCGAACTTGCAAACCCGCGCCCGAAAGTCTGGACGCCGCCCCCACCAAACGGTGCGCCCGCAAACGTCGCCCCGGCGAGGGCGCCGGGGACGCAGCCTGCGAGGGCGCAGGCGCTACCCCGCACACACCGTTCGCATCCTGTCACACACTTCCAACTGCATCGATCCAGCTTAATCGCGCAGGAAAATAGATCGCTAAACGACTTCCACTGCGCGCTCGGCGAGCGCGAGCGCGTCAGCCAGCGTTTGCTCGTCGCGGGCGTGGAGCGTGAGGAGCGGTTCGCCCTCGGCAATGCGCGTGCCGATCTTCGCGATGCCTGCGCAGCCGACGGCGAAATCCACGGCGTCGCTCGCCTTCGCACGGCCTGCGCCGAGCGCGACACATGCACGCCCGATGAGTTCCGCATCCATCCGCACGAGCGTGCCGCTGCGTTCGGCGCAAACTTTACGGATCAACGGCGCACGATGGATTTCTAAAATACGCTCCGTGTCGGCAGCACGAGCGCCTTGCGCTTCCACGAGCTGCGTCCACTTGCGCCACGCGGTGCCGTCGTCGAGCCACGCGGCGAGTTGCGCGCGAGGGACGGGTGAAACTTTCTCCGCGAGATCGAGCGTGAGCGCGACGAGGTCGGCGGGGCCGCGTCCTTGCAACGTCTCCACCGATTCCCACACCTCCAGCGCGTTGCCCGCTGTGTGGCCGAGCGGCTCGTCCATCGCGTTCAGCATCGCCGTCGTTTGCACGCCGCACTCCGCGCCCACCGCGCACATCGCATCGGCGAGCACCTGCGCATCGGCGCGTGTTTTCATAAAGGCACCTCTGCCGAACTTCACATCCAGCACGAGCCGGTCGAGCGACTCCGCGAGTTTCTTCGACATGATGCTCGCCACGATGAGCGGGATGCTCGGCACCGTCGCCGTCACATCGCGCAGCGCGTAGAGCTTCTTGTCCGCCGGGCACAAATCCGCCGTCTGCCCGATCATCACCACGCCGATGCGTGCGAGCTGCGCCAACGCCTCGTCCTCCGCGAGTCCCGTGCGAAAGCCGGGGATGCTCTCCATTTTATCCAAAGTCCCGCCGGTGATACCGAGGCCGCGCCCGCTGATCATCGGCACCCACACCCCCGCGCACGCCAGCAACGGCGCGAGCACCAGCGACACCTTGTCGCCGATTCCGCCCGTGCTGTGTTTGTCCACCTTCAGCGGCGAACCCTCGGGATACGAAAGCACGCGCCCGCTGTCCCGCATCGCGCGAGTCAGCGCCCCGGTCTCTGCGGCGGACATTCCTTTAAAAAACACCGCCATCGCCCAAGCCGCCGCCTGGTAATCGGGAACATCCCCCCTCGCGTAGCCCGCGATGAATTCCCCAATCTCCCCCGCCCCCAACTCTCCACCCTCACGCTTGCGCTCGATGAAACTTGGAATGTGCATGGCGGGATACTGAACCCAATTTCCGCCCGGATGGAAGAACTCCCGCGGGCTTTTCGCCGCAGTTGCCCCATGGGTGAGTGCAGGCCGTTTGCCTCTCTTCTCGTCATTGAGAAGAATTAGGAGATGCTACTTGGCGAAGATGAAGTAGCCGGTGGGGAGAACCGCCCGTAAGGTCCAGCCATCGGCGGCAGCCTCATTTATTATTTTTTCCATTCCGGGGACATCCTTGAATGATGACGCTTTGGGGTTGAGTTCCACGAAGAGGTATTGTTCTTTCGCGTTAGGCGCTGCTGCGTGAGCAGTGGACGAAGGAATGATGAATAAGGATGTAATAACACTTGCGACAATGCTCACAATAATCGCAAAAACTACGAGGCCGATATTGTTGGATTTTGTGTTTTCCATATGATGTTTGGATATTCGGTTTTTGTTTAGGAGATTGCTGCTCGTAAAATGGAATGCTCATCTGCCGAGTGTATTGGTCAATGGCTGAAGTTTCTTGACCAAGTATTCTTTAAGAGCGGGTGCTTCAAAGGACATATCTTTGTTCACCTCGATGTTCACTACGAAGCGTGGTGCTTGAGGCCACTGCTGCTTTAGAACGCAGATCGAACCACCACCGAAATGATCTGCGAGTCCCTCCCCAAGGCACCGGTTCATTGACGCCTTGCCAATATACAAAAGATCGAATGACTCGGAATAAATCAAATAAACGCCAGGGCTTTCTGCAAACGGCCATGTATCAGCCCAACTCCCTTTTGGAGTGATGCCGGTAGGAAGTGGCAATGAAGGGAAAATATCAAATGGAGCACTAGCCTCTAGGGGCATCAAAGCGGGATGGCGGTAACGTGCAGCAAATTCTTCAACAGCGTCGCGACCTTTTAGTGGCCCAAAGGAGTATTCGTTCATGGTGGAGAGAGGCGAGCGGGTTTGAGATTCTTTTGCAAATGGATATTGGGGCAACCTCCACCGTGGAATGGCGGCGCTTCGCCCTCCCGCATTCCGAACGCGATCATTGGCGACCCCGCCTAGTCGGGAACACCATTGCCGTCTGCGTCGTGCATTCTGCACGTTGGGGCTAAAGGCAAAAACCCCTGCGACCGAGTTTCCTCAGTCGCAGGGATGTCTTTGCGGTAACAGGTTCGCAGTTTTGACTAAAATACAACTCTGACGCCCACGCGGGCTGACACGTTGTTCAAATCGTCGTGACCGTAGCGGTCGCCGAGATACGTCCAGCGCGCGTCGGTGAAGATGCCGAGTTTTTGCGGGATCACGCGATATTCGATGCCCACGCCAGCATGAGCCGTCGCCCATTGTGCGCCGTCCACTGCAAATCCGCCGCCGGCGAACACGTAGGGTGCCATGCAGATGTTATCGATCGGGAAGCGGTAGATCAGACTCGCGCTGAAGTTATGGATTGCGGTGCTCTCCGACTTCTTTGAGGTGTAAGGGGCTTCCTTGGCGCTGAGCCAAGCTGCGTCCACTCCGAGGCCGAAATTACGGGTGAAAAAGTAATTCAAGCCGATGCCGCCGCCAAAGCCGTGGTCGCGGAATGTCCCGGCTTGAGTAGGCCCTTCGCCAACGGAGTATTGGCCGAAGATGTCCAGTTGCAGTTCTTGAGCACGAAAGCAGTCCATGGGGACCGGTGCTTTGGATTCTTTGTTGGTCATTTGCTGACCGGCGATGGCACTGCTGGCGAGCGCCAGGATGCTAAATAGTGGAATGGTGGTTTTGATCATGGATGGTGGTTTTGGTAGTTTATTTTAAGCGACGGGATGGAAGATCCATCCCGGTTACGAATGGGTAATCGTCAGCCAAGAATGTTTGGCCGTATCTTTTTTTGGAGAAATGAAAAAAACTTCGCCCGGCGTGTTCCTCCCTCCTTTAACTGGGAGGCGAAGCTCAATGGAGAAGCGCTATCGTAGGAAGCTGCGGCCAGCAGGCCATGCGGGGAGAGCGAAGGCTTGGGCGATGGTCGCGGCGATGTCGGCGAAAGTTTCGCGGGTGCCGAGGGCGTGCGCTTTTCCACCGTGCAGGACGATGAGCGGGACGGTTTCGCGGGTGTGATCGGTGCCGCGCCATGTGGGGTCGTTGCCGTGGTCGGCGGTGAGGATGATGAGGTCTTTGGGGGCGATGTGTTTTTGAAAACCGGCGAGCCATGCATCGAATTCGCGGAGGCACTGCGCGTAGCCGGGCACGTCGCGGCGATGGCCGTGGAGCGTGTCGAAATCCACGAGGTT
>JAYUIF010000376.1:0-6985 GCA_043766295.1 Spartobacteria bacterium | reverse complement strand
CTCTCTCGCTCAAGCGCGCGGCATTTCCGATTCTCCCCGGCGCGGGGTCGGCGCGGATGGGGAAACGAATTTCTCCCTCGAAGCCTCCGAACGTCGCGCGCTCGTAGGGATACGGCGCAGGCGAAGCTTGAATCGGATAGCCAGCCACCGCCGCGCCTACGCTGCCGAGTGTATCGGCGGATGCGTGGGGAAAATCGGCGGGGCTCTTATCGGTGTAGGCGAGCCGGACGCCGCCAGCGAGAACATCGGTCGCGAGGATGTCTTCGTCCGGGCGGTAGCCGGTCTGTGCAGCGAGGGCGATTTCTTCATCGGTGTCCGCGCCAAATTTAAACCCCGGCGTGGAGTCCTGCTGCGTTTTGTTCGCGATGATCGCGGAAGCCGCGCTGAGATTCGTTGGTGAGCCATCGCCCGTTACGCCTACGCCGCCGACCAGCTCGCCATTTTTATAAAGCGGCACGCCGCCGGGGCTGTCTTGCAGCGAGGTGAAGGCGACGCCTGCTGCGCGGGCTCCGGGCGACATATCAGATGCGATGGGCGCGCTTCCATCAAAGCCTGGCGGGATCTGTTTGATGAGATTTACGTCGGAGAAAAACAGATTGGAAAATCCGACGCCGACGAGCGGGCCGGGCGGAGTGTTTCTCACGCCGGGCGGGAAATGCTGCTGGATGATCCACCCGGCGGTGCGGCTGGTGAATGCGTTTTGATTACTGCTCAGCAAAGCTGCGGAACCTGCGCGCCCAATCGCTCCAGCGAGCACGCCGTCTGATGGTCGTGCGCCGCCGCCGACATCCCAAACACCGAGCACGAACGCCTCCCGATCCACCACGGCAATCACCGAGTTTTGCGAATGGCCGCGCGCTGCATGGACGGCCTGCCCGATGATGTGCTCGACGTCTTCTTTCGTCAGACGCTCACTGGCAGCGCACGGGAGTGCGAGGCAGATGGCGGCAAATGTGAGGGTGGTGATTTTCACGCGCTGGAAAATGCAAAGCTTCCGCAAAAAAGTCGAGCACACTGAACGCAGACGAAGCGAGTGCCTCACACAAGGCGGGCCAGATTTTTTGGAAGCGGCGAGGTGAAGCTCATTTCCTTTCCCGTTTCGGGATGCGGAAAGCGCAGGGAACTTGAGTGCAGGCCGAGACGCTTGGCGGGGTCGGTTTTCGCTTTGTATTTTTCGTCGCCGACGATGGGGTGGCCGAGGTCTGCGAGTTGCACGCGGATTTGGTGGCGTCGTCCGGTTTCCAGCGTGAGTTCGACGAGCGTGCGAGTGGGTTTGCGAGCGAGGACGCGGTAGTGCGTGATGGCGTGGCGCGTGAATTCCGTTGGCGGCGAGCTGAAAACTTTGAAGGGGTTTGTTTCGTTGAGGTCGGATTCCAAAGTCCCGCTGTCCTCGGGCAGTCGTCCTTCGACGACGGCCTCGTAGCGTTTCTCGGCTTTGTCCCAGCCGGCTTGCAGCGTCTCCTTCGCCCGCGCGGTCTTTGCAAAAATCATAAGCCCGGAAGTTTCGCGGTCGAGGCGATGGACGATCCAGACGCGCTCCCGTGCTTTTTGCTGCCCTTGGCGGAGGTAATCGGTGAGTTGAAAATACGCGGTCTTTTCCTGCTCGGCCTCGCTCGCGATGCTGAGGAGATCCTCGGGTTTGTTGATGACGATGATGTCCGCATCCTCGTAGTGAACGGTGATTCCACACGCGAGCACCGAGCGCGGCGCTGCGAAGCGATCCGTGCGAATCGAGACGACATCGCCGGGATAAAGCGGGTGATCAAATTGCGTGATGGGCCGCTCATTGACCATGACGGACTGGAACTTCAGCCATGTGCGGATTTGCTTTTTCTTTTCCGTCGGCCACGTGGCGAAAAGATAGGCGAGAAGTTGTGCGGGAGCTTGGACGGTGGATGGTTTTGGCATGGTGGTGAACTACGCGCGGGGCGTGCTGGATTTCGCGCCCAGCGCGCAGGCAGGGAGCACAAAAAGAAATGTGACGAGGATGCACCAACCGACGCCGATGCCGCAGAGGAGGCCGAGGCCGCGCAGTGCGGGATTTTGCGCCCACGCGAGCGAGCCAAAGCCGACGACGGTGGTGAGTCCGCTGAGCAGGACGGGTTTCATAATGGTGGTGAGTTCGCGCAATGGATCGGGTGTGCGCATAGCGAGCGCAACGTAGATGCCGTAGTCCACGCCGACGCCGAGGACGAGCGGGAATGCGAGCGCGTTGAAAAGATTCAGGACGATGCCGGTGACTTTCAGCGTGACGCAAAGCGCGCCGACGCTGAGTGCGAGGCCGAGCATGAGGATGATGACGGGGCGCGCTTGGCGTAGGAGCAAGGAGAGTAGGACGATATTTAGGCCGACCATGAGGCACGTGAGTTCGGTGAGTTTGTGTTCTGCCCACGGGCCGAGTTCGGTGAGCGTGAAGCTCCAGCCGGAAACTTTTATTTCGACGCCGGGAACTGCGAGCGCGTGGCGCAGTGCGGTGGCTTCGTCAGCGCCGGTGAGCGTGTGCGGTGGCCAAAGAAAGGCGACGCCGGTGCGTCCATCGCTGCTGAGAAAACGTTCGAGGAGAAACCACCACGCGCTGTCGGCTGGGAGATTGCGCCGCCACTGCACAACGCCGAGATCGCCCGCCGCTGCCAGCGCGAGTGTATCGAGCAAACCGAACGCGCGAGTGAAGGTGGATGGCTTGAGTTCCTCACGCGAAATGGCGGCGGTGAGTGCGGCGCGCGTGGCGTCGAGTCGCGGGAGACGTGTGGCGTTGGCGGCCATTCGCTGCGGGGAAAATGCGAATGCTGCGGGCGTGGCGGCGGCTTTGAGTGTGCCGTTCGCGACCAGCGCAGTCCACGCGCTCTGCGCTTTGTCCCAGCGCGCAGAAAAAGTTTCCGGATCGTCGGCGGCGATGAGGACGAGGAGCGGTTCCACATCGCGCCCGAGCTTCGTCATGATCGTGCGGATGGCGTGGCCGGCATTGCTTTTGAGGGGTTCGAGAGATTTGGGATTCACCTCGAATGCGATGTGGCCGATGGGCGCGAGCGCGGCGGCGCAGAGGGCGAGAAGCACCAGCGTGCTCGGCACGAGGAGACGTGTCGGCTTTGCCAAAACAAACGCGGGAAGTCGTGAGATGTATTTGCAGAGAAAGTGCGCGACGAACATCGAGGCGACGGCGAGGCCCGCGCCGGAAATGATATTTTGCCACACGTTCGCGCTCCACGATGTGATGCTGCGCGCGATGAACCAAACGCCCACGGCGGCAGCGGCAGCCAGCGCGGCGAGTATGATTTTATAAAGCAGGCGCGGGAGCCGGATGCCGAGGAAAAGCCAGAACAGCGTGAGCATCGTGGCGGCGGCGATGAGGATGCCGCAGGCGATGAGCGTGCCGAGTTGCATAAAGCCGGGCGATTCGCTCCGCAGCAGACAAAGAAACGCGGCGGCGGTGGTGAGCGCGCCAAACCAAATGCCGCGTCCATGTGCGCGCACTGCACCGGCGATGGCGCGCTCGTGATCCATGCCGGCATCGCGTTCGGCGAGGTAAAGTCCGTAGAGCATCATCGCGAAATCCACGCCGAGTCCGACGAGGATCGCGCAGAGGCCGATGGTGATCATATTGAGTTGCCCGAAGAGCGCGGCACCGCACGCGACCGACATGACGCAGCAAAAAAGCAACGCATCCACGATGGCGCGGAGTGGTTTCCAGCGACGGAAGCCCGCGTAAAACACGAGCGCGACGAGCACGATGCTGCTGGCGATGGTGCTGGAGATGTCGCCTTTCAATTTGCCCGCCATTTCCGCGACATAGGGCGTCCGACCCGTGCAGAGGATTTGCGGGCGCGGGCCGTCCCATTTTGCAAGGACGCGCACTTTGAAATCCTCGACTTGCAGCATGGTCGCTGCGCACGCCGCTTCATCGAGATTCGTCTGTCGTGCGCAGGCGAAAAGGACGCGCAACGATTGATCGACGGAGGCCGTCGGGCGCGTGCGTTCGAGATTCATCGAGGCCGCGAGCGGCTTCAGCGCGGGGAATACGATGCCGAGCGGATCGTATTCGAGTTGCTGGGCGGCGAGGTCGGAGCCGGAGCGGAGTTTTTCCGCAAGCTCGTGGATGCGCGCGGTGACGGCGTCGGGCTGGAGTTGCGCGAGCGTGGGGGAAATGTCGGGTTGATTGAGGAGCAGAGGAAGTGCGACCGCGCGGAGTTCATCGAGCGCACCGGGCGCTTCGATGGGCGAGCGTTCCATCACGCGCTCGACCCACGGCTCGGCGCGCAGCGCGGTGGCGAAGTGCTCGGTGAAAGCATCGAGATCCACCGCGCCGCTTTCATCGAGCAATCCAAACATCAGCTCGCGCGCCTGACTAAATTCGCGGTCGTAGATTTTATAGACGCCGACGCTCTCCAGTTTTCCGGGGAGCATATCGAGCACGTCGCTATTCAGCTTTGCGCGCGAAGCGATGATGCATGCTGCGAGCGCGACCAGAGCGATCACGACAGCCCACAGCCGTCGCGGGTGATGGACGATGAGTTTTGCGACGCGATCAGAAAGGCGCATCATCACGGATTCAGGCGGCACGTGATGACTTCGCTGCCGTGGAAAATTTGAAATGCACGACGTGATTGCGCCGAGTGGAACGCTTCCGGCAGCGCGGCCCACGCCTGCAATTTTTGTGGAGCATGTGCCGCTTTACCTTCGTAGGAGCTGCCAGCGAGCGGCCCACGAATGCGCACATCTTCGCCGTGAGTGCCGTGTGCGTAGATGGTGAGCAGTTGCAGGCCGGGGCCTTTGCTGATCTCGGCGAGAAAATTTTCGCCGTCAGCGCGAATGGAGATTTCACCCACGATGTCCCTCGCTCCGCCGCTCGTCTGAATTTGCCCCGTGTGTTGCGCCCATGATTTTGCGGGCGTGGGCATCGGCGAAAAGCTGGAGCACGCGCAGAGTGCGAGCGCGGCGGTGGAGAAAAGGAGCGACTGGATCATGCGATGGCGGATAACGAATCGCTGACGAATGAGGAATGGCAAAGTGGTTTTGGCGTGCGGCTACTTCGCAGCAGCAGGAAGTGTTTCGTCATTGAGTGGCTCCAATTTATCCACGATGGGGTGTCGCTTTTGGATCCAGAGGACGAGGTAGAAAAGTTGGAGACGCCACCACACGCTGAAGTTTGGATGGATGTTGCCGCCGAGGACGCTGTTGACGGCTTGCGGGATGCGGCAGGGCGGTTCTGGCGTGGTGAAAACGTCCACAAATTCCTCGGAATACCACGCGCTGACGAAGCGGAGATAGCGGTTCATCAAGATGCCGAGACCGCGCGCGAACCACGCGAAGCGAATGGCGCGCAGCCACGGACGGCGCAGTGCGCAATCGAGTGCGCTGGCGGCCTGCTCTGCGCTGTGGATGGCGAGGAAGACGCCGGTGGAAAAAATCGGATCAATGAAGCCGGCGGCGTCGCCAGCGAGGAGCCAGCGTGGGCCGTGGAATCGCGTGTTGCGATAGCTGTAATCGCCGACGGCGTGGATGGGCGTGATGCGTCGCGCACCGGCCATGCGCTCTCGCATGAGCGGGCTGCGTGCGATGGCGGCGTCGAACGATTCCTCGGGCGATAATTTTGCGGCGCGGTAGTCGGCGATGTCCATGACGACGCCGATGCTGGTGCGTTTTTCGTCGAGCGGGATGAGCCAGAACCATTCGCGTTTTCCGCGCACGAGACGGGTGAGCGTGGCATCGCGCCCGTCGTCGCGCTGCACGCCCTCGAAGTGTGCGAATACGCTGAATTTTTGCAGATGATCGTAGCGGCGCTTGAGGTCGAGTTGCTGTCCGACGATGGCGTTGCGGCCCGAACAATCGAGGAGGTAGCGCGCGCGGATTTCGCCGGTGCTGGTCTTTAAAGTGACGCCGCTATCGTCGAAGGTGACGCTCTCGATGGTCGCGGGTTGTCGGATTTCCGCGCCACTTTCCGCAGCATGATCGAGGAGCATTTTATCGAACCACGCTCGCTCGACTTGGTAGGAGCTGCGGTGCTTGAGCTGGATGGCGGTTTCAAAATAAAAACGCATGATGCGGCGTCCGCAGGCGGTGGCGATTTCGCCGCCGTGTTTTTTGAAAGCGTGAGCTTCGAGTTTCTCACGCACACCGAGGCGGTCGAAGGTTTCCAGTGAGTGTGGAAGAAGCGACTCGCCGATTTTAAAACGTGGAAACTCTTCCTTTTCGCACACCACGACGCGCCGGCCTTTGCGAGCGAGCAGCGTGGCGGCGGTCGCACCTGCCGGGCCGCCGCCAATGATGGCTACATCGTAAATTTCGGACATCGCTTTGATTTGTGCCGTGGCGTGTGCGGCTGCGCAATCACGGAGCGATTTTGCTTTTTGAAGCGCCTGTTTTCCTGCCTTCTCACCCGATGCTTTGGAGCCGACATCGTCCATGGTTCCGCCGCGCTCTGCTCGCGGCGAATGTCGTGCTGCCGCCGATTGCGTTCGCTCGTCTGCTCGCGCCGCAGCTTGGTGGTAAATGGGATTTGCTGGCGGTGCTTTTTGTCGTCCATCTGCTGTTGCTCATCGCGGTGCTGCACCCACGGTGCGCGTGGCTCGGGCCGTTGGTGTCGCGTTTTCGCACTGCAAAAAAGGAAGTGTGGCTGACGCTCGATGACGGCCCGGATGGCGAGCGCACGCTCCGGCTCTCGCAGCAACTCAGCGCGCGCGGTGTGCGTGCGACGTTCTTTGTCATCGGCGAGCGGACGCGCGGGCAGGCGCAGATTCTCAGCGCGCTTATTTCCGCCGGGCACACGATTGCAAATCACACGGCGACGCATCCGCAGATGTCTTTCTGGCGGCTTGGCTCTGTGCGCATCGCGGCGGAACTCGATGGTGGCGCGCAGGCGATCCGCGACGCGGGTGCGGCGTGGCGTTGGTTCCGAGCGCCGGTCGGACACAAGCCGCCTGCGTTGCATCCGGCACTCGGCGAACGCGACTGGCGGATCATCGCGTGGACCGTCGGGGGGCGCGATGGA
>JAYUIF010000375.1:0-2919 GCA_043766295.1 Spartobacteria bacterium | reverse complement strand
ACGACGCGCTCGTGTGCGTTTGCTCAGCCGAGACGACCTCGCCCAAGCTGTCATAGCCCCAGTTCCAATCCGCCTCCGTGCCAAACGCCCCGCCCGAGGCATCCACTGAAGTCCGCTGGCCGATAACATTCACGCCGTATTCGTAGGTGGAAACATTCGACCCTCCAACAAATTTGTTTTCCTTTTTCTGCAACACATCGCGGGTGCTCTCCCATGTGTTCGTCACCGTATGCGCCAGGCCGGCGACGCTCGCGATGAGCCCGTAGGGAACCGCTGATTTCACAGATTGAAAAACAAAGACTCCTGCATCATCTGCGAAAATCTGCGGAATCTGCGGTTAAAAAATCTTCTCTGGGTTTAATCAGCGGTTCCGTAGCTGTTGGGCACATAGCCGTAGGTGAAGGTGTTGCCGCCGCCATTCAGACTGCCGTTGACCGTAGCCAGACGCCCGCTGCTCGCGTGATAGGCCAGCACCTGACAGCGATGAGAGCTTTCGGAATCGGGCCTGCTGCCAAAAGATTATTTCCCTCTGCGAACGGTTGCTGCTTGATTCTTTTTCGCAGTCACATTTCCTGCCCGACCGACAATTTTACCAAAGCCCAAAATGGCACGCGCTACCAATCTCACCATGTGCAGTTTCTGCGGAAAATCGCACTCCGAAGTCCGTAAACTCATCGCCGGCCCCGGCGTTTACATCTGCGATTCCTGCATCAACGTCTGCAAAGGCATCCTCGATAAGGAACTCAACGAAGAAGCCCGCCGCCACACCACACAACTGCGCGTCCCCAAGCCCGCCGACATCCGCCGTCAACTCGACAACTACGTCATCGGCCAGGAATCCGCGAAAAAAACTCTCAGCGTCGCCGTTCACAACCACTACAAGCGCATCCTCCACAACAGCGGCGGCGCGCCCGGCCAGCAGTCCACCGTGGACCCGCTCAACGAAGTGGAAATTGATAAGAGCAACATCCTCCTCATCGGCCCCACCGGCAGCGGCAAGACCCTCATGGCGAAAACGCTCGCCCGCATCCTCGATGTCCCTTTTTGCATCGCCGACGCCACCACACTCACCGAGGCCGGCTACGTCGGCGAGGACGTCGAAAACATCATCCTCCGCCTTCTTCAAGCCTCCGACTACGACGTGAAACGCGCCGAGATCGGCATCGTCTATATTGATGAGATTGATAAAATCGGACGCAAAACCGAGAACGTCTCCATCACCCGCGACGTCAGCGGCGAAGGCGTCCAGCAGGCACTTTTGAAAATCCTCGAAGGCACGACGTGCAACGTCCCCCCGCAAGGCGGACGCAAACATCCCCAGCAGGAATACATTCAAGTCAGCACCGAAAAAATCCTCTTCATCTGCGGCGGAGCATTCGTCGGCATGGACAAAATCATCGAGCGACGCCGTGGCAAAAAAGTCCTCGGCTTTAGCTCCATGCACACCGCCCACAGCGACCCGCTCACGGAAGTCCCATCCAGCGAAATCCTCCGCCATTGCGAACCCGAGGACCTCCTCCGCTTCGGCATGATCCCCGAATTTGTAGGCCGCCTCCCCGTCGTCACCGCGCTCGACCCGCTCACCGAGGACGAACTCGTCTCCATCCTCACCGAGCCAAAAAATGCTCTCACCAAGCAATACGCCAAGCTCCTCGCCATGGAAGGCGTCGGCCTCAACGTCACCAAGGACGCCCTGCGCGCCTTCGCCGAGCAAGCCGTCAAACGCGGCACCGGCGCACGCGCCCTGCGCAGCCTCTTCGAGCGCATCATGCGCGATGTCATGTATGATGTCCCCAGCCGCGAAGACATCGCCGAAGTCACCATCAACCGCGCCGTCGTCGAAGGAAAAAAGCCCCCGCTCGTCCGCCGCAAACAGGACAAGGACGCCGCGTAAACGCGGAGCAGAAACCTCCCGCCGAATTCAGCGGGCTCGGAAAATTTCCGCGATTTCGGACTGCATCATCTCCGCAGCGGCGCGCGGGTCGGGGGCGTTGCGAATGGGACGGCCTACGACGATGTGATCGGCCCCGGCGAGGAATGCTTCCTCGACGGTCATCGTGCGCTTTTGATCGTCGCCGCCGCGCTCGTTCGCAGCGCGGATGCCGGGCGTGATGATGAGCGGGCCGTGGCCGAGTTCACGCCGCAGACGCGCGGCTTCCTGTCCGGAGCAGATGAGGCCATCAATGCCCGACTCGATGGCGCGGCGGGCGCGCATGGAAACAAGATCGGCGACGGTGCCGCTCCAACCCAACTCGGCGAGATCGCCCGCATCGAGGCTCGTGAGGACGGTGACGGCGAGGAGCTTCATCGCGCCGCGCACGGGCACCGCTCCCGCGTAGATGGAGCTGACGCCGTGGAGCGTGCAGCAATACGCACCGCTGCGGGCGAGATTCGCCACGGCTCCACGGACGGTCGCGGGCACGTCGTAAAACTTGAGGTCGGCGAAAACTTTTTTGCCACGCTCTTTCAGCTCTTCGAGCAACTCGAAGTATTGGCCGCCCATGCAAAATTCGAGACCGAGTTTGTAAAAAGTCACGGAGTCCCCGAGGCGATCCACCCACGCGCGGGCGTCAGCAATCGTGGGCACATCGAGGGCGAAGATGAGGCGGTCGCGCGGGTCGAGTGGCTTGGTGGAAAGGAGTGAGCGGTCGGACATGGCGAGCGTGTTTGCGCAAATCACGCGCCGCTGACAAGCGCAGGGCTTGCGGCTGCGCGCTGGGCTTACTAAACGAAATGGATGCCTGCTGTTGCAAAGACCAGTTTTCTCCGCCGCCTGATTCCTTTCGGTCTCGGCGAGATCAAGCCCAAGCATTTCCGCGATATGATCGGCATCGTTTGGAAGAACCGCGACAATCTCCCCTACGCGTGGAAGGTGATCACGAAGGGCGTTTGCGATGGCTGCGCGCTCGGCGTCGCGGG
>JAYUIF010000374.1:0-2925 GCA_043766295.1 Spartobacteria bacterium | reverse complement strand
CAGCGCCTTGTTCGTTTTCTCTTCCTCTTTGCTCTTATGTTTTTTCATCCGTTCTTGTCCTCTCGTTTTCCTTTCCACACAAACTTTCTGATAGGCCCTCCGGGGAACACCCCGCGACTTCCGGGGAACACCCCGCGACTTCCAAGGAACACCCCGCGACTTCCGAGGAACACCCCGCGACTTCCGAGGAACACCCCGCGACTTCCGAGGAACACCCCGCCGATTCCATAGAACACCCCGCGCCGCGCAAGGAACACCCCGGAACGCGCGACCGCCCGCTGTTTTCCACCAACCGGATGGGCGACTCTTTTGTCCCCGAGGGACAGCCGGGAATTATACGATTTCTACAATTGGCCTACTCCCCGAACTTTGATCCAGATGCTATGAGTGTTCGGCGGCACTCACGCACCGCCAATCTCTCATAGGGAGTGGATTCAAAGTTCGGTGGCAGGCCAGGCGCACCTTGCCATTGGTGGGTGCTTCGCGGAGGGTGCGGGGATGTTTTCCGTGTTTGGTTTCATGCGCTGGAAGTGTGCGGCTTTTATCTTGGCTGTGGCGCTGCTGTGTGAGGTTGCCGATTCTGCGGAAAAGAAAACAAATACTGTGAACGCTCCATTTACCAACCGTCTCGCGAAGGAAAAATCGCCCTACTTGCTCCAGCATCAGCACAACCCAGTGGACTGGTTTCCGTGGGGCGCGGAGGCTTTTGAAAAGGCGAAAAAAGAGAACAAGCCCATCTTTCTGAGCATCGGTTATTCGACCTGCCATTGGTGTCATGTGATGGCGCACGAGTCGTTCGAGGATGAGGCGACGGCGAAGCTGATGAACGAACATTTCGTGTGCATCAAAGTGGATCGCGAGGAGCGTCCGGATGTGGACAAAGTCTATATGACGTTCGTGCAGGCGACGACGGGCGGCGGCGGCTGGCCGATGAGTGTGTGGCTCACGCCGGACCTGCATCCTTTCATCGGCGGCACGTATTTTCCCGTGGAGGATCGCGGCGGACGGCCCGGCTTCAAGACGGTGCTCAAGCGTCTCGCGACGGGGTGGAAGGATGATCGCGATGGCATAGTGAAGCACGGTGCTGAGGTGGCAAAGCAACTCGCGGAGTTTGCCGCAGGCAGCGCGGCAAAAGCAGACGCGCCCAGCCGCGCGAGCCTCTACGCGGGGCTCGGGCAACTCACGATGCGCTTCGACAGCGAATACGGCGGGTTTGGTTCTGCGCCGAAATTTCCGCAGCCGAGCGGGATCAACTTTCTCCTGCGTATGAGCGTCCGTCGCGGCCTCGGCGCGACGCCGGAGAGCGAGGAGACGGACCGTGAGCGCGCACGCAACATGACGCTCTTCACGCTCGGCAAGATGGCGGACGGCGGGATGCACGATCATCTCGGCGGAGGCTTTCACCGCTACTCGGTGGATACTTACTGGCACATTCCGCACTTCGAGAAAATGCTCTACGATCAAGCGCAGCTCGCCCGCGCATACGTGGATGCTTTTGCGCTCACTCACGATGCGCGTTGGGAAAAAATCACGCGCGACGTGCTCGATTATCTGCTCCGTGACATGGCGGACAAGGAGGGTGGTTTTTATTCCGCCGAGGATGCCGATTCGTTCCTCGAAGCGGGGAAGCCGGAGCATGGAGAAGGTGCGTTTTACGTGTGGACGAAATCTGAGATCGATCACGCGCTCGGCGATGCGGCGAAATTGTTCAACCGTTTTTACGGCGTGGAAGAAGATGGCAACGCACCAGCAGGCAGCGACCCGCTAGCTGAATTCAAAGGCAAGAATACGCTCATCCAGCGCATGACCATCGCGCAGGCTGCGGGACCTTTCAAAAAGCCCGCCGTCGAAATCGAGAAGTCACTCGCAGATTCGCGCGCAAAGCTTCTCGCACTTCGCGCTCATCGTCCGCGTCCGCATCTCGACGACAAAATCATCACCGCATGGAACGGGCTCGCCATCTCGGCATTCGCCCGCGCCGCGCAAGTGCTCGATGAACCGCGCTACCTCGCCGCCGCGCAGAGCAGCGCGAAATTCATCAAGGCGCGGCTGTGGAAAAACGGCGCGCTGATTCGCAGCTATCGCCACGAGCCGAGCAGCGTCGCCGCTTTTGCCGACGACTACGCTGCGCTCATCGCCGGGTTGCTCGATTTGTATGAGACGGACTTCGACACGCAGTGGCTCGCGTGGGTGCTGGAGCTTCAGGCGAAGATGGACGCCGATTTTTACGACAAGGATCACGGCGGTTACTTCCAGACCACCGCCGGTGCGAGCGACGTGATTTTCCGCAGCAAGGAAGACTACGACGGCGCGGAGCCAGCACCATCGAGCGTCGCTGCGATGAACCTCCTCCTCCTCACACAAATCACTGGCTCGAAAGACCTCCGCGAGCGCGCCGAGAAAACAATTCGCAGCGCCAGCAATCAACTCGCCCAACTCCCCAGCGCGATGACGCAGATGCTCTGCGCCGTGGATTTCTCGCTCGCGAAGCCGCGCCAAATCGTCATCGCCGGTGCTCGCGATGCCGCCGACACGAAAGCCCTTCTCCACGAAGTGCGCGCCGTCTTTTCGACAAACCAAATCATCCTCCTCGCCGATGGTGGCGCAGGGCAGGCGTGGCTCGGCGAAAAACTCGACTTCATCAAAACCGCCGCTCCCGTAAATGGCAAAGCCGCCGCCTACGTCTGCGAAAACTTCGTCTGCAAGGCTCCCATCACCGACCCCGCCGAACTCCGCGCGCTGCTTGCGAAAAAACCGTAGTCGCTCTTAGCTGGAACGATGCAGTTGAAACGGCGCGAAGCGGCGACTGTGGCTGCGACGCCCCCGTCGCAACATGTATGCGAGGCGCCCTCGCCTCGTGGTTCGTGTGAGGCGCACCAAATCGTGATTAGCCAATCACGCGGCGGTGGCGCCGCAGATACATGT
>JAYUIF010000373.1:0-17080 GCA_043766295.1 Spartobacteria bacterium | reverse complement strand
ACCCACAGCAGCGCGTCTTCCTCGAAGAATGCTGGACTGCCCTCGAAGACGCTGGCTGTGATCCTGTGCGCTACGCCGGGGCCATCGGAGTCTTCGCGGGAATGTCGAACAACACGTATTGGGCGAACAACGTTTTGCATCATCCCGATCTGATCGAGAACGTCGGCGCGCTCACCGCGATGATGGCGAACGAGAAGGACTACCTCGCCACGCGCGTCGCCTATAAACTCAACCTGCGCGGCCCCGCGCTGAATATCTACACCGCGTGCAGCACGTCGCTCGTCGCCGTCTGTCAGGCCGTGCAAAGCCTGCTGAACTTCGCGTGCGACACCGCGCTCGCTGGCGGCATCTCGATTACTTTTCCGCAGGAGCGCGGCTATGAATACAGCGAAGGCGGTATCACTTCGCCCGACGGTCACTGCCGCGCATTCGATGAGCGCGCTGCAGGCACCGTCTTCAGCAGCGGCGTTGGTGTTGTTGTTTTGAAACGACTCGCCGACGCCGTGTGTGAAGGCGATCAGATCTACGCAGTCATCAAATCCGCCGCTCTTAATAACGACGGCGGTAACAAAGTCAGCTTCACCGCGCCGAGCGTGGACGGACACGCCGAAGTCATCGCACTCGCACACGCGCTCGCCGACATCGAGCCGCGCACCATCGGCTACGTCGAGGCCCACGGCACCGGCACTCCACTCGGCGACCCCATCGAAATCGCCGGACTCACGCAGGCATTTCGCGCTGGCACCAACGACAAAAACTTCTGCGCCATCGGATCGTTGAAAACAAATATCGGCCACCTCGACGCCGCTGCAGGCATCGCCGGGCTGATCAAAACCGCGCTCATTCTTCGTTACGCAAAAATCCCGCCAAGCCTCCATTTCACCAAGGCAAACCCACAACTCGCGCTCGCGGAATCGCCCTTCTACGTCAACACCACGCTCGCCGACTGGCCTGCTGGCAAACATCCACGCCGCGCCGCAATCAGTAGCTTTGGAGTCGGCGGCACGAATGCACATTGCATCCTCGAAGAACCACCACGCGTCATTGCCACATTGTCTCCCAAAGTTGACTCGCAGCCCGTCATACTTCCGCTTTCAGCCAAGACCGATACTGCGCTCGCACAGCAGGCCAGCAATCTCGCCGACCATATCGAAGCTCATCCCGATCTCGCCCTCGCCGAGATCGCGCACACACTTCAGACGGGCCGCGCAGAATTTCTCCATCGCCGCGCATATCTGTGCCCGAATCGCGAAGTCGCCATCTCCGCACTACGTAATTTTGAACCAAAGCGAACTTTCGTGGGCATCGCAGCAACGCCGCGCATCGTGCTCATGTTCCCCGGACAGGGCGCGCAATACCTCGGCATGGGCGCTCAACTTTACGCCATCGAACCCACATTCCGCGCCGCTCTGGATTGTTGTCACGACGCACTTGCGCCCGCTCTCGATTTGCGCGCCGTCATTTTCGCCAGTGGCGAAAGTGCGCAGGAACAACTCCGCGAAACGCGCTGCACCCAGCCCGCGATTTTCGCCGTTAGCTACGCACTTGCGCATCTCTGGCTTTCGTGGGGCGTGCAGCCACACGCCCTCGTTGGGCACAGCGTTGGTGAATACGTCGCCGCCACGCTCGCCGGAGTTTTTACGCTGGAAACTGCGATGCAACTTGTAGCGCGACGGGCCGAGTTGGTGCAGGCGCAGCCGCGTGGCGCGATGCTCGCGGTGCGATTGTCTGAAAGCGAAGCCGCCAATCTCGCTGACGATCAAATTTCCGTCGCTGCGATCAATAGTCCGAAACTCAGCGTCCTCGCCGGGACGGACGCCGCCATCGCCGCAGTCGAGGCCGATCTCAATGCGCAGGGCGTCGCCGCCAAACGCCTCGAAACTTCACACGCATTCCACTCCGCGATGATGGACGCCGTCATTGCTCCGCTTGAATCCGCCATCGCAAAAGTCGCGCGCCACGCACCAGCAATTCCAATTTTCTCCACCGTCACCGCCGACTGGCTCAGCGATAAAGACGCCACCGACCCGCATTACTGGGCGCGCCACGTGCGTGAGGCCGTCCGCTTTTCTCCCGCCATCGCGCGCCTGCTCGCTGAGACGCATCATGTCTTCATCGAGTGCGGCCCCAGCCAGACACTCACGCAACTCGTCCGCCAGCACGGAGCGGCGAATCGTGTCGTCGTCACATCACTGCGCGAAGGTGCCGGTGAAATCGAAACACTTCACGCAGCGCTCGCACAACTTTGGACTCATGGCGTGTCTGTAAATTGGGACGCGCTGCGCCATGGTGAACGTCCCGCGCACGTCTCGCTGCCTGCGTATCCATTCGAGCGACAACACTACTTCGCAGAGCCACTCGTCCGTGAAGCTGGCGCAGTGACAGTAAGGGCGGAAGTTGCATCGGCTCCATCATCCACCGGGCAACCGCAGTCGCCCATCGAGCCAGCGTTGGCAGTATTTACCAACGCAAAGCCCGCACTGCCCGCGCAAATTCTCGCCATTCTCTCGGAACTTTCCGGCAACGATCTCACCGGGGCCGATCCCAATCTCAGCTTTGTAGAACTCGGTTTCGATTCTCTCTCCCTCACGCAGGCTGCAATTGCTCTGCACAAAAAGTTTCGCGTCAAGATCACCTTCCGCCAGTTGCTCCAAGATATCCCCTCGCCTGCCACCGTTGCTGAATACCTCGAAAAACAAATACCCGCCGGGTCAGCCGTAGCAGCGAAACCCGCACCTTCGTTCCAAGTGCCGAAGGCCCACGGCCCATTCCGCGCGATTGACCGCACCGCGACCACGCTCACCGCCGCGCAGCAAGCGCACCTCGACGATCTCATCGCCCGCTACACAGCGCGCACTGCAAAATCGAAATCCACCATCGCCGCGCATCGCACGCATCTCGCCGATCCGCGCGCAGTCGCCGGATTCCGGCGCGAGTGGAAAGAGATGATCTACCCGCTCGTCTGCGAACGCAGCGAGGGATCAAAACTATGGGACGCCGACGGCCACGAATACACCGACATCACACTCGGCTTCGGTCAGATTTTATTTGGGCATCGTCCGACATGGCTCATCGCAGCCATCGAGCAACAGCTCCACAGCGGCATTGAAATCGGCCCCACTTCACCACTCGCAGGGCAACTCGCCGAGCGTCTCAGCAAATACCTCGGCCTCGACCGCGTCGCATTTTGCAACACCGGCAGCGAAGCCGTCGCAGCCGCTCTGCGCCTTGCGCGAACTGTCTCAGCGCGGGATAAAGTGGCGGTCTTTTCCGGCGCATATCACGGCATCTTCGATGAAGTCCTCTTCCGCCCCGGCCCATCGCCCATCGCGCCCGGCATCCCCGCGAGCGCAGTGCAAAATCTCGTCGTTCTCGACTACGGCACCGACGAGTCACTCGAATGGCTTCGCGCACACGCCAACGAACTGGCAGCGGTAATGGTCGAGCCCGTGCAGAGCCGTCATCCCTCGCTCGCACCACGCGAATTTCTCCATGCGCTTCGCCAAATTACCACCGACAGCGGAGCCGCACTGATCTTCGATGAAATTGTTACAGGCTTCCGAACTGCCCCCGGCGGTGCGCAGGAATATTTTGGAATAAAAGCCGACCTTGCGACCTATGGGAAAGTCATCGGTGGTGGACTGCCGATCGGCATCATCGCCGGAGCGCGCAATTTTATGGATGCGCTCGATGGCGGTGCATGGAACTACGGCGACGACTCGTTCCCGGAAGTTGGCGTCACATTTTTTGCAGGCACATTCGTCCGCCATCCGCTCGCGCTCGCCGCAGCGAGTGCAGTGCTGAGTGCGTTGGAAAAACACGGCCCCACGCTCCAGCATACCCTCGCGGAAAAGGCCCGCGCACTGACGGCGCGAATGAATACGTGCCTTGATGCACACGGCGTCCCGCTCCACTGGGAGCAGTTCAGTTCGATGGTTCACCTCCCGTTGCCTCCCGAGCATCGCTACGCGGCGCTGATCTTTTTTCACATGCGGCTGCGCGGCATTCACGCGTGGGAAAATCGCCCTTGCTTCCTCAGCGCCGCACACACGGACGCCGACATCGAAAACATCGCCGACGCCTTCGAGCAAAGCGTGTCTGCACTCGTTTCCGCTAATTTGCTCCCATGCGGAAAACGACTCGCGCGCAGTGATTCCGCAACCTTCCCACTCACCCACGCCCAGTCAGAAATTTTCCTAGCCACGCTTCTCGGCGACGAAGCGCACACAGCTTTTAACGACACGATTGTTTTGCGCATCCACGGCGAAATCAGTCACGACACGCTTCGCGTCGCGCTCGCTGAGACCGTGATGCGACACGACTCGCTGCGCACCACGATTGCTGCCGACGGCAGCGCGCAGACTGTCCAATGCGAAGTCCCAACCGATTTCACCACCGACGATCTTTCCGACCTCGCAGACCCGATGCAAAGCGAAGCGATCACTGGCTGCATCGCGCGCGACACCGAGACGCCGTTTCTTCTCACCAGCGCGCCGTTATTCCGTGCGCGCCTGTTGAAGATTGCCGATGGAGAACACCTGTTCGCTTTCACCGCGCATCACATCATTTGCGATGGCTGGTCGTTCGCCATCGTCGCCACGGAGCTTGCTGAGATTTACAGCGCAAATGCGCAGGATCGCCCGGTGCAAATGGAACCTTCGCTGAGCTTCCACGAATACGCGGCGAAGCAGAGAGCACTCATCGGCACCGACGAAGATCGCGCAACGGAATCGTGGTGGCTCGCGCAATTTCACACGCCGCCCGCACCACTCGATCTTCCGACTGACGAACCACGCTCGCATCAGCGCACATTCAACGCCGCCACACGCAGCGCCCTTCTCCCGGCGGAAATTTGCGACCCGCTGCGCAAGCTCTCGGCTGCAAGTCAGGCGACGATTTTCTCCACACTCCTTGCCGCATTTTACACGTTGCTGCATCGCCTGAGCGGGCAGGCCGACATCGTAGTCGGCATCGCTTCCGCAGGGCAGACCACCGCTGGCGACGGCGCGCTGGTCGGGCATTGCGTCAATTTTCTTCCGCTCCGACTCGCGCTCGACAGTGCGCAGTCTTTCGATGCACTGCTCCCTCGCGTAAACAATCTCGTTCTCGATGCGCGCGAACATCAGGACTTCACATTTGGGCGACTGCTCACGCGTCTCGCGCTCCCTCGCGATCCGAGCCGGATTCCGCTCGTCAATGTGAGCTTCAACTTGGATCGCGCGCCAACAGCATTGCGCTTCGATTCCGCGTCCGCCGACTTCGCTCCGTTGGAAAAGACGCGCTACGGCTTGGAGTTGAGTTTTAATCTCGTCGAGTCCGATGACGGCTACCGGCTCTTCTGCCATTTCAACCGCGACCTCTTCGCGCCCGAAACCATCGAACGCTGGCTGCGCCACTACAGCACTCTTCTCGCTGCAGTTGCCGCCGGCCCATCAACACCACTCGACTCACTCGCGCTGCTCACCGCGGAAGATCGCGCGCATATTCTCAACGACTGCAACGCCACCGCACGTCCCTACCCTCGCGACACGGGCCTCGATACGCTCTTTGAACAGCAGGCTGCGCGCACGCCCGATGCCGTTGCACTCGTCCACGGCGCGCACTCACTCACCTACGCCGAGCTGAACTCCAAGGCCAACCAACTCGCGCACCGTCTGCTCGCCAGCGGTATGCAAATAGGTGCGCCTGTCGGCCTGTGCTCGGAGCGTTCGTTGGAATGGATCACGGCCATGCTCGCCGTGGTGAAAGCGGGCGGCTCCTACGTGCCGCTTGATCCATCGTGGCCGCTCGAGCGCGTGCAGTTCATGGTAATGGACTGCGGTCTCTTTTCAATAATCACGCGCACGTCGCACACGGCGATGTTCGAGCGCTTCGATGGCCCGCTTGTATTGCTCGACGAGCAAAATCCTCCGCCGCACGCACGCGAGGACAATCCCGAAGTTGCGACCGATGGCGCGAGTCTCGCCCATGTCATTTACACATCGGGCTCCACGGGAAAACCCAAGGGCGTCGTCATCCCGCACCGTGGTGTCGCGCGACTCGTGCTCGGCACAGACTGCGCACAACTTACGTCGAGTGACGTCGTCGCCCACGTATCGAATCCCGCATTCGACGCGACGACTTGGGAACTATGGGGCGCGCTGCTCAATGGCGCACGCTGCGTGATTCTCGACAAGGATGTGATGCTCTCGCCCACGCAACTCAGCACCACGATCCGTGATTTTGGAATCAGCGCGATGCTCGTAACGACTGCGCTTTTTAACCAAATCGCGAATCAAGCTCCCGAGACATTTGCCCCGCTGCGCTGGCTGCTTTTCGGCGGCGAAGCCTGCAATCCGCACTGCGTCTCGCGCGTGCTCGATTCGCAACCGCCGACACATCTCATCAACGCCTACGGCCCGACGGAAGCGACGACCATTGCGACGTGCCACGAAATCACGCGCATCGGTGGAAATGACACAGCCGTGCCGATTGGAAAACCCATCGCAAATACCACCGCCTATATCCTCGATGCAAAGCGCGCGCCTGTGCCCATCGGCGTTGCCGGTGAACTCCACATCGGCGGCGACGGGCTTGCGCTGCACTATCACGCACAACCCGAACTGACGGCGGAGCGTTTCATCGCGCATCCTTTTGTAGAAAATGAACGCCTCTATCGCACTGGCGACTCCGCCCGCTGGCGTGCGGATGGCACTATCGAATTTCTCACGCGCCTCGATGATCAGGTGAAGCTGCGCGGCTTCCGCGTCGAACTCGGCGAAATTGAAAACGCGCTCTTACAACTTCCCGAAGTGCAAGGTGCGGTGGTGAGACTCTGCGACGAGATGCTCGTCGCATATATCGTCGCCCGCGAACCTCGGCCCGACGATGCCGAACTGCGCGCGTTCCTTCTGCGCAGTCTGCCCGACTACATGGTGCCAACCACTTTCATCGCGCTTGTTCAGATCCCCCTCACGGCCAACGGCAAAGTGGATTACCGCGCACTGCCCGTGCCGACGCAATCCCGCGCCACCATCGCCGTGGCCCCGCGCAATGATACCGAGACGCGCATCGCCGCACTGATGGCCGCTGCGCTTGGACGCGAGAGCGTGGGCGTGACGGATGATTTTTTCCTGCTCGGCGGTCACTCGCTACTCGCGATGAATTTGCTCGCACGGATCAAAAAAGAATTCGCCATCGAAGTAAAAGCGTCGCGGCTTTTCGATGCGCCGACTGTCGAGGGACTCGCAGCTTGCATTTCAATATCGAACACCGACGCGACACAGCCAACGAGCGAACTCGATGCACCTCGATACTTGATGAACATCCAGCGCGGCGACTCGTCGCGTCCCCCGCTTTTCCTCGTCGCAGGTGGATGGGGCGGCGAGATCGAGTTTTTAGTTTACGCACAAATCGCGCGGCATCTTGGTGCGGAGCAGACCATCTACGGATTGAAAGCACGCGGCGCCGGCACTGCGGATCCGCCGCATGAGAGCGTCACGGAAATGGCCGCCGACTATCTTCGCGAGATGCGCGCAGTGCAGCCACACGGGCCGTATTTTTTATCCGGCGAATGTGTCGGCGGCATCTGCGCGCATGAGATGGCCTGCCAGCTCCGCGAAGCTGGCGAGAAGGTCGCGCTGCTCATGCTTTTCGATACGAGCGTCCCGAATCCCGATGAACTCGCCGACTATCTCCGCGCGGAGGAAACCAAGCGCACTACGGAAAATGCGCCGCCAAACTTCGCCGTCCGCGTGCGGCGCGGTCTTGGAAAATTGGCGCGCACTTTACTAAACAGGCGCAGCAAACAGCCCCGCCCTGCCGACGCTGGAAACCAGCACCCGCGCGGGCAGGAGCGCTATCCAGTCACTTTGATGAAACACCCACTGCGCCCTTACGACGGCGCGGTGCAGCTTGTCGTGGATGCCGATTCCCGTCGCCAATACGGCGCGCTCGGCTGGGAAAATGCGCGAGCTGGCGCGCTGCACGTTCACGAATTGCCGGGCGACCACATCACCTATATTCGCGAATATGGAGAGTCTGCGGCGGCGAAGGTGCGCGAACTGCTAAAGCAAGCGGACAGCCTATGATATTGCCGCCACCACTCTGGCCGAAAGCCCCCGCACAACCGCGCTTGATGTCCGGTGAAATCCATCTCTGGCGCGCTGACCTCACGGATCGCGAAAGGGTGCAGGCGTGCAAGGGCGTCCTTTCGCCCGATGAACTCATCCGCGCCAGCCGTTTCGCTTTCGATGAAGACCGCGAGCATTTCATCATCGCCCACGCTGCGCTGCGCACGGTGCTCGCACGCTACACCGGTGGAGATGCGAGTGAATTGGAATTTACCATCGGCGAACATGGAAAGCCGCGGCTGAAACAGACGTTCACCGATGTGCGATTCAACCTCAGCCACACCGATGGGCTTGCACTCATTGGCGTATCGCGCGGGTGCGAAGTCGGCGTGGATGTCGAGCGCGTGGACGACGGAATCGAGTTCGAGCAAATCGCTGATCACTACTTCGAGCCACGCGAGACGTGGGACCTCCGCATCACTCCGGCGGAGGAGCGCGCCACACGTTTCTTCGATGTATGGACTCGCAAGGAAGCCACGCTCAAAGCCGGCGGCACCGGCATCGGCGCAGCGCCCGACGCGAAGTATTGCGTGCGCAATTTATGCCCCGCTGCGGGCTATGCGGGCGCAGTCGCGAGCGAAGGTGAAGATTGGCGGCTCGCATGTTGGGAGTGGAGCTTGTAAATATCCGCAATGCCTCAGCCCAACGAGCACGCAAGCCCCGCGCCCGGCTACGAAATTTTGATCGAACCCAGTCGCGGTTTCCTTCGCATGAACTGGCGCGAACTGTGGGAATATCGCGACCTGCTGCTCATTCTTGTGCGCCGCGATTTTCTCGCGAAATACAAACAGACCATGCTCGGCCCGCTGTGGTTCATCCTCCAGCCGCTACTCAGCGCAGTGGTGATGAGCATCGCATTCCATAAAGTCGCGGGCATCAGCACGGGGAGCATTCCCTCGCTGCTCTTCAATCTCTGCGCGCTGCTGCCGTGGGCTTACTTCTCGCAAAACGTGACGACTGGCGCGGCAACGTTCACGGCCAACTCGCACCTCTTCGGCAAAGTATATTTTCCCCGCCTCATCGTGCCCATCGCGACGGTCGTCTCGAACCTCTTCGCGCTCGTGCTCCAGCTTGTTGTGTTCTTCATTTTCTACGGATGGTTTGCCGCAAAGGGCGCACCCGTCCACATGGGCGCTGGCGCATTGTTGCTGCTTCCGCTCATCGCGATCACGGCGATCCTGAGCCTTGGATTGAGCCTGCTCATTTCTGCATCCACCGCAAAATTCCGAGACCTCTCGCATCTCACTCCGGTGCTCTTGCAGCTTTGGATGTTCGCATCGCCGGTTTTTTATCCGATGGATTTGCTCACGAAAAACGCAAGCTGGTCGTGGCTGGCGTGGGCGAACCCGATGGCATCGGTCGTCGAGCACACACGCACCGTCCTGCTCGGCCAAGGCGCGTGGCAGCCCGCGATGCTCGTGCTCTCCGCAGCCATCTCGCTCATCGTTCTGCTCGCAGGCACCATCGCATTCAACCACGCAGAACGCACCGTCGTGGACAGCATCTAAAGTATGAGCAACGCCAGCCAGCCCATGGTCGAAGCCGAAGGTATCGGCAAATGTTACCGCCTCGGTGATGGCGGACTTTTCCAGCGCCGCGACACGCCAGCCGCAGGCGCACTCGGTGCGCGCGAGGGCGATGAGCCGGGGATGTTTTGGTGTCTGCGCGATGTATCGTTCACGGTGCAGCGCGGCGATGTCGTGGGGCTTCTCGGTCGCAATGGCGCGGGCAAAAGCACGCTGCTGAAAATCCTCTCGCGCATCACCGAGCCGACGCGCGGTCGCATCCGCCTGCGTGGGCGCGTGGCTTCGCTACTCGAAGTAGGAACGGGCTTTCACCCGGAGCTGACGGGCCGCGAAAACATTTTCCTCAACGGCGCAATCCTCGGGATGAAACGCGCGGAGATCGCGGCGAAGTTCGATGAGATCGTGGAGTTCGCGGAGGTCGGTGCATTTCTCGACACGCCGGTGAAACGCTATTCGAGCGGGATGTTCGTGCGCCTCGCTTTCGCCGTCGCCGCGCACTTGGAGCCGGAGATTTTGCTGATTGATGAAGTGCTCGCGGTCGGCGACGCAGCCTTTCAAAAAAAGTGCCTCGGGAAAATGGACGAGGTTGCGCATCAGCACGGTCGCACCGTCTTTTTCGTCTCGCATAATCTCGGAGCCGTGCGCGCGCTTTGCAACACGACCATCCTGCTACAGGACGGCAGAATTACGGCGCAAGGTGCGCCCAATGAAGTCATCGCGCGCTACCTCGCCAGCACGACGCCCGACGAAGCAGGCGGTCACATCACGTGGCCCGCTGACAAAGCCCCCGGCAATGACGAGGTGCGCCTCGCATCGCTCACTCTCACCGACTCACTTGGAGAGCGCGCATCGTTCTTTGAAGCCGGCCAGCCATTCACCATCGAGGTGCGCTACGAGGCGCGGCGTCGCGTGCGCGGCGTGCGTTTTCAACTTTTCGTCCACACCAGCGAAGGGGAACTGGCATTTGTCGCAACCGATCATCTCCGGCAAGTTGAACTGCTCGACCCCGGCGTTTATCACACGGTATGGACACTGCCCGGCGGCTTGCTGAATCGTCGCGGCTATTCTGTTTCGATCTGCTGCGACGTTCCCGGCGAACGATACATCATCCCCGCGCAACAATTTCTCACCTTCACCGTCGGCGGCGCTGGTAATCAGTCTTCGCATTTTCCGGAGGCATGGCCCGGCACCGTCTGCCCCAGCATCAGTTGCAACGTTGAGCGCATCGCATGAGTTGCCCGCGCATATCCATCATCGTGCCGAGTTTCAATCAGGGTGCCTACATCGAGGCGACTCTGCGTTCGGTGCTGGATCAAAATTACCCATCGCTCGAACTCATCGTCATGGATGGTGGCTCGACGGACAACACACGCGAAATCCTCGGACGCTACGCAGACAAGCTCGCGCACTGCGAGAGCCAGCCTGATCGCGGCCAGTCGCACGCGATCAACAAAGGACTCGCGCGTATGACGGGCGACGTGTGGGCCTACTTGAACAGCGACGACCTCCTCACTCCCGGATCACTCGCGCGCGTCAGCGAACTTTTCCAAAATCCCGCGACCGACTGGATCGGCGGAGTGAGCGTGATTTTCGACCAACAATGCGAACGCGGCACCGTGACTCCGCATCGCCCCGCACGACTCAAGGAAGTCGTTACACCATGGTCGCGCTCGGTCGAACACGTCTTTCCGTGCTCCAATGTTTGCTACATGAGCCGTCGCATTTACGACACCATCGGCGGCTTCGACGAGAGTTACAATTACTCGATGGACATGGAGTTTTACACCCGCGCTGTCTTCGCCGGATACCTGCTGCGCCGCCTGCCGGATGTGCTGGGTCGCTGGCGCTGGCACGCCGAGAGCAAGACGGTGCGCGATGGTCGCAACTATCGTTTTCTCGAAGAGGAACTGCGCATCGCAACCGCCTACGCCAATCGTCTCGCACCCGATGACGCCACGGCGCTTTGGAATGAAATTTCGCAGAATAGAAAGTGGTATGTCGTCCGCCGTGCGCTGCACGAAAACCCGCACGGCTCGCGCATCGGACGTCTTATCCGATTGCTCAGCGACGCACTGCGATACCCTTCGCTGTTCGGCTTTCGTCCGTGGCTTGGGGCTGTGAAAAAACAACTCGTCCGCGCATGAGCACTCGCGCCCTTCCGCTCACACTCGCGGTGCCAGTTTTCAACGCAGAGGAATTTTTACCCGCAACACTCGAGTCACTCAATGCACAGGGCGAACACGTGCGCTGGTGGTTGCAGGATGGCGCGTCCAAAGACCGCACTGTGGAGATCGCGCGCGCATTCGCACGCCCGTGCGACACCATCGTGAGCGAGACAGACAGCGGGCAGTCCGATGCACTCAACCGCGCTTTCCAAAAAATGGGCGGCGACATCATCGGCTTCCTGAATGGCGATGATATTTTGACACCCGGAACTGCCGAGCGCGTGCTCGCATATTTTGAGGATCACCCGGAACTGGATCTCATTTACGGGCGAGTGGAGTGGATGGATCGCAGCGGCAAAACCACAGGTCATCACTCCGGTCACATCCAGTCGCTCGATGAGGTGCTCGATATTTACGGCGTCTGGTGGGGGCAGCGCCAGTGGGTGCAGCCCGAGGTTTTTTTCCGGCGCTCACTTTGGGAAAAGACCAGCGGCTTTCAAGCAAAGTGGCATCTCGCCTTCGACTACGATTTTTGGGTGCGTTGCTTTCGTGCCGGAGCCCGTGTTGCCAGCGTCCCTGCTGCGGGTGCCTGCTTCCGAATCCACAGTGCGCAGAAATCAAACGCATCCGAGCAGGCCGCCGACGAGATCCGCGAGATCGTCAGCGAGCATCTCGATGATGGTGCGGAAATCAGCCTGCTCGCTCGCCAGCGACTCCGCGCGCACTTGAGCTACGACTTTTACCAACTCGGAAAAACCACGGCTCCAGGCAAACGGCGGACACCGTTTGCAGCGGCAATACTCAGACATCCCCAGTGGTTTTTGTGTCCTGCCGTCCGCGCGCGCGCAAAGTCGAGTCTTGCCAAACTGCTCGGCTTTCGTCGTAGAACCAACGCATGATCTCACCTGGACGTCTTTGGTGGTTGCTGAAGCGCGATATAAAACGCGGCTTCGTCGCGAGCTATCATGACTACAAAACAAAACCGCGTATCACCGAATGGGCGTGGCCATTTTGGAGCGAAGCCCCACAGCCCGTGCCCATCCACGTCCTGACCGGGGCGAAAGACTGGGAGCTTTGTGCGTGGATGCTCGCAAGCTTTTTTCACTTCACCGAACAGACTTGGAACGTCGTCATCCACGATGATGGAACGCTGAACGCACAGATTGGCGCGCAGTTAAAAAAGATATTTAAATCCATCCGCATCATCTCCCGCGACGAAGCGGATACGAAGATGGATCGCATCCTCCAGCCATTCCCTTTCTGCCACGACTACCGCAACAAGCATCCGCTCGCGCTCAAGATTTTCGACATGGCGCATTTCTGTGAAAGCGAAAGATTCATCGTTCTCGATAGCGATGTGCTTTTCTTCAAATACCCACGCGAAATCATAGATTGGGTTTCAAAAAACGCATCCGATTGCTGGTTTAACGAGGATGCCGAGGAAGGCAGCCTCATCACCACGGATCATGCGTGGGCGGACCTCGGCGTCGCGCTTTGGCCCCGTGTGAACAGCGGCCTCTGCCTGCTCACAAAAGCCGCAATTGATTTGGAATTTTGCGAACGCGCACTCGGGGAGACGAGCATCCTCAAAGGCCACATCTGGCGAGTGGAGCAGACGCTGTTTGCACTCTGCGCCTCACGCCACGGAAAGGGCGGTCTCCTGCCCAAGACTTACGAGGTCTCGCTTACAAAAGACGCATCGAGCGACTGCATCGCGCGCCACTACGTAGGAGCGGTGCGTGATCATTTTTATGGCGAAGGACTCAAACGCCTGCGCGACGTGCTGCTGAGTGTGGAGGAGGTGTGATGAAAGTCATCTTTGCGCCCGACTGGCGTGATGGCGTCCCCTACCAGCGACTGCTCGCGGAGGCGCTGGCCCCGCACGGAGTCCAAGTCACTTTCCTCGAAGGCTACAAACGCATTTTTCCTCTGCGCCGTCTGCTCGCGACACAAAGCTGCGACCTGCTCCATCTCCACTGGCCAGAGGCCTACTACCAACGCAAAGGGGATGCGTGGGACTGGTTCCGTCGCGCCCGTTTCGCCTACGATCTCAACGGTGCCATACGACACTGCGCCCTCGCTACGACGGCGCACAATCTCCATGCGCACAACCGCGCGAACGAACCATTCGCAGCACGCAATATGCGATCCGCGCACACTCAGGCTGGCGTGATATTTGCCCATTCCGCAATCGCGAAACAGCGGCTTGTCAGCGAGTTTTCAGTCGCTGCGGAAAAAATATGCGTCATCCCTCACGGTGATCTTTCCGTCACTCTCGGCGCACCAGTTTCGCAAGCCGAGGCACGAACTGCACTCGGGCTCAGCGCTGAAAAAATCGTTCTCATGTTCGGCACTGTCGAACCCTACAAAGGACACGAGGAAGTGATCGCGTGGTGGCGACGTGCGAAGCCGGACGCGATGCTCGTCATCGCAGGAAATCCGATCACGCCTGAATACGGCAGCGATCTTACCGAGCGTATCGGCGACACGAAAAAAATCCTCACGCGATTCGCGTGGCTGTCCGACGATCAACTCCGGCTGTGGCTCTGCGCTGCTGACTGCACCGTCTTTAACTACCGGCAGATTTTTACATCCGGCGCGGCAAACCTCGCACGTTCATGGGGACTGCCAATTCTTCTGCCTGCCCGACTGGACACCATCGTTCTCGACGAACCCAATCCATTCGTTCACCGCTTCAGTGACTTTGAAACAGACTTCGCGGAGGCGCTGAACAAGGCTCTCACCATCAAACCGGACTTTGAAGCAGCCGCATCGTGGCGCGAAGCGTGCAGTTGGGATAAAGTCGCGCAACTGACCGCAGATGGATACCGGCTCGCGCTGGGCAACATTCATCCGAAAATGCAGCCGTGACCCGCTGGCATACTCCCGGCTAAACAACATTTCATGTGTGGCATCGCCGGTTTCGTAGATCGCGCCGAGCCCGATGCAGGCGCTCAACTCCGGCGTATGCTCGGGCTCATCGCTCATCGTGGGCCGGATGGTGAAGGCTCGCACATCGAGCCCGCAATTGGGTTGGCGATGGGGATGCGGCGGCTGAGCATTATTGACATCGAAGGCGGCACGCAGCCGATCTGGAATGAGGACGCCAATGTAGGTGTCGTCTTCAACGGAGAAATTTACAACTACGTGGAATTGCGCCGTGAGTTGGAGGGAAAGGGCCACATTTTCCGCACACAGAGCGACACCGAAGTGCTCGTGCATCTCTACGAAGAAATGGGCGCAAAAATGACGGAACGCCTACGCGGGATGTTCGCGTTCTGCATCTTCGACCGCGCGAATCGTTCGCTGCTTTTGGCGCGCGATCATTTTGGCCAGAAGCCACTTTATTTCACCGAAGCAGGCGGACGTTTCGCCTTTGCGAGCGAACTCAAATGCCTGCTTTTGCTTTCGTGGGTCAGACGTG
This sequence comes from Spartobacteria bacterium, assembly GCA_043766295.1. Taxonomy (GTDB): domain Bacteria; phylum Verrucomicrobiota; class Verrucomicrobiia; order Chthoniobacterales; family Chthoniobacteraceae; genus SXWH01. The sequence goes on along the minus strand of JAYUIF010000373.1, from coordinate 1,854 downwards.
ATTTGCAGGACGATGCGTTCCTCACATTTGCAGCGTGGCTTTCACTGCCGGATGGCGAGACGCACTTCACCGCGATCAAAAAAGTGCAGCCCGGCCAAGTGCTTCGCCTGCCGCTCGATGGTAGCAGCGGCGCAATGGAGGTCAGCAAGTGGAGCTACGACCTTTCCACAAAAGCAGACATCACAAACATCGAAGACGCGACTGACGCGCTCGACGCCGCGCTCCGCGAAAGCGTGCGCGTGCATTTGCGCGCAGATGTCCCCGTAGGCGTGCTGCTGAGCAGCGGGCTCGATTCGCGGACGGTCGCCGCCTACGCGCAGGAATTGCAGGGCGGCTCGATGCAGACCTTCACCGTGGGCTTTGGCGCGGAGGACAGCGAGCAGATCGGCGCGGCAGAAACTGCGCGTGAAATCGGCAGCACCCACCACACGCTCGAACTCACCGCGCGCGACTTTTCTGAAAGCATCGGACGCATCGCATGGCATCTCGATGAACCAATCGGCGATCCCGCATGCTTCGCCGTGCTGCGCGTATGCGAAATGGCGCGCGGTCATGTGAAAGTGCTGCTCAGCGGCGAAGGAAGTGACGAACTTTTAGGCGGCTACGACGGCCGCTATTTGGGGATTCTTTCGTCCATGGAGCGAACGCAGCGCCTGCGCTGGCTGTCACCATTTCTCCCGCGCGGATGCTTCGCAAGTGAGTCGCGCAGCCATCGCTTTTTCGCCCGCGCTCACAGCACCTACGAAGGAGAAATTGCAGCTTTGCGGATGGAGGGACTGCCGGGAAACATCACTCAACCTCGCGGACTCACTGCTGCGCAACTCGGCAGATTGAGTGCAAGCATCGCAGAAATATCCGGCACAGTATTCCGCAAGCAGCGCGATACGCTGAGCGACTTACTTTGCTGGGATATCCGATGGCAGCTCGCTGAATCGCTGCTGCAAAAAGCGGACAAGATGAGCATGGCGGCCAGTATCGAATTGCGCACGCCACTGCTCGACATTGAGATCGCTCGGGTCGCCGCTCGCATCCCCTCTTCGCTCAAGTTGCCGCAGGGTGGGCCTGGAAAACTGGTGCTACGAAAGACGCTCGCCAAAAAGCTGCACGAAGACCTCTCGCGTCCGAAGAAAGGTTTTCCCGTCCCGCTCAATGCGTGGTTTTCCGGACCATTGCGCGAACAAGTCGAAGCCGAACTTTTCAGCGCAAACTCCATCGTCTGCTCGCTACTCGACCGCACATTACTGCGAACGGCGTGGGACGATCTGCTGTCAGGAAAATGGGATGGCGGACGTGTCGTTTTCTCACTCTGGCTATACGAAACGTGGCGGCGTAATCTGCCGCGATGAAAGTCACCATCGGCATCCCCTGCTACAATGCAGAGCGATGGATTCACCACGCGATCCAGAGCGCATTGGAACAGCGTGGCGTGGAGCCCGAAGTGATCGTCGTGGACGACGGCTCGACTGACTCATCCATCGCCGCAGTGCGCGAATTTTCCGGGCGCGTTCATCTCATCGAAGGAGGACATCGTGGTGCAAACCATGCACGGAATCTCATTTTGCAAAATGCCACCGGAGAGTGGGTGCAATATCTGGACGCCGACGATTACCTTGAGCCGGATAAAATCAGCACCCAACTCCAAGAAGCGAGGGGCAATGCGGACGTGCTCTACAGCCCCGTATGGATCGAAACCACGACGGCGACTGCAACGACACGGGAGCAAAGTCAGACTTCACCAAGCGCGGATATTTTCACGCAATGGATCCGCTGGCACATCCCGCAAACTGGCGGTGCGCTCTGGCGGCGCGAGCCGTTAAGCAAACTCAGTTGGCGCGAGGAGCAACCCTGCTGCCA
>JAYUIF010000372.1:0-17155 GCA_043766295.1 Spartobacteria bacterium | reverse complement strand
ACGGCATTTGGCATGACGCGCCGCGGCAAGTTGCGCGTGGAGGACGATGCTCAAGTGCAAATGCTCCTCGATGCGAAGACGCCCGCCGTGTGCATCGTGGGCAAGACATGGCCATTGCACGTCACGGAAGTTTTCCAAGTCTCGCTCGAAGAAAACATCGCGATGATCCGCGATACGGTGGCTCATTTAAAAATGCACGGGCGCGAAGTGCTCTACGATGCCGAGCATTTTTTCGACGCCTACAAGGAAGCACCGGAATACGCTCTCGCTACGATCAAAGCAGCGAGCGAGGCGGGCGCGGATCTCGTCGTCTTGTGCGAGACGAATGGCGGAAATCTGCCGGGCTTCATCGCGGAGGTGACGCGCAAAGCCATCGCGCATCTTGGCAAACCCGTGGGCATCCATACGCACAATGACTGCGGCCTCGGCGTCGCAAACGCACTCGCTGCCGTCGAGGCAGGTGCCGTGCAGGTGCAGGGGACGATCAACGGCTACGGCGAGCGTGTGGGGAACTGCAATCTCGTCACCGCCATCGCAAATCTCCAACTCAAGCTCGGCATCAACGTCGTGCCCGACCTCACCCGCCTGCGCGAACTGGCTACGTTTGTCGCGGAGCTGGCCAACGTCGCACCGGACATCCGCGCGCCATTCGTGGGCGATGCCGCTTTCACGCACAAAGGCGGGCTCCACGTCCACGCTGTGCAAAAACTCGCGCGCACTTACGAACATGTGGACCCTGCGCTCGTAGGGAATTCGCGCATTATCAGCGTGAGCGACATGAGCGGTCAGTCGAACATCCTCGCGAAAGCGGAGGCGCTCGGCTTTGCGCTGAAAAAGGGAGCGCCCGAAGTGCAGGCGGTGCTCAACACAATGAAGCAGCTCGAAAGCGAAGGCTACGAATTCGAGGCGGCGGAGGCTTCGTTTGAACTGCTGATGCGCAAGGCGACGGGAAAATATCAGCCGCTTTTTGAACTACTCGAATATCACTGCACGTATCGTCGTGCGGGCGATGCGTGCTCGGACAAATGCGAGGCGACTGTGAAACTCAAAGTCGGCGGAGAGCAAAGCTACACCGTCGCAAATGGCGATGGCCCCGTGAACGCGCTGGACGCCGCGTTGCGCAAAGCACTCGCGCCTTTTCATCCCGGCATCCGCGACATCCGGCTTGAGGATTACAAGGTGCGCATCATCAATAGCCAGCAAGGAACCGCTGCGCGCACACGCGTGCTCATCACGAGCACCGATGGTAAAAAGTCGTGGGGCACGGTCGGCGTGAGCGACAACATCATCCAGGCGAGCTGGCTCGCGCTCGTGGATAGTTTTGAATTTCGCCTCGGCGTGTAATCGCTCGCCAGCCTTGCACCCTCAATGGTCGCTGCTCTACTCGCTCGCACGTTCCAATGACCACCGACACGCCTCCGCCACCACCCGTCGAGAATAACGAGCCGAAGGAAAAGCCCGTGCAGTTCCAAGACGACGACATTCAGGCCATCACGTATTTCAAAGATGCGCACGGTCTGCTCCGGCACCAAATCGGAAAAGTGATCGTCGGGCAGGAACGCGTGATTGATGAGTTGCTCATCAGCATTTTCACGCGCTCACACGCGCTGCTCGTGGGCGTGCCGGGCCTCGCGAAGACGTTGCTGATTTCCACACTCGCGCAGGCGCTCAATCTCCAGTTCAAGCGCATTCAATTTACTCCCGACCTCATGCCGAGCGACATCACAGGCACGGAAGTCATTTATCAAAATCCGCAAACCAACGAGCGTGAGTTCAAGTTTTTGCCGGGGCCGATTTTTGCGAACGTCATCCTCGCCGATGAGATCAACCGCACGCCGCCGAAGACGCAGGCTGCGATGCTTGAGGCGATGCAGGAGCGCAAAATCACAGTCGGCGGCATAGATCACAAACTGCCCGATCCATTCTTCGTCCTAGCTACGCAAAACCCCGTCGAGCAAGAAGGCACCTATCCGCTGCCGGAGGCGCAATTGGATCGCTTCATGTTCATGATTTACGTGGACTACCCGAGCGCCGACGAGGAACTCGAAGTGATGCGCCGAGGCACTGGCGGCAAGACGGCCACGCCGCGTCAGGTGCTCGGCCTTGAGCATATTCTTTATTTGCAAGGCACGGTTCGCCGGATGCCCGTCGCCGAGCACGTCCTGCGATATGCGCAAAAGATCGTCGCATCCACGCGTGCAAAAAGTCCGCAGGCCCTCGACTTCTGTAAAAAGTGGCTGACATGGGGAGCGGGCCCGCGCGCTTCGCTCAATCTCATCCTCGCCGCGAAAGCGCACGCGATCCTGCGTGGGCAAATCTACGTGAGTTGCGACGATGTTGCCGCTGTGGCTCCGAGCATCATGCGCCATCGCATCATCCCGAATTTCGCGGCGCAGAGCGAAGGCATCAGCAGCGACGACATCACGCGGATGATTTTGGAGAAGGTGCCGAAGGACGAGTAGGGGACTCCTTTCCGCAAAAGAAGAAGGTGGATGAAGCCACTGGGACTCCATCCACCTTTTTCCAACCAACAACCTGAAATCTTTTTACCGACGAAGTGATGAGGTGCGTATGCCGTATCCGTTGCGATCGGGTTCGAGGACAGCTGCGATGCGTTCGGCGGCATTGCGATAGTCAAAGATTGACGCATAGCCAGCGCCGGGAGCGCGCTCGTCGCCGGCTCCGTGTGTGAGGCGACTGCCGCCAGCGAGGTCGAATTCGTAGAGCGTGTTGCCGCTTCCACCTTTGCCATCGTGGCTGGCCCTGCTGCCTGCATCGGTGATGCGGACATGGACGAGGATTCCGCTGCGACCGATGCCGAAGCGTCCGAAGAGCGTGCGGGCAATCGGACAACCGGCGTCCACCACTTGCAATTCGCCTTCGACGAGCCAGCCACCGTCGGCGACTTCATCATCCGCGAGGACTGTGGTGGGCGCGATTTTTGAGAGTTCGCCTTTGAGGATTTCTGCAAATTCGATCCCGGCTTGCGAGTGAAGGATAGTTTTCATCGCCTCGCCGCCGTGTGCGCCCCGGAATTCACCGACACCGAATGGGCGGATGAACATTTTCTTTGGAGCCATGGCGCCACTGGCGACCTGGGTGTGAGTGACGCGTGTGCCAGCGCATGAGCTGAGGCTGATGGCGGCGGTGATAGCTAGGAAGAGATGTTTCATAGGGCTGTGTAGGGCCGGGCAAAATGCAGGAAGCGTGCCCGTGCTTTGGGAAGGTGATTTTTTTCTCGCGATGCTAGTGAGAGTGGCTCTGGCCGAGGATGCCCAGCGCGTGCATCACCTTCGAGATCACAGCCCATGCGGTGTGGTAAAAAGAGAAAAAGCTCGTGGTGAGCGCGTCCCAATAGCTCGCAAGAGTCACTTCCGGTGCGAGGGGAATAATGGCGAGGCCGAGCAGCAGAACATTCGCGAGGTAGATGAGCGTGAACGAAAACACGCGGCCCGGCCCGTGAAAATCCGTCTGCCCTTTTGGTAGCATCCAAAGCGTGAATGTGAGGTGAAACATCCACGTAAATCCGAGCGCACCGAGGAACCATTCGCGATGGTAAAGTGCCTCATCGAACCAGCCGACAATGCCCCAAATAATCAGCACAAATGCGCTGTAGATCGGCCATAGATACGGTGCCAGCGCGATGTAGAAATTGTATTTGTCCGTGACGATGTAGCCACCATCGCGGCTGACGTGGATGTCTTTCACCTTCCCATTGAAGAGCATGGCGGCGATGGCGTGCGTCCATTCGTGCCCCCACACATAGAGACGCACGGGCCGTGGTTCGTGCCAGATGCAGAGGCTGATGGCCGTCCATGCGAGCCACGCGGCGCCACCCACGCCGAACATGAGAAATTCGTGCGTCATCCAAAATGGAATGCCACGTTGCTGCGTGCTGGCGTGCGAAAGCGCGTGGAAAAGTGCGGAGGTGAGGATGCACGCGAACGGCAGCAAGCTGAGGCCCACGATGAAATTCCAGCAGCGATGCCACCAGCGCCGCTGCTCGGGGTGTGACGCTTCATCCTCGTCGTCGAGGAACTCCGCATCCGCCGTGTTCGCGTGGATGCGGTGCAGCGATTTGCCGAACAAATCGTTTTGCTCCTCGTCCTTTTTCGGAGGGCGGCGGTTTTTAGTCTTTGTCCGTTTGGGCACGCTCACGGGGAGTGAGTGTTGCGGCGAGTGGGCCGCGTGTCGAGTGCGGCGTCCGCGCTAACTCGCGAGACACGCATCGAGCGCCGTGAGCAATTCGCGCATCGTCGCCGGCGTTTCGTCGCCCATGTTGGAGAGGCGGAAAGTTTTTCCCTTCAGCTTGCCGTAGCCGCCATCAATGATGAACCCGCGCTCCTTCGCCTTCTTCGCCATCTCGGCGACATCAATGCCCTTGCTGTTTGCGATGCACGTCAGCGACTTCGAGCGGAAGCCCTCCGGCGCGAAAAAATCCAGCCCCTGCTTGAGCACCCAATCGTGGACGATGGCATTGTTCTCCGCATGACGCGCGTGACGCGCAGCGACGCCCTCGGTGAAAATATCATCCAGCTTCGATTCCAGCGCGTAGATGTGGCTGATGCTCGGCGTGCTCGGCGTCATGTCCTCCGCCTGATTCTTCGCGAACTCCACGAAATCAAAATAGTAGCCGCGCCCCTTCACCGTCGCCGCGCGCTCCATCGCCTTCTTGCTCGCGGAAAAAAGCGCGAGCCCCGGCGGCATCGCCAGCGCCTTCTGCGAGCCCGTCAGCAACACATCAATCCCCAGTTCATCCATCGGTAGCGGCACCACGCTGAACGACGAAACGCTGTCCACGATCAGTAGCGTATCCGGGAAATCCCGCATCACCGCCGCGATCTCGCGGATGTCGCTCATCACGCCCGTCGAGGTTTCATTGTGGATCAAAGTCACCGCATCAAATCCACCCACACTCAGCGCCGTGCGCAGTTGCTCGCCCCGGATGGGCTGGCCCCACTCCACTTGCAGTGCCACCGCGTCCTTGCCGCATTTTTTCGAGACATCCAGCCACTTGTCGGAAAACGCACCGCACATGCAGTTGAGCACCTTGCCAGAGCCCACGAGATTTCGCACCGCGCCCTCCATCACGCCCCACGCGCTGCTGGTGGAAAGCATCACCGGCTGCGTCGTGCCGAACAATTCCTTCAAGCGCGGCTGAATCCCGCCATACAGCTTTTTGAAATCGTTGCTGCGATGCCCGATCATCGGACGACACATCGCGCGAAAGGTTTTTTCGGAAACTTGGACAGGACCTGGAATGAAGAGTTTTGACATTGTAGATGGTAGTAATGAGTCCGAAGGGAGCGCGGAGATAAAAGGAAATCCGCCCCGTGGAAACTGAAAACTCATCGCGGCTCAGTCCCAGAGGAAATGTTCCAGCCGCAGAGTTTTCACGCGTTGCTTTGCTTGCTCGGTGTGGGGGCCGGGGAGTTTCGACATTTTTTCATATACTCCGATGGCGTTCTTCCATTGCAGGCGGGCTTCGAGGATTCCGGCGGCGTCGAAGCCAGCTTTGGCATACCAAAATGTTTCGCGGGGGCCGGTGGCGTTGCGGTCGAGGATGTCGTAGAAAAGTGCGAGCGCAGCGTCGTTGCGATCCAGTTGCTGGAGCGCCTTGCCTTTTTTGTAGGCGGCTTGATTCCGCCATGCGGGGCCAGCGTCCGGCAGGGCGAGCAGTTGGTCGTAGGAGGTGAGCGCGGCTTCGGTTTGCTTGGGGTCTTTTTTTCCGAGCACGAGAAGGTTGTCGCCCTTGCCGATGAGGGCGGCATAGCGCACGTCGGGCTCGGGGGGCTTGGGCGCGCCGAGGAGGCTGTCGTAGATTTTCACGGCGTCGTCTTCCGCGCCGAGTTTGTTTTTGATGATGGCCTGCTGCAGCCGCGCGTGGGCTTCGAGCGCGCCTTTTCGCTCGGCGACTTTGCCGAAAAGTTCGAGCGCGCGGTTGAGTGCTTCGCTGTTGATGAGCTTCATCGCGCATTGGCCCGCGAGGAAAAGGGCGCTCTCGACGAACGCATTTTCGGAGCGGGAGACGGTTTCAAATTGCTCCTGCGCATTCAGGAAATCCTCGCGGTGAAAATAGACCTGACCGAGTTTCATGCGCACATCGGCGAGTTGCGGGGATTGTGGATGCGCGGTTGCAAAGGCACGGGCGAGCGCGATCACTTTTTCGTCGTCGCGCGGCTGTTTTGCGTCTTCGAGAAAAATGGCGAGATACTCGCTTTGCTCAATCATCTCGGGCGTGGGCGCGCTGTCGGCGACGGTCTGGATGAGCGCACTGGCGTCCGGCGTTTTGCCTTGTTGAAAAGTGAGTTCGGCGAGTGCGATGCGCGCTTCGGCCCGGCGCGGATGCGTGGGGTGTTCTTTTAGAAAAGTGCGGAGTGTTTGCGGCGCTTCTTTGTCGCTGGCGCGTGCCTGCACGAGGCCTGCTTCGATGAAGAGTTGTCCGGCGAGTTGTTCGTCCGCGAGCGCTGCGATGTCGTCACGGAAGCGTGTGAAATTTTTCTGCATCAGCCACGCGAGCGCGGTGTCGTAGGCTGCATTCTGGCGAAGGCGGGGTGAGTGTTTTGCGGTTTCGAGGTGCGTCGCGGCGCTGACGAATTCGCCCTGCTGCATATTGACCAGTGCCGTGCGCAGCGCGAACTCGGCGCGCTGTTCGTCATCGCGTGCTGCGCGCGATGCGGCGATCAATGCGCTCTCGGCTTCGGCGAGTGCTTTCTTTGTGTCGCTAGTCCCGGCGGTGGCGAGTGAGAGTTCGGCCTGCATCGCGTGGATGTCTGGCGTGAGCGTGTTCTCGGGAAACTGTTTGAGAAAAAGTTTCAATGAGACGTCGGCGCGCGCGTAGCGTTTCTCGCGAAGTTGGAGGCGCGCGACGTAGAACTGCGCAAGCGCGCCAGCCCTCGGCGGCAGGTCTCGAACGATTTTGTGCAGCGCGCCCTCGGTCGGCGTTGTGTCAGCGGCGTATATTTGATCGAGTCGGCGAAAGATGAGTTCGAGGTGCGGGCTTTCGGGGTTTTTGTGGATGAAGGTTTCGAGCGATTTTTCCGCCGCGTCCTGGCCACTCAAGGAGAGTCGCGCCTCGGCATCGGCGAGTGCGACTGCGGCGTAGAGATTTTCAGACAGACCCTCGACGCGCTGGGCGTTGTCGGGCTTCAACATTTGGTCGAGGGCAGCGAGCGATGCCTGCGGTTGTTTTTCCAAAAGTAGAATGCGTGCTCCGATGTATGCGCGCCATTTTTCATCGGTGGGTGTGCCCGGCGGCGTTTGCGCGAGCAGCTTGCGGGCGTCGCTTACTTGCCCGAGCTCGACGCGCAAACTGGCGAGCCTCAGACGCGCTGTGGTGGTCGCGTTGCCAGTATTTACGAAGTGATTCAGTGCGTCGGCGGCCTCCGCCGTGTGTCCGAGTGCCTGCTGGCTTTCCGCTTCGCCGAGGATCGCGCTCGGTGGTGGAGTGGGCTGATTGCGGAGCGATTTGTAAATCGGCAGCGCCTCGCTCCATCGTCCGGCACCGGCGAAAGCATGGGCGCGCAAGAGGGCTGCGGCGAAATCTGTGAGGTCGGAAATTTGCGCGAGTGACTTGAGGGCTTGCTCATATTCGCGTGTCGCAATCTGTGCCTCGGCGAGCAGACGCAGCGCAGCAGCGCGCTCGTCGGACGCGAGGGAGGGGGAGGTGAGCGCGACGTTTAATTGGAAGATCGCAACTTGCGGAATGTTTTCCGCGATGGCCTGCCGCGACTGTGCGATCACGGGAGACTCGGCGAACGACAAATGAGGGATGATGAATGAAAAAAAGATGAGCGCGATGCTCCCCGCGAGTGGGCGCAGTGTTTTGCAATTCGTCATTCTGCATTCGTCATTCGTCATAACATCCTCCGTAAATAGTGCCCCGTGTGGCTCGCGTCCACTCTCGCAACATCCTCCGGCGTGCCCTCGGCCACGATGCGCCCGCCAGCGTTTCCGCCTTCGGGGCCCATGTCCACGAGCCAGTCGGCGCATTTGATGACTTCGAGGTTGTGCTCGATGATGATGAGCGTGTTGCCGGAGTCGCGGAGTTTCATCAGCACTTCTAGCAGCTTGTGGATGTCCGCGAAATGCAGCCCCGTCGTTGGCTCATCCAAAATATACACGGTGCGCCCCGTGGCTTTTTTGGAAAGCTCGGCGGCGAGTTTGATGCGTTGCGCTTCGCCGCCGCTGAGCGTGGTGCCGTTCTGGCCGAGGTGGAGATAGCCGAGTCCAACATCCTCCAGCGCGACGAGCTTGTCGTGGACGCCGGGGATGTTTCGGAAAAACCGCGCTGCTTCGTCCACGGTCATGTCCAGGATGTCGGCGATGTTTTTGCCTTTGTAGGTGATTTCCAAAGTCTCGCGATTGTAGCGGCGTCCACGGCAAATTTCGCACTCCACATACACGTCGGCGAGGAAGTGCATTTCGATTTTCTTCACGCCGTCTCCTTCGCACGCCTCGCAGCGCCCGCCTTTCACGTTGAATGAAAAACGCCCGCTTGCGTATCCGCGCACACGCGACGCCGGCAGGCCGGAAAAGAGATCGCGGATGCCGCCAAACGCGCCGGTGTAAGTCACGGGATTGCTGCGGGGCGTGCGCCCGATGGGTGCCTGATCAATCACGATGGCCTTGTCAATTTGATCGAGGCCCTCGATGGCTTTGTGGTGTCCAGGTTTGTCTTTGCTGCGGTAAAAATGGCGGAAAAGTGCGCGGCGCAGGATGTCATCTACCAACGTGGATTTGCCGCTGCCGCTGACGCCGGTGACGCAAGTCAAGCAGCCGAGGGGAAAGTGCGCGGTGACATTGCAGAGGTTGTTTTCCTCCGCGCCGACGACGGTGAGCCAGCCAGCGTAGGACAGGCTTCCAGCCTGTCGGAGTGGGACAGGCGTCTCGCCTGTCCCGAGCGGCGCACCACGCCGAGGCGCTTCCGTTTTCGGCGCAACGCGTTTTCGCGGCACGGGAATCTTCGCCGTGCCTGCGAGGTATTGGCCGGTGAGGGAAGCCTCCACTTTCTCCACCTCGGCGGGCGTGCCCTGCGCGATGAGGTGTCCTCCGCGATGTCCTGCTCCGGGGCCGAGATCGAGGACGTGGTCGGCGGCGCGGATGGTGTCCTCGTCGTGCTCGACGACGATGACGGAGTTGCCGAGATCGCGCAGGCGGCGCAGCGTGGTGATGAGTCGGTCGTTGTCGCGCTGGTGCAGGCCGATGCTCGGCTCATCGAGCACGTAAAGACAGCCTGCGAGCCCGCTGCCAATCTGCGTCGCTAGGCGGATGCGCTGTGCTTCGCCGCCGCTGAGTGTGCCGCTCTCGCGGTCGAGCGAGAGGTAGCCGAGGCCGACTTCTTCCATGAATGAAAGACGCGCGCGGACTTCGCGCACAAGTTCGGTGGCGATGATTTTCTGCTCTTCGCCGAGGACGAGGTGCTCGATGAACCATCGCGCATCGAGGACGCTCAACTGGCAGAATGCGCGGATGCTTTTCTCACTCTCCGCGCTCGCGAGTGTGACGCCGAGAATCTCCGGACGCAGCCGTGCGCCATCGCAAACGGAGCATGTGCGGCGGCCCATGTAGGCGCGCAGTCGCTGGCGCGAAAGTTCGCTGTCGGTCGTTTCGTAAAGGTGCTGCATCTGCGCGACGACGCCCTCGAACGGCTTCTTCGCCGACTCGCGTTTGCTGCCTTCGCCCCACGCGATTTCGATTTCCTTCGCGCCGGTGCCGTTCAACACGGCCTGCTGAAACGCCTCGGGCAAATCGCGCCACGGCACATCGTTCTTTGTTTTGAATGCGCGGCACAACGATGTCAGCAGGCCCGTGTAGTAGCCCTTCATGCGCGGATTCGCCTTCGCCCAAGGCGCGATGGCACCGTCTGCGAGCGACAACTCGACATCGGGCACCAGCAAATCGCCATCTATGTATTGTTCGCTGCCGAGGCCCTGACACGCGGGGCACGCGCCGTGGTGGCTGTTAAAAGAAAAATGTTTTGGCGTGAGCGCAGGCAGCGTGAAGCCGGAATCGGGATCGGCAAAATGCGTGGAGTAATTGATCGGTGTCCATTCGTCGCACGGAGTGGGACAGGCGTCCCGCCTGTCGTGGTGAGACAGTCGTCCCGCCTGTCGTGTCGTGGCAGACACAGCCTCGTCGCTCGGGGGACAGGCGGGACGCCCGTCCGACTCCGACAGGCGGGACGCCTGTCCCACGCTGCGGAGCACGATGAGTTTTCCGTCGCCCCACTTGAGCGCGGTGGCGACGCTGTCGCTGAGGCGCTGGCGGATGCCGTCGCGCACCACGAGACGATCCACCACGGCTTCGATGCGATGGGGTTTCCCTTTTTCCAAACGCACGGGCGCAGTTCCGCCGAGTTCGACGATTTCTCCATCGAGACGCACGCGCACGAAGCCTTCGCGGCGTAATTTCTCCAGCACATCGCGGAACTCGCCCGCCTCTCCACTCACGATGGGAGCGAGTAAAACGATTTTTGATTCCGCAGGCAGCGCGAGGATGGCGTCCACGATTTGCTGTGGTGTCATGCGGCGGATCACGCGGCCCGATTTCGGATCGTGCGGGACGCCGATGGCCGCATAAAGCACGCGGAGATAGTCGTAGATTTCCGTCGTTGTCGCGATGGTCGAGCGCGGGTTGCCGCCGCTGCCGCGCTGCTCGATGGCGATGGCGGGAGAGAGTCCTTCGATGTGATCCACGTCCGGCTTTTGCATCTGGTCGAGGAACTGCCGTGCGTAGGCGGAGAGGCTTTCGACGTAGCGCCGCTGTCCCTCGGCATAGAGCGTGTCGAAGGCGAGCGAGGACTTTCCCGAACCGCTCAGGCCGGTGATGACGACGAGCTTCTCACGCGGGATTTCCAGCGTGAGATTTTTTAAGTTGTGCTGGCGTGCGCCAACGATGCGGATGAAGTCGGAGGCCATCTCGACGTGAAAGTTGTGACCCGCCACCAAAGCAGGCGCGCCCGTCCGTGGGGAAGCGCAATATCTTCGCCGCCGCGCTAAGGAGCGATGCGATAAACCTCAAGGCCGGGATGGAGGTAGAGGACGGTGCCTCGGGGCCAGACGCGAACGGGATCATAATCACGCCGGAGGGTGGCGTAGAAAAGTTTGTTGCTTTCGTATTTGGTGACTTCGCTCGGCTTCGGCTTGAGGCCCGCCCGCTCAAATTTTTTATACGTGCTTTCAGTGATTAGAATGTGCGTCACGCCCTTCGCTCGAAGCTCGGAAATGGAGCCGATGTCGGCGACATAGTTTTCGCTGAACACTCGATTTGGCAACGGCGAGGTGTTGAGGCTGGTGCCGTGGCGTTTGCTGTCCGGCAGGCGGACTTTTTCGTCCTTGGCGAAGATGTCGGTGGGCGTGGTATTGGCGCGGAGCCATGCGGTGAGTTCAGCGGTGTCGTCGCGCTGAAAGGCTTGCCAGTATTTGATCAGGCCACCGCGATCTGCCGTCCAACTCGGCAACTGCGCGAGGACGAGAATGGAGCCGACGATGATTTCCACCATGCGCTCGCGTCCGCCGAAACGCCGTGCAATTTCGCCAACGCCGACGGCGGCGAGCAGCGTGAAGAGCGCGGTGGCTGGGAGAAAATAGCGGTCGTTGTCCTTTGGAGAAAAAGAGAGCGCGATGGCGAAGACGAACGGGAAGGCGAGTGTGATCCAATGAAGCGTGCGCCATTCGCGGCGGTGCTTGATCGCAGCCCACAATACGACGAGCAGGAGGATCCAAATGACGGGCGTGGTGTTGGTGAGAAAGACACTCCAGTAGCGGGTGTGCGGCACGCTCTGAGTTATCTGTCCCTGTCCCTCGACGACGAGGCGCGTCTCGCGTGTGAAGCTCGATGCGAAAGTATTTAAATCACGCAGCAGCGGGAAATTCACCGCAATGATCACAAGCAACATCGTGACGAACGCAGCCACCCACGGTCGTCCTTTCACACGATGAATGCACAGCGCTGGCACGGCGATGACGAGCGTGATGATGCCGAGGTATTTTCCGGAAATCGCAAGGCCGCATCCCGCTCCGAGCAACATCGCCGCAGCAGTGCCGGGATTTTTCGCAAAGACGTATGCACCGAGAAATACGAGCGCGACGCCGAAGAGCAGAGCGGTGTCTTCCTTCATGTAGTGCGACAGCTCGAAAAGCTGGTGATGCAGCATGAGCGTTATGCCGGTGAGAATTCCGACGACCCATCCGCGCCACATATAGCCGAGCAGCGAGAGCGCGACCACTGCGCCCGCTGTGAACGCGGCGGAAATACAGCGCCCGGTTTCGACGACGCTCTGCTCCGTTGTTGCGTTCGACGCGACGAGCTTGGTGGCTGAAAGCAGGAGCATCGGGTGATGAAAATTCCACGGGCGCATCCCGAGCACTTGCTCGACTTTTCCGGGCTCATCCGGGTGATAGTAGAAAGCGAAAGTGTTGTGCTGCGTATGCAGGATCAGCGTGGCGACGAAGAGCGCGAGCGACCAGAGGCAGAGACGTGCGGCGTTCATGCTTTGCGTTGGCGCATGAGTGCTGAGAGCGCGAGATCGAGAGGCAGAAAAAGTATCAGCAGAAAAATGATCCACGCAGGTGCAAAGTAGCGGCCGCTTACCAGCGATACGAGAAACACTCCGGCCAGATAGCCGAGCGCCACGACCACCCAAACGCCCATCGTGCGCCAGCGCAAAAATGCCAGCGCGAGACTTGCGAGCAGCCAGCAGCCGAGCAGCGTCGGGCAGGCACGAGTGATGGATCGCTCGGCGGGATTATCGCTCATCGCTGTGTGCGGCATGGCGACGACATCGCTTGCTGCGAAGAAGGCGCGGGACCATGCGAGGATAGCGCGCTCGGCCCAGCAATCCGGCGAGGGAGCGAGGCGCTGCTGGAAGTCGGCGTAATATGGAAGCGGCCCGTTTTTCGGCAGGCCAAATGCCATCGGGATGCTGGTCTTTTTTCCTACGGCTAGAATTTTGCGCGCATCTTCGTAGAGGCCCTCCAGTTTTTTCGGGTAGTAGCTGGAGGTGAAACGCTCTTCGTGGAAATTGGAGAGATTTGCCGAGGCGATGAGACGTTGCGCGCCGAGATACGCGAAGGTGAGCGGGCGGGCCTTGATGCCTTCGATGGCGAGGTCCATGTAGAGCGCGCGTTTTTTCGCGGTGTCCTGATCGAGGGCGGCCCAGAGCGGCGGCGCGTTTTCCTCGCTGGGTGAATCCAGAAAGTCGAAGGGTGTTGCCTGTCCTTTGGCGGCGCGCTCTTTGTGAAGATAGTAGGTGTCGAGGTCGCTGAGGTAGGGCTGTGCGTAGGAGCGCAGCTCGGATTTGTAGTCGGCGTGCTTCGGCGAATCGAATTGCGTGAGGGGAAATGACGCAACGTAGAGCAGCCACGCGGCCTGTTTTTTCGAGCCGACGGTGAGCGTGATTGCGGCTAGCACCGCGAGCGCAGTCCAGCGCCGCCAATCGAGCACACGCCACGCGCGGATCGCGGCGAGACCGCAGACGATGCCCGGCACGATGAAGCGACCCGATGGTTTGGTGAGGAGAAAGACGGCGAGGGGAGTGAAGAACCACCAAAACAGACGACGCGAACGGGCGGTGTCTTTTTCCGAAACCCATGCGACCCAGCCGGCAAAAGTCCAAGTGAGCGCGGAGAAAAAAAGCACTTCGCCGAGCAACTCGTGTTCATACCAAAGGAAGAGCGGCGCGGTGGCGTAGAGCGCTGTGATGGGGACGATCCACCATTTCCAAAAGCGCATGGTTTTCCGCACGACGTAGGCGAGCGGGAGGACGGAGCAGAGGCCGAGCGCGTGCTGAAACCACGCGAGCCATTTCAGCGGAGCGCCGGGGAGCGCGGTGACGGGCACCATGAAAATCGGGTAGAGGTAGCGGCGTTTTTCATCGAGCGAAACGTAGCCTTCGCCGAGCAGCATGTGGGCAAAACTGAAGTAGCTTTTCGAGTCGCTGCCCCAATATGCGTAGGGCAAATAACTCATCAGCATCCATCGCAGCACCGCACCGATGATGAGCGCGGGCAGCGACCATACGAGCGTCTGCCGGAGCAATGGGTGCTTTTGAAAGAAGATGCGAAGTCGGGCTGACATCGCACGGCTTCTATGGATGAAAGCGGGGCGCTGCAATTGCGTTCGTATCGGCGCTGCTTGCGGCACTACAAATAGTCGGACATTTCGTAGAGCGCAGGGTCGCGCGAAA
Organism: Spartobacteria bacterium; assembly: GCA_043766295.1. GTDB lineage: Bacteria > Verrucomicrobiota > Verrucomicrobiia > Chthoniobacterales > Chthoniobacteraceae > SXWH01. The sequence continues at coordinate 2,967 of JAYUIF010000372.1, read as the reverse complement.
TGCGTGGTTTGCAGCGCAGCCTGCGCTTCATCTCGCCGAGCGGCGACTCCTCCGGCGCAGCATCCATCGCATCGAAAACATCGCCGTAGTCTGCCTCCAATTTCTCCGGGTCTTCACCTTTTTCGAGTCGCGCGATGACCTCGTTCATCTGCGGCGGCATTTTTTCGCCCGTCAATTCGCCCATGCGTCTCATCATCGCGGCGAGTGCGCGTGGGTCGGGGTTTTCACTTTCGGCCACGCCGCCAAATTCCCGCTCCATCGCCTCCATCGCGGCTTCCATTTTGGAATCATCCGCGTCTCCCGCTGGCTCGGCGGACGGCTCCTTCGCACGGCCCGTGACCGCAAAATTACTGATCAATTTTTCCAGCTTCCACTTCGCATTGTCCGGGCACCTCGGCACCTTGTCCACGTAGGAAAGGCTGCGCGCAAAGAACGAATAGATGCGCTGGTTTTTCGGGCAGAAAAATTCGTAAATCGGCATGGCTCACTTCCCGAGCCCGAACGCCTCATGCACCGCGTTTGCGCCCTCGGCGATTTTGGCTTCGTCCACGATGACGGCTGTTTTGATTTCGGACGTGGAGATCATCTGGATGTTGATGCCCGCCTTGCTCAGCGCCTCGAACATCTTCGCAGCCACGCCGCTGTGGCTCTTCATGCCGACGCCGATGACGCTCAGCTTCGCAATCCCGCTGCGGCTCTCGATGCCCACGGCGCCCACCGCTTTCACGACGGGCGCGAGCGCGGCTTCGACTTTCGCCAGCTCGTCTTTGCTCATGGTAAAGGAAATGTCGGTCGTGCCTTCGTGCGAGACGTTCTGCACGATCATATCAATGCTGATGCCGGCGGCGGCGATGGCGTTGAAAACCTGCGCCGCCGTGCCGGGTTGATCCGGCGCGCGACAGACGGTGACTTTCGCTTGGTTCTTTTCGATGCTGACGCCGCGGACGACCACGGCCTCCATGCTTTTGGTTTCTTCTTTCACGATGGTGCCTGGGTTTTGGTTGAATGAACTGCGGACTTCAAAAATGACGCCGAATTTTTTGGCGAACTCGACTGAGCGCGACTGCATCACCTTGCTGCCGCTCGATGCCATTTCGAGCATTTCGTCGAAGCTGATCTCGTCGAGTTTCTTCGCCGTAGGCACGATGCGCGGGTCGCACGTATAGACGCCATCCACGTCGGTAAAAATCTGGCAAAGATCGGCTTTCACCGCTGCGGCGATGGCGATGGCGGTAAGGTCGCTACCGCCGCGCCCGAGCGTGGTGATGCGGTGATCGCGCGTCTGCCCTTGGAAGCCCGCGACGATGCAGATGTAGCCGTCATCGAGAAATTGTTTGAGCTGCTTCGGCGTGAGGTCGGCGATTTTTGCCTTCGTATGCACGCCATCCGTGACGATGCCGGCCTGCGCGCCAGTAAGTGAAATTGCTTTTTTTCCCATCGCATTGATGGCCATTGCCGTGAGGGCGATGGTGGTTTGTTCGCCGGTGGCGAGGAGCACATCCATCTCGCGTTCCTCGGGGGCAGGGGAGCATTCGCGGGCGAGCTTGATGAGCGAATCCGTGACGCCACTCATCGCGGAGACGACCGCGACGACGCGATGCCCCGCCTCCTGTGTGGCGATGATTCGGCGCGCGACGTTCTTGATGCGCTCGGGATTCCCCACGCTCGTGCCGCCGTATTTCTGAACAATAAGACTCATTGAAAAAGGGCGCGGAGATTTGCGGCCCGCCCCATTCTTGTCAATGCCGCCGCCCGTTAGTCTAAGCGCACGTAGGAGGCGAGGCCGTGGACGCCGCCTTCGCGACCGAAGCCGCTTTCTTTGTATCCGCCGAAGGGCGAGGTGGGGTCGAATTTGTTGTAGGTGTTTGCCCACACGACTCCGGCGCGCAGCTTGGCGATGGTCTTGAAAATCTTGCTGCCTTTGTCTGTCCACACACCCGCGCTGAGGCCGTAGGGCGTGTTGTTCGCGCGCTCGACAGCTTCATCGGGCGTGCGGAAAGTGAGCACGCTGAGCACGGGACCGAAAATTTCTTCCTGCGCGATGCGATGGCTCGCGGTGACGCCGGTGATGACGCTCGGCGGAAACCAATATCCGCGCTCGGGCAGCGTGCAGCGGGGCTGCAAAAGTTCGCCGCCCTCGGCGACTCCGGCATCCACGAGCGCGCGGATTTTTTCGAGCTGCGGGCGGGAGTTGATCGCGCCGATGTCAGTATTTTTATCGAGCGGATCGCCGACGCGCAGAGTGCTAATGCGGTCGCGCAGTTTCTTGATGACCGTGCGATAAACGCCCTCCTGCACGAAGAGCCGCGAGCCTGCGCAGCAGACGTGGCCTTGATTGAAAAAGATGCCGCCGATGATGCCCTCGACGGCTTGGTCGAGCGGCGCGTCGTCGAAAATGATGTGCGCGGCTTTTCCGCCAAGTTCGAGCGTGAGTTTTTTGCCGGTGCCCGCCGTGGCTTTGGCGATGAGCTTGCCGACTTCGGTGCTGCCGGTGAACGCGATCTTGTCCACGCCTGCGTGCTCGACAAGTGCGCGCCCCGTTTCGCCTGCGCCGGTGAGGATGTTCACGACGCCATCGGGCAGCTCCGCCTCTTGCAAAATGCGCGCGAGGTGCATGGCGGTGATGCTCGTGGTTTCGGCGGGCTTGAGGATGACGGTGTTGCCGCACGCGAGCGCGGGAGCGAGTTTCCATGCGGCCATGAGCAGGGGAAAATTCCACGGGATGATCTGTCCGCACACACCTACGGGGCGCGGTGTTTTTCCGGGGAATGCGTAGCCGAGTTTATCCGTCCATCCTGCGTGGTAGAAGAAGTGCGCGGCGACTTGCGGCAGATCGAAATCACGCGATTCCTTGATCGGCTTCCCTCCGTCGAGCGACTCCAGCACTGCAAGCTCGCGCGCCTTTTCCTGAATGATGCGTGCGATGCGAAAGAGATATTTACCACGCTCGCGGCCCGGCATTTTTCC
>JAYUIF010000371.1:0-7064 GCA_043766295.1 Spartobacteria bacterium | reverse complement strand
ATTGTCAATATGCTCGGCGGAATTCTTGATAACAATTCGGACGAGATCAACCTGCAGTATCGAATGAATCAGGCAAATTGCTGGGGCATCGTGAATCTCAACGGCGGGATCATGAAGACCACGCAAATAACGTCCGGTGACGGAACTGCGAACTTTAACGGGAATCGTTCCTACATCAATTTTCACGGTGGCACATTGAGCCCGGTGGCAAGCAGCGCAAATTTCGTCTTCAGCACAATCACTGGTGCCAATGCCGGCAACGTCAGCGCACCTCAACTCATGGTCTATTCGGAAGGTGCTTTGCTGGATATTGACTCCGGTAAAAGTGTCACGATCGGCGCGCCGCTACAGGCTCCTCCTGGCAATGGTGTCTCGGGCACAACGATAGCCCTCACGGGGGCCAGCCAAGGCTCAGGCTACAAAGGGGAACCGCTCATCAAAGTTGAATTAACACCCGGCGGAATCACCAACGTGACTGCCACGGCTGTTGCAAATATGGTGGATGACGGCACGGGCAATGGAACCTTCAAAATCGCCTCGATCACCATCACCAATCCCGGTGTGAATTTCACGGTGGCACCCACGTTGAATATCTACAGCGGCGATCCCACCACTGCCGCCATATTACCCGCACTGACCATCGCGCCGAACGTTTCCGGCGGTCTGACCAAGGCCGGCTTGGGGACGTTGATCCTCTCCGCTGCGAATACCTACACTGGTGCGACGACGATTTCCGGCGGCACGCTGCAAATTGGCGCTGGCGGCACTGCGGGTTCCATCGCCACTACGAGCAACGTGGTCAACAACGGCGCGTTGGTTTTCAATCGCACAGACAACTACGGCGGTGACTTCACCAAGGTCATCAGCGGCAACGGATCGCTGACACTTGCAGTCGGAGCCCTGACACTTGTAAGCACGAATAGTTACACCGGAACCACGACATTGAGCGGAGGCACGTTGAGTGTCGGAAGTAATGCCAATCTTGGTGACGGGGGCGCGTTGATTTTTGACGGCGGCGCTTTGCAGGTCACCGGCACGACGTTGAGTAATTTCGACAGCCACGCGCCGTTGTTCAACGCCGGAAAGACAGTCGGTCTGGACGTCAATAATGCGGCGAACACCTTCACTGTCAGTCAGGTTTTAAATCAAAACGCTGGCGGTCTGACAAAACTTGGTGTCGGCAAACTCCTGCTCACCGGCAGCAACACCTACACGGGCGTGACCACGGTCAGCGGCGGCACGCTCCAGATTGGTAGTGGCGGAATCGGCGCCTCGATCAGTCCGAGCAGCAGTATCGTCCTGAGCAACAACTGCGATTTGATTTTCAATAATGCTGACAATACAAGTTTCGCCCAAGGCATCAGCGGTGCAGGCAATCTCGCGAAGGTAGGCACGGGAACACTGGCACTTTCAGGCACCTGCATCTACAGCGGCGCGACGACCGTGAACGCGGGCACGCTCGTAGTGAGTGGCACGCTCTCAGGCAGCGCGACCACGGTGAACAGTGGCGGCACGCTCGCTGGCGACAACGGCACGCTGGGAGCTGTCACCGTGAATAGCGGCGGCACCCTCTCTCCCGGAGTGAACAGTGTCGGCAGCTTGAACACTGGCACGCTGACATTCGCCGCAGGTGGGGTCTTTAAATTTGAAGTCAACTCGGATACTCCTGCGCTGGATTCTGTGAGTATCACCGGGGATTTGACCATCGCCAGCGGTGTGGTGATGAACGTCAGCGATTTTGGCGCGACGCCCTTTGCGGGAGAGATATTGGGAGCTTCAGTCCTGATTCTGGACTACAGCGGGGCGTGTCATGGCACGTTCGAGGGACTGCCCGACGGCAGCATCTTCACGATAGGGCTGAATACGTATCAAATCTATTACGCCGGCGCCGATCCGACGAACACAACGGCCGTCACGCTGACCATCCTCGCCGTCCCCGAACCCGGCGCGGCAGTCTCGCTGCTCGGAGGTCTCGGCATCCTCCTCGGCGCGCGCCGCCGCAGGGCGTGAAGCAATCGCGCGCTGGCTCGCGAGAAAATATTCAATTCGCCGCTCGCTCTTCGAGTTTCATGCCGCCATATTCCGCGTCACAGAATGCAAAAACCCAATTATCAATTCGAAAAGCGCCGCAAGGAAATGGACAAAAAAGCCAAGAAGGAGGCGAAGCGCCGTGAGAGGCTCGCAGCCGAGGGAGCGCCGGCAGCCGAAAATACCGAGGCCCAAACAGAGCCGCCCGCTTCGACCGAAGCTGTTTGATTTTCACCGGCCCGTCGTGCGTGTGATGCGGACTTCGGGGCGGTAGGTGATGCGGATGAGCAGCTCGCCGCGTCCGCCGCGTGATTTAGGGAGGCCTTCGCGGGGGATGCGGAGGATTTCACCACGCGGGATGCCGGGCGGGATTTCCACGCGGAGAAAATTCCCCGTCACGCCGCGCAGGGACTCGGTGCCGCCTTGCTGGGCGCGCTGGAAACTGATCTTGAGGTCGCAGCGCAAGTCGGAGCCGCGCACTTTGAATCGAAAATCGGGACGCGCTTTCACGCGCACATTGACGAAGCCGCCCGCTGCGTTTTGCGAACGCGGGAGGCGGAAACGTGTGCCGGGCGCAGTGTCGGGCGGGACGATGAGCTGGTAATTTTCCGCACCATTGGGATTGCCCGGATCGTTCACCCGCACGTCGAGCGTCGCGCCACGGAGGAAGTCTTCGATTCGGACTTGGGCGTCCTGCGCGATGTTGCGTTCGATTTTCGCGGCACGCGAGGGAGCGGCGGTGGTTTCGGCGGCGTTGAGTTCGCGGTCGTAGGCGCTGCGGAGATAGGGATTACTGAGCGTTTCGTGCGCAGCGTTGAGTTCCTGCGAGCGCGTCACAGCGTCCGGCGAACCGGCGTTCACATCGGGGTGATGCTGCTTGGCGAGCAGACGGTAAGCGGCGCGGATTTGCGCAGTGGTGCATTGGCGGTCGAGGCCGAGCGCGGCGTAGTAATCTGGCGTGGTGGGATCCAAAGTTGCGCGGAGCCTATCGCGCGGCAGGCAGAGCGCCAGCCGTGTCTGCATCGTTCCGGCTAAGTTCGCGTCACGCGCTCTCGTGATGTTCGAGGAGCAAGAGGCTTTCCGTTTTTCCACTGACTGCTAAAGGGTGCGCATGAACGCTACGAACGCTCTCCGCATTTCCGCCATCATGGGTTTTCTCGCTGTGGCGCTGGGGGCGTTTGGGGCGCATGGGTTAAAGGCGACGCTGGAGGCGAATGGGCAGTTCGCGACTTGGGAGAAGGCGGCGCATTATCATCTTGTTCACGCCGTCGCGCTCGTCGCGCTGGCGCTGTGTGGAAAGCTGCGCGTGTGGCCGTGGCGGCTTTGGTTTGCGGGGAGCGTGATTTTCAGCGGCTCGCTGTATGTGCTCGCGCTGACGAATGTGAAGTGGCTCGGCGCGATCACGCCCATCGGCGGCGCGCTGTTGCTCGCGGGCTGGCTGGCGCTGGCGTTCTCGCGGGAGAAAGTTTAGCGGGCCGCCATTTCCTCCACGCTCGGGCAGGTGCAGACGAGGTTGCGGTCGCCGAAAACATTGTCCACACGACCGACGACGGGCCAGAACTTGAACTCGCGCAGCCACGGCGCGGGATACGCGGCCTGCTCGCGGGAGTAGGAATGTTTCCAATCGCTCGCAGTGACGGCGCTCGCGGTGTGCGGCGCTTGCTTGAGCGGGTTGTCGGCTTTGTCCATCTCGCCGCGCTCGACGGCGCTCATCTCGGCGTGGATGGCGAGCATGGCTTCGCAAAAACGATCCAGCTCGGCTTTGCTCTCACTCTCCGTGGGCTCGACCATGAGCGTGCCCGTGACCGGCCAACTCAGCGTGGGCGCGTGGAATCCATAATCCATCAGCCGCTTTGCCACGTCCTCGGCAGTAGTGAGTTTGAAGCCGCGTAAATCCACGATGCACTCGTGGGCGACGCTGCCGTTCGCGCCGCGATAGAGCACGGGGAAATGTTCTTCGAGTCGGCGGGCGATGTAGTTCGCATTGAGGATGGCGAGCTTCGTCGCGGTGGTGAGTCCGTCGCCGCCCATCATGCGGATATACATCCAGGGAATCGTGAGAATGCTCGCGCTGCTGAGTGGCGCGGCGCTGATGGAGCCGGTCTGTTTTCCGGGGCCGCTGCGCTCGTGCGCGGGCAGAAATGGGGTGAGGTGCGCCGCGACGCAAATGGGGCCCATGCCGGGACCGCCGCCGCCGTGCGGGATGCAGAAAGTTTTGTGCAAATTGAGATGGCACACGTCCGCGCCGATGCGACCGGGGCTCGTGAGGCCGACTTGTGCGTTCATGTTTGCGCCGTCCATATAGACCTGCGCGCCGTAGCTGTGCATGAGTTTGCAAATTTCGCTCACGGTCTCCTCGAAGACGCCGTGCGTGCTGGGATAGGTGATCATCAGCGCGGCGAGTTGCTCGGCGTGGGCGCTGGCTTTTGCGAGGAGGTCGGCCATGTCCACATTGCCGTGCTCGTCGCATTTCACGGCGACGACGCGCATCCCGGCCATGACTGCGCTGGCTGGGTTCGTGCCGTGCGCGCTGGTGGGGATGAGGCACACGTCGCGGTGATGTTCGTTCCGCGACTCATGGTATTTGCGGATGCAAAGGAGGCCGGCGTATTCGCCCTGCGAGCCAGCATTGGGTTCGAGCGAGACACCGGGAAGCTCCGTGATTTCGGCGAGCCATTTGGAAAGTTGGCCGCACATTTCGCGATAGCCAACGAGTTGATCGGACGGGGCGAAGGGATGCACTTTTCCAAACTCCGGCCATGTCACCGGGAACATCTCGCTTGTCGCGTTCAGCTTCATCGTGCAGGAGCCGAGATCATCGAGTGGCAGAGCGAGAGGTCTTTTGACTCCAATCTACGTAGGTAACGCAGCATTTCGTGCTCGGTGTGGTGCGTGTCGAAAATGGGGTGCGTGAGAAATTGGCTGACGCGGGCGTGAGGCGAGGGGATGTCAGTTTTCACTTCGCTGGCGAGGCTGTGGACGTTGACGCTGTGCGGATGTCCAAAGCTGAAAACGCTGATCAGGTTTTCCAGATCGTCGGCAGTCGTGGTTTCGTCGAACGCGATGGCAAACGAGTCTGCGCTCACTCTGCGCAGATTGATGCGGGACGCTTTGGCCGTGGCGAGGATCACATCGCAATCACCCTTGCCGACTTTCACATGGACGGTGTCGAAGAACGGTGCGCGTGAGACTTCAAAACCACGGACGAGTTTTGAAAGCGATGCGGCGAATGTTTTTGCAAAGCGATGCACGCGCGTGGCGATGCGTCGCAGTCCATCGGGGCCGTGATAGACGGCATACATCGAGGCCATCACAGCGAGGAGCACTTGCGCGGTGCAGATGTTCGATGTGGCTTTGTCGCGGCGGATGTGTTGCTCGCGTGTTTGCAGCGAGAGGCGAAATGCGGGGTTGCCGTGCGAGTCTTTACTCACGCCGACGAGGCGTCCGGGCATGATGCGTTTCAAATCGTCACGGCACGCGAGGTAGGCGGCGTGCGGCCCGCCGCAGCCGAGCGGAATGCCGAAGCGTTGCGTGCTGCCGATGGCGATGTCCGCGCCAAATTCCCCCGGCGGACGCAGCAGCGTGAGCGCGAGCGGGTCCGCAGCGCAGATGCACAGCGCGCCGGCGGCGTGCGCCTTTTCAAACAGTGGCGCGAAGTCGTGGATGCCGCCGTGTGTGTCGGGGTATTGCACGAGCACGGCGCAGACGGATTCTTTAAAATCGAAGCTGAGTTCATCGCCGACGATCACTCTCACGCCGAGCGGTTCTGCGCGCGTCTGTATCACTGCGATGGTCTGCGGGTGGCATCGCTCGGAGACAAAAATCACCTTCGCCTCGTCATCCTTTTTTAAAGCGAGCGCCATGTGCATTGCCTCGGCTGCGGCGGTGGCTTCGTCGAGCAGCGATGCGTTTGCCACCGGCAATGCGGTGAGGTCGGTGATCATCGTCTGGAAATTCAGCAGAGCCTCCAGCCGCCCTTGCGCGATCTCGGCCTGATACGGCGTGTAGGCCGTATACCAGCCGGGATTTTCGAGGATGTTTCGCTGAATGACCGGCGGCGTGATGCAGTCGTGATAGCCCTGCCCGATGTAGCTTTTGAAAATGCGATTTTTCTCCGCGATGGTGCGCAGTTCCGCGAGTGCGCCACTTTCTCCCGCAGCGGATGGGAGATTCAGCGGCTTCGTGAGACGAATGCCCGCTGGCACTGTTTTTTCCACGAGCGCGTCGAGCGAAGGAATGCCGAGTTTTTGCAGCATCTGCGCGATTTCCGCATCGCTCGACCCGAGATGTCTCCTCGCAAAAGTATCGCATGGATGAAGTGGTGAGTCGTGTGGAGCAATGGTCGGCTGATACATGGAGCGCGGAAGCTAGTCGGCGGATTTTGCGTTGCAAAAAAAATCTCCACTACAAGTTGCGCGACGTTTCCGCCAATTCCAGTGCAACGATGCTTGCGTATGCTGCTAGAGTGCGAACCGCATGAAAATGAATCCGCTGCTTTTTTTCGCCGCCACTATCGTGGCTGCACCGCTTCCGCCTCCAGCGCAACAGCTCGATCTCGATAAGCTGCCTTCGCAATCCAAGGTGATCGATCAGGTTGTCATCCCGGTGCCGAGCGAAGTTTTCGCCGCGCTCGACAAGCTGGGGAAACCGCGTTGGGCGGGCCTCATTCATCGTGATGCCAGCAAGGCAAAGCCCGTGGGCGAGGCGCCGCAAATCGCTCTGATGCTCGGCAGCATTATCGCTGAGGGATTCATCGCCGTGGAGGCCGAGGACACGGAGGAAGTGAAAGACATTGGACGTGCGATTCTCTCTTTCTCCAACGCCATCGGCGTTCGCAAAGCGGTGGTCCGCCGCGCAAACAGCATCATCGAATTTGCAGACAAAAAGAGCTGGCTGCGCGTGCGTGGAGAACTCGACGGTGCGCTCAATGATGTGCGCGAAGCGATGGTGGAATTGAACAGCGACTCGCTCGCGCATCTGGTGAGCGTCGGCGGTTGGTTGCGCGGCACCGAGGTAGTCGCTGAGGTTGTCGGCAC
>JAYUIF010000370.1:0-2954 GCA_043766295.1 Spartobacteria bacterium | reverse complement strand
GCGCATGGGTTGAAGATTGCCTTGCGCACGCTGGCGGTGATTGATCAGCGCATGAACCGCCGCGATTTTCTCCGACTCTCCGTTCTTGGGTGCGCTTGCTGTGCGGTGCCTGCTTTGGCGGAGAGCGATCCGGCCACGGCGCGGATGCCGGGGGCGCTGGCGTTGCGCGAGGACATCATCCCGGATGGGAAGTTTGGTCGGCAAATCCATGAGCGGTTGCGCGCGACATACATCACCGTCCACAGCACGGAGAGCCCCGGCGGCACGGCGGCGACGCACGGGCGGCTGCTACGCACGGGGCAGATCAAGGCGAAGACAAAATGGAACAAGCGCGGGTTTAATTTCTGGCACTTCACCGTGGATGATGTGGAGACGGTGCAGCATCTTCCGCTCGATGAACGCGGCGAGCACGCCGACCACGAAGGCCCCGGAAATTCCACGAGCATCGGCATCGAGATTTGCGAATTCCGCGAGCCCAAACGCCAGCGCGCCGCCATCGAGCGATGCGCAAAACTCGTGGCGTGGCTGCGCAGCAAATACGGTATCCCGCTCGACCATGTGGTGCCTCATTATTTTTGGACGATGGTGCATTTTAACAACTGGCACAAACCGTGTCCGCGCATCCTGCTCGATGGCGGCAAGCCCGGCGCGAAATGGCAGGCATTTCTCGCGCTCGTGCGTCGCTCGTAGTGTCGGTTATTTTTTCGCTGCGATGTCGAGGCAGATGAGTTTTTCCTCGCAGCGGAGATAGAGTTTTCCATCTGCGAGCACCGGACCGGCCCAGCATGGATAGACGAGGCCGGGGACTTGCCAGCGGGAGATTTCGGTGAGTTTCCGGGCGTTGGGGAGGAAGAGGCCGAGCAGTCCACATTCGCCGAGCGCGATCAATTTTCCCTCGGCAAAAATGGTGGAGCCGCGTCCGAAAACATCGGGCGGTTTTTCGCCTGCGCGGAGTTTGGCGTGGCCGCCGTTGGGCCAGCCTTCGGGGCGCGACCAATTCACTTTGCCGGTTTCCATTTCCACGCAACTGAAGATGCCGTCGGGCTCGTTGCGTCCGATGAATGCGTATAAATTTCCAGCGACGAAATTGGGACGCGACCAGTGCATTTCGAGAGCGGTGGAGCGCCAGACTTCGTCCACGCTTTTGCCATCGGGCCGCACGCGGAGGAGCACGGAGCCGTATTTAAAATAGGCGGAGGAAAGGAGGATGAGGTCGCCTTGCACGACGGGCGTCATGGCGTTCACGGATTCTTCGCGCGGGCAGCGGAACCAGAAGGAGAAATGGTGCGCGCCGGTCGCGGGATCGAGCGAGATGAGGCCCTGCCGAGTGACGGTGAGGACGTGGCGGCGTCCGTGGATCGTGGCGAGAACAGGCGTGCAGTAGCTCGCCATTTTTTGAAACGCGGGATGCGCGGGATCCCATTTCACGAAGGGCTCGCCGGGCCAGCCGTGCATGAGTGCGCCGTCCCAAGTTTTTGCGCCGCCGTTTTGCCAGAGCGTTTTTCCCGTCGCGGCGTCGAAGGCGACGACGCTCGAATCGGGCTGTCCGCCGACTTGCACGATCAATTTCCCATCCTCCAGCACCGGCGAACTACCCACGCCGAAAAACGCCTCGGGCACGTCGAAATCTTTCTGCGTGTCGCGTCGCCACACGGGCGCGCCGGTCTTGCGGTCGAGGCAAAGGAGCACGCCTCCCGCGCCGAATGTGTAGCAGCGATCGGCGGTGAGCAGCGGCGAGCAGCGCGGGCCGTTGTTAAAGCCGAACGGGTCTTGAAAAGATGTCGCGTAGCCGTGTTTCCAAAGCGCCTTGCCGGTGGCGGCGTCGAGCGCCTGCACGATTTCTTCGCCGCCGACGCGATGGTGCAGCACGAGCATTCCATCGCGCACGCTCGGCGCGCTGTAGCCGGTGCCGACATTCATTTGCCACGCGATGGGCGGCCCGCCCGCCGGCCACTCGGCGAGCAGTCCGGTTTCCGGCGAAGTGTTATCGCGATTCGGCCCGAGAAATTCCGGCCAGTCTGCGGCGAGCGAGGTCGCTGCGGCGGCGAGGAAAAAGAGAATGCGCATGGTGCGGGAAGACGGCTCTACAACTTCGCGCCGGTGAGTTGCGCGTAGGCGTCGAGGTATTTGGCGCTCGTTTTTTCTACCACATCGCTGGGGAGCGATGGCGCGGGCGGTGTCTTGTCCCACGCGAGCGTTTCGAGGTAGTCGCGGACGAATTGCTTGTCGAAGCTCGGCGGCGAAATGCCGACGCGATACTCACTCGCGGGCCAATAGCGCGAGCTGTCGGGCGTCATCACCTCATCAATCAGGATCACGCGACCATCGAGCAGGCCGAACTCGAATTTCGTATCCGCCAAAATGATCCCGCGCTCGGCGGCGTGCGCGCGGCCTTCTTCGTAGATGCGGATCGCAAGGTCGCGCGCTTGTGTGGCGACGCTCTCGCCGCACAGCCGCACACATTCATCCCACGCGATATTTTCGTCGTGGCCGGTCGCGGCTTTCGTCGCGGGGGTGAAGATCGTCTGCGGCAATTTTTCCGCCTGCTGCAATCCCGTCGGCAGCGCGATGCCGCATACGGTGCCGGTGCGCTGGTAGTCCTTCCAGCCGGAGCCGATGAGGTAGCCGCGCACGACGCATTCGACGGGCAGCGGCTTGGCCTTGCGCACGATCATCGAGCGTCCGCGGAGCTGCTGCTCGAAGGGTTTCAGCGCCTCGGGGAAATCGGCGAAGTCCACGGCGACGAGGTGATTCTCGACAAACTTCATTTTTCCAAACCAGAAATCCGAGAGCTGCGTGAGCACTTCGCCTTTGCGCGGGATGGCGTTCGGCAGGAAGCAGTCGAACGCCGAGATGCGATCCGTGGCGACGAAGAGCAGGTGTTCGCCGAGATCGAAAATCTCGCGCACTTTGCCGCTGGCGACTTTGCGGATGCCGGGGAGATCGAGTGTGAG
>JAYUIF010000369.1:0-7080 GCA_043766295.1 Spartobacteria bacterium | reverse complement strand
TGAAAAAAACACGCCGCTACGGAAAGCACAGCCTCCGAGCGGCGAGAAAAGGAGCGCGGTGTATGGCAGAGCGAGCGCGCGATTCAAGGGATTTTCCGCATCCCGTCGCCTTCGTGCATTATTCAACCCCTGCAATTCCGCCGCGCTGCGGGCGCTTCAATCATTCTCGGACGGCAGTTTCCGCACATGCTTGGCGAAGCAATCGGGGCAAATGCCGTGGCTGAAACTGCTGCCCGTATGCTCGGCGATGTAGCCCTCGACGGCCTGCCAGTAATTCCGATCGTCGCGCACTTTTTTGCAATACATGCAGATGGGGATGAGTTCCTTCAGCTCGCGGATTTGCGTGGTGAACTCGACGATGCGCTCGGCGACGCGCAGACGCATCATGATGGCCTCGCGGTCGAGCGGCTTCGTGAGGAAGTCGTCCACGCCAGCATCCATCGCCTTGCGTAAATTTTCGCGCCCCGTGTGAATCGCCGTCAGCAGAATGAAGTAGGTGTAGTCCGTCCGCGGACGCCCGCGCACCTTCGCGCAAAGTTCGAGCCCGTCCTTCTCCGGCATCATCCAGTCGCTCACGATCACGCGCGTGGGTTCACGATCAAACTCCTCCCACGCAGTCTGCCCATTGGCGCAGATGATGGATTTGTGGCCCGCATTTTCGAGGGTGAATTGCAGGATTTTGGCGGAGACTGGATCGTCTTCGGCGATGAGTATTTTCATGCTTTGGCGGAAAGGCTGGCTGGCAGTTCGTGTTCGAGTGCAATGCGGACGTAGCCGAATTCGCGCTCGGCGTCTGCCAGTATTCGTCGTGCCGTGTCGAGATCGGCAGCATCCGCAGTTTGCTCCAATTGAGCGCAAACTTTTTGAAGCCGGTGCGCGCCGAAGTTTGAACAACTGCCCTTGAGCATGTGCGCGGCTCGGGAAAGACGGGCGGCGTCCCTGCTCTCCAGCGCATCTTTTGCCTCCGTAAAAACGGTGGGCGTGTTTTCCAAAAAGAGCGTGATAAGGCCGGCGACGATGCTCTGCCCGCTGTCGGCTTCCAGTTCGCGAAAGCCATCGAGGATGCTGCTATCCAGCGCCGCATCCCGCAGCGTGTCGCTTCCATTTTTCGTAATGCTGCGGAGGCCGATGCAGCGCTCAATCGCAGCGTTCAGATCATCCACACGCACCGGCTTGCTCACGTAGTCGTCCATGCCTGCCGCGAGGCAACGCTCGCGATCTCCTGCGAGGCTGTGGGCGGTCATCGCGACGATCCACGGGCGCTGTCCGTGTTCAGTGGAGCGGATGCGGCGCGCTGCCTCGTAGCCGTCGAGCAACGGCATCTGGCAATCCATGAGGATCAAATCGTAAGTCGCCTTTTCAAATGCAAGGAGCACCGCTTCGCCATCGGAAACGATGGTGGCATCGTAACCCAGTTTCTGGAGTTGGTAGAGGACGACCTTTTGATTCACCGGGCTGTCCTCGGCAACGAGGATGCGGAGCGGACTGGCAGTGCGTGCGGTCTCGATGTGCGATTCCGCCGCCGCCGCACGCGCAGGCAATGGAACAAGCCCGGAGCGCATCTCACGCGGTGCGCCGCCCGCGAACGCACGCTCAATGGCCTCGCGCAGCGGGAGCACTTTCAGCGGCTTGGTGATCTGCGCCTCGACGCCCGCTTCGCGCAATTCCTCAGTCTCCTCGGCACGATCCAGCGATGCCAGGAAAATGAGTCGCGTGGAGCTAAGTTTGGGGTTTGCTTTGAAAATACGAGCGAGAGTGAGTCCGTCGCCGTCCGGGAGTTGAAGGTCGAACAGTGCGAGATCAAAACCACGGCCTGCTGTGTATTCCTGCAACGCGATACGCTGCGCCTCCTCCATGGATGCGGCATGGACATCGTCCATCCCCCAACTGCTGAAAAGATGATGGAGCGTGCGGCGCGTGCTCGGGCGGTCATCCACAATGAGCACCCGGCGGCCCTGCACAGCGGCAGGCCCCGCGAGCGCGGGTTCCTGCACGGGCTGCTTCGCAAGGCGTGCGGTGAACCAGAACGTCGAGCCTTTGCCATACTCGCTGTGAACACCGATTTCGCCATCCATCTGCGAAACAAGGCGGCGGCTGATCGCGAGGCCGAGACCCGTGCCGCCGTATTTGCGCGTGGTCGATCCGTCGGCCTGCACGAATGCTTGGAAAAGTTTCGCCCGCTGATCGGGCGTGATGCCGATGCCGGTGTCGCTCACGCTGATGCGAAGGAGCACATCATTTTCACCTTCCTCCTCCATCTCGGCGCACACAAATACTTCGCCTTGCGATGTAAATTTAATCGCGTTCCCGACGAGGTTCGTAAGCACCTGACGCAAGCGACCGGGGTCGCCGCGCAATCCCACGGGCACATCGAGGCAGACGAGCGTTCCAACTTCGATCCCCCTCGTAAGCGCGCGGCTCGCGATCAGATCCATGACGCTCTCGACCACATCGCGCAAATTGAAATCTATCTCCTCGAAAGTGAGCATCCCCGCTTCGATCTTCGAGAAGTCCAGGATGTCGTTGATGATTTTCAGCAGGGCCTCGGCGCTGTCCCCAATCGTCTGCGTGAAATCGCGCTGGCGGGATGTCATGTCGGTATCGAGCATCAGGCCCGCCATGCCGATGATGCCGTTCATCGGCGTGCGAATTTCATGGCTCATGTTCGCAAGGAATTCGCTCTTCAGCCGTGCCGATTCGAGCGCGGTGTCGCGGGCCTCGGCCATCGCGCGCTCGGCTTCTTTGCGAGCGGTCACGTCCTCCACGGCACCTTCGTAGTAAAGGAGTTTCCCCTCCTTGTCGCGGACACTGCGAGCGTGCTCGGAAATCCACATCACCGAACCATCTTTGCGATAAGACTGCGACTCGAATTTAAACACCTCGCCCTCTGCCTCCATCAGCACGCGGAACTCTTCCCGGCGATTCGTATCCACGTAAATCTGATGCCCAATGTCATTCACCCCCGTCATCAAATCGTCCGGAGAATCGTAGCCGTGGATTCGCGCGAGTGCGGGATTCACGTTGAGATACCGTCCGTCGGGGGTCGTCTGGAAAATACCTTCAATCGCATTCTCGAAAATGGTGCGGTATTTCTCCTCGGCGGAACGCAACTCGGCCTCGGTCTGCTTGAGCGCGCTGATGTCCTGCATGGTCGTGCGCAAGCCGGTGATCGTTCCTGCCGTGTCGCGGATGACGCGGTCGCGCACGAGCACCGGAATGAGCGATCCGTCTTTGCGACGGAAAGTGCGCTGGTAGGCATCATCCCCCACACCGATGCCGGCAAGCTTGCGAGCCGTGGCCTGCTTCGAGGTGCGCTCGACGACGAAATCCCAAACAGGTCGTCCCGCCATCTCGCCGACTTCGTAGCCGAGGAGCGCGAGCTCTGTTTTGTTCACGCGAGTGATGCGGCCTTCGGTGTCGAGTTCGTGGTAGGCGGCGGGCGCGTCGTCGAACAAATCGCGGAATGTCGCCTCGCGTTGTTTGAGCACGCGCTCGGCCTTGCGCTGTTCGCGCACATCAATGCCGATGCCGCCGAGCAGCTTTCTCCCGCCCCCGCTGGTGATGGGAAATTTCACCATGAGCCACTCGTGCGTCTTTCCATCTCCCGTGGTGACGACTTCGATCTGTTGCGCCGAACGGTTCGTCTCGATGACCCGCTTGTCGTATTCCGTGACAGAGCGCGCAGCCTCGATGGGCAGCCAGTCGAAATCACTTTTTCCAATCATCTCAGCGATGGTGACGCCGAATGCGTCGGCCATGATTTTATTGATGAAAAGCATGTGCCCCTGATCGTCTTTGATGAAGCAAAGCGTAGGGCTGTGATCCATGAACGCCTGGAAGCGCTCCTCACTTTCACGCAAGGCATTTTCCGCCTGCTTGCGCTCGGTGAGGTCGCTCCAGACAGCCAGCAGCACCTCGCGGCCATTCAAGTAAACTGGCGTGATCGCCACCTCGATCGGAAACTCCTGGCCGTCGCTGCGCAGCGCCTGCCACTCATAGCGGAAATGCCCGACACCACGCGCGAGCAGCCAGATTTCCCTCCGCTTCTCAACGGAAAGTGAACCGTCTGGCTGGTGCGCGGGCGAGAGGAAATCGGGGTTCAGCGCGAGGAGTTCCAGCTTGGTCGAGCAGCGCATCATTTCCACCGCCGCGTGATTGCAATCGAGAATGGTGTCTTCGTCGAAGATGATGTGCGCGTTCGCGGAATGCTCGAAGAGAACGCGGAATTTTTCCTCCGCCGAACGTGCTCCCGTAATATCGCGGGCGACTACGAGGATGCGCTCCGTTCTGCCCGCATCATCGGGAATCGGCGTGAGCATCACATCGAACCAACGCCCCTCGCCATTCCTCATGTAATTGATGCCCTGATACCGGCCCACCCGTCCGTTCAGCGCAATGCCGAGCGCATTCTCGCAGGATGTGCGGGCCTGACCGGCCCAAATTTCCACCCACGGCAAATCCTCAACCGGCTTGAGGCCCACCTCTTCGATCAATTTCCAAGTCGCCGAGTTCACGACTTTGAGCCGGCCTTTCACATCGAGCATCGCGATGCAATCGGCGCTGTTCTCGATCATGCGGCCATTCAAATCCTCCGCATCCCGCAGCGCGTTCTCCGTTTTTTGATGCAGACGCTGGTCGCGCTTGAAGAGGATCCACATCGAGGCGATGACGCCGAAATACGCGAGACTTCCAAGGATCGCGATGACTGCGAGCGCACGCCCACCCTCCGCGCGGCGCACCTGCCACAGAATGGCTACCGCGAGCACGACGAAGATCACGACGGCGGAAAGAAAGCCGGCGACAATTCTTTTTTCAAAAGGGCGCTGCATTGTTGGGCTGTTGAATCTGATCTGCTTTTAGCAGAATGCGGGCCGGAAGCCACTGCTTGACTACCTCGGCCATCCCGAACGCACAAAAAGAAGAGCCCCGTTTCGCGCTCAGCAAAACGGGGCTCATCTAAATCGGGATGAGAAAGCTTACCTCAGCTTGCTCTTGAGTTCCTTGCCTGCGGCAAATTTCACCGCCTTGCTGGCTTTGATTTTGAGCTTCTCGCCGGTCTTTGGATTCACGCCCATGCGGGCTTTGCGGCTGACGACTTTGAAAGTGCCGAAGCCGATGAGTTGCACGTTCGTGCCTTTCTTGAGCGCTCCGGCGATGGAATCAATCGTGGCGGATACGGCCTTTTCAGCGCACGCCTTGCTGGCGTCTTTGCCGAGTGCTTTTTGAACGTTGGATACGAGCTCTGCTTTGTTCATGGAATTATTGTGGGTGAGTGGTGGTGGTTGGTGGTTTTCTCTCAGATGCGTGTTGCTGGGGGCCCAGCGACAACGAGGGCGTGTTTGTCAGTGGAAAAAAATGAAGTCAACTGGGATTTAAGAATTATTGGGAATCGTCGCGTTTCCCATTCATGCGGCTTCGCGGTTGATTTCGCGCGAGGGCATGGCACAGCGTCCCTCATGACTTTGAAAGAACGCATCAACCACCATCTCGGCGCAGCACCGAACATCCACTCCAGCGCCTTCATCGCGGGCAATGCAACGGTGCTCGGCAACGTGACCATCGGCGAGGAATCGAGCGTGTGGTTTCAGTCCGTGCTGCGTGCGGATATTCATCGCATCGTCATCGGCCCGCGCTCGAACATTCAGGACGGCGCGGTCGTGCATCTCGCGGATGACTACGGCGTGGAAGTCGGCGAGCTCGTCACCGTCGGCCACAAAGCCATCCTCCATGCGTGCAAAATTGCCGATGAAGTCCTCGTAGGCATGGGCGCGATTGTGCTCGATGGCGCGGAGATCGGCGCGCGTTCCATCATCGGCGCAGGCGCACTCATCACCGGCGGTAAAAAATTTTCGCCCGGCTCCCTCATCCTCGGCTCCCCGGCGAAAGTGGTGAAAACCCTCTCGCTCGATGAGCAGGCGGGCATCCGCGTCTGGGCGGAGAAATACGTGCGCATCTCGCGCGAATACATCGCCCGCGGAATCCGCTGAGCATTTTTCCTCCCCATGAAATTCGGCATCTGCAACGAAATCTACCAAGGCTGGGCGCTCGACGACATTTTCGCCCACGCACGCAAGACGGGATACGACGCGGTGGAGATCGCCCCATTCACCATCGCAAAATCCGTGGGCGACATCACCGCCGCCGTGCGCACGAGCATCCGCAACGCCGCCGCGCGCGCGGGAATCGGAATCAGCGGACTGCACTGGGTCCTTGCGCAAACAGAGGGGAAACATCTCACACACTCCGATGCCGATGTGCGCCGCGAGACCGCGCGCTATTTCGTAGAACTCGTGGATTGCTGCGCGGACATCGGCGGCACGCGCATCATCGTCGGCTCCCCAAAACAGCGCAGCTTGATGGAAGGCATCGCCCACGAGCAGGCGTGGGAGTGGGCCACGGAAATTTTCCGCGACGCCGTGAAGCGCGCCGAAGATCGCAGCGTGGTGCTTTGCATCGAACCGCTCGCACCTGCGGAAACCAACTTCATCAACACCGCCGGGGAAGCCGTGCGTTTTGCTGAACAATTTCACAGCCCCGCGATGAGCGTCATCCTCGATGTCAAAGCCATGTCCTCCGAGACCAAGCCCATTCCCCGGATCATCCACGAAAGCGCAGGCCAATTCGCCTACTTCCACGCCAACGACGCAAACCTCAAAGGCCCCGGTTTTGGCGACGTGGACTTCCATCCCATCGCCGCCGCACTTCGCACAGCGGGCTACGACGGCACCGTATCCGTCGAGGTTTTCAAATTCGAGGAAGGCCCGCAAATCATCGCCACCAAAAGCCGCGAATACCTGCGGCAAGTCTTCGGCGAATAGCCGCAAAAAAAGGCGGCCGGCGCCCCCACTACAAGGCACCGACCGCACCCAACCAAAGCCATGCGGGAACGTAACCACGTATTCGCAAAACGCAAATGAGACTACGATTTTTTCATGCACAGCAGAACAAAACTGCACATTCGGGCACTCCGCTGATTTCCCCTACGGGCTCACCGTCGCCCTCACCACATGCGTCCAATCGCCGTTGGGCGTGCCCTTATCCCAAAAGCGCATCCGGTATTCGCGCACTTCGGGCGTCGTC
>JAYUIF010000368.1:0-17215 GCA_043766295.1 Spartobacteria bacterium | reverse complement strand
GCGCCGAAGCCGGCTTCGGCGCCGATGGTTTCGACGTTGCCGAGCATCTTGGCCATGACGATTTTGATGCCGCTGGTGTCGCCGAGGAGGGCGAGGAGGAGTTGTCCGCCTTTGGGTTTGTTTTCGTCTTTCCTGCCGCCTTTGGCCATTTCGCTCTCGATGGCTTTTTGAAAGATGGTGGCGAAGGATTCGCCGTGCTCGGTTTGCAACCGCTCGAAGTCGGCCATGCTGACGTCGGCATGGACGAAGTTTTTGGCATGGTAGTTGATGCCTTCGGTTTCGTCGGTCTGGTATTGGAGGCGGAAGTAGTTGCCTAAGCCCTGCATCATGATGCGGAGGAGTGCGAATGCGGGGTTGGGTTTTTCTTCTTCGTCGGTGATTTCCTCATCTTCGCCGGGGGTGGGTTTTACTTTGATGTGTGCGGGCTTCTTCGTGATTTTTGCGGGCTTGGGCGTGTCTTTGGCGCCGGCTTTGAGTTTCTGTCCGTCCACGAGTTCGAAGAGGAGTTCTTCGTAGGTGGTGAAGAGTGCGTTGAGCGTTTTGTAGTAGGCGGCGTCGGCGATGTGGACTGCGCCGACGAGTTCCACGCTGACGCCGGTTTTGTTGCGCATGGTGACGATGACGGTTTCGAGTTTGCCGCGCTGGTCGTCGCCGATGTAGCGCACGTAGTCGCGGGCATTTTCCTGCGCAGGCTCGGCAGCGAAGTTGTGGCAGGCGAGGCTGAGCGCGATGGCGAGTGTGAGGCGGATGTTCATCGCGAAAACAGGTAGCACGGAGTTGGCGAGAGGCGAGAGAATCTACGGCGTTGCATCCGGCGGACGACTCGGCTTTAACGCGCCTCCCATGATTCGCCTTTTCACTGTATTGCTCGCAGCTCTCACGCTGGCTGCGTGCAGCACTCAAAAAGAACCGCTGCGCCAAATCCCAATCACCAAGGTAAATGTGTTGCCGCTCGCGCTCTCGGATGATTTCGAGGTTCGCAAAGTGTCGCAATTTTTCCACGACCCGCGCGACCCGAATGCGCGAAAGCCGACGGTCAGCCAGATGATCCAGTTTGAGCGTGCGCGGATGAATTTCGGCGCAGTGAACAACTACGATCGCGCAGAGCGCTTCGGGAATTATTTCTATACGTGGTGGCGGGCGAAGCGTGTGGCGGACATCACGGCGCGACTGGAATACCGGCAGGAGAATCTCGGTTCACGCATTCTGGCAAAGGAGGAGCATTATCCGGCGGCGAAGGGAACCATCGAGACGAAGTTCACCGTCATCGGCGACGAGTATGCGGAGGAGGGGAAGATTACTGCGTGGCGTTTGCTGCTCATCGAAAATGGGCACATCGTCGGTCTGTGGCAGTCGTTCCTGTGGAATTGATGCAGGTAATTTGACGGCTGGCACGAACGGTGCGATGGAAATGCCAGCGAGTTTGATATGAGTTTTCTGCCAACAATTTTTGCCGACATGGAAAGCGGCCCTGCGGTTTGGATCCGGATTGAGGGGAAGGGGACTTTCCAAAACAGTCCCGGCCTCAAGGATTTTTCGCGCCGGATGATTGATGGCGGCAGACGTGCGTTCGTGGTGGATTTGCAGCATTGCCCGGCGATGGATTCGACTTTCATGGGCACGCTCGCCGGACTCGCGCTGCGTCTCCGCGAAGTGGGCGGCGGCGATTTGTGGGTGGTGAATCGCAATGACCGAAATGCCGACTTGCTCGAAGGGCTGGGGCTGGATGCGCTTTTCTCCGAGTGTCCCGCGCCCAAGATGAATGGCGGTGGCGGCGATGCCATCACGCACACTGCGGACAAGGCGGCGACGCGCGAGGTGATGCGCGAAGCACACGAGGCGTGTGTGGAGGCAAATCCCGAGAATGAGGCGCGTTTTCGCGACGTGCTGGATTACCTCGGCGCGAGTGCGGCAAAGGACGCTGCAAATTAAAAAGCGAAATCTCTCTGCCGCTTTTGGCGCAAGCCTGCTATCCCGCGCGCCTCATGTCTGCACCATCCAACGCCACACCCGTCTTTAGCGCCAGCGGCCTCGTCGTCCGCTACGGCGTCCAGACGCTGCTCGATGACTCCACGCTCGCTCTGCACGAAGGCGAACGCGTCGGTCTCGTCGGGCGCAACGGCTGCGGAAAATCCACCTTCCTCCGCATCGCCGCCGGCGAACTGGAACCCGATGGCGGCACCGTGACGCGCAAGCGCCGCGCGCTCGTGGGCTGGCTACCGCAGGATTTCGATCTCGATGCAGCGGCGACCGTCGAGGAGAACGTGCTCAACGGCGCGAGCCACGTGCGCGCGATGATCTCCGAATACGAAAACACGCCGGGCGAATCGGTGCGCGCTGCGGAGTTGCTGGATGAAATCGAACATCACGACGGCTGGAACATAGACACGCGGTTGCGGAGTCTTTTGACCAACCTCCACGCACCATCGCCCGAGCGGCTCGCACGCGATCTCAGCGGTGGTGAAAAGCGTCGCGTCGCGCTGTGTCGCGCGCTCATCGGTCAGCCGGATTTGCTCATCCTCGACGAACCGACCAACCACCTCGACACGCAGAGCGTCGAGTGGCTGGAAACATTTTTGCGCAGCTACGCGGGCACGTGTCTCTTCGTCACGCACGACCGGTTTTTTCTCGACCGCGTCGCGACGCGCATCGTCGAACTGAAAAGCGGGCGTTTCTTTTCCTATCCTGGAAATTACTCGCAATACCTCGCGACGAAATCCGAGCGCGAAGCAGGCGACGAAGCGACCGAGAAACGGCGGCAGAAATTTCTCGCAAGCGAACTCGAATGGGTGCGCAAGGGCCCGAGCGCGCGCCGGACGAAAAGCGTGGATCGCATCGAGCGCTACTACGAACTCGCCGCGCAGGACGGCCCCGATCGCGATGGCGACATGGACCTCGTAATCCCGCCGCCGCCGAGGCTCAGCAATCGCGTGCTGGAGTTGCGCGATGTGGGCGTCGAAATCGCGGGACGTAAATTATTTGACCGTCTCACGCTCGACCTGCCCGCCGGTGCGCGCATCGGCATCGTGGGGAGAAATGGCGTCGGGAAAACTTCGCTTCTCAAAGTCATCCTCGGCGAAATCGAGCCGACGTGGGGGCAGGTGCTTCGCGGCGCAAAGACCGTAATCAACTACGTGGATCAAAATCGCGCGCTGCTGAATGACGAAGATACCGTGCTCAGCGCAATCGCCGGAAAAGCAGACTGGGTGGTGCTTGGCGAGCATCGGCTGCACGTCCGCAGTTACCTGCGTCGGTTTCTTTTCACCGACGATGCAATCAACGCAAAAGTGAAATTGCTCAGCGGCGGTGAGCGCTCGCGTCTGTCGTTGGCGAAAATTCTCCTACGCGGCGGCAACCTGCTCATCATGGACGAGCCGACGAACGATCTCGATCTCTCGACGCTTCAGATTTTGGAGGAAGGCCTCGCGGAGTTCGGAGGCTGCGTGTTGCTCGTGAGTCACGACCGATGGTTTCTCAACCGCGTTTGCACGCACATCCTCGCATTCGAGGAGGGTGGGAATGTTTCACTCACTCCCGGCGACTACGACTACTACATCGAAAAACGCAGCGCCCCCACGCCGCCCCCAGCGCCCGTGGTGAAAGCCGCGCCGGTAAAAGAGCGAGCGCGCAAACTGAGCTACAAAGAACAGCGCGAATTCGACGGCATGGAAGCCGCGATTGCCGGGACTGAGAAAGAGGCGTCGGAGATCGAAGCGATGCTGATCGATCCGCAATTCTACGCGACGAAAGCGAAGGAATTCCCCGCATGGGAGGCGAAGCTCGAAGCGGTGAAATCACGCCTGTCTGCGCTGTATGCACGCTGGGAGGAATTGGAAGCACTGCGAGCGCAGTAATCACGCGCTGCGCAACGGGGAAAGCCCACCCGCCACTTGCCACGTGTGCCTGCTTTCTCCACGCTCCGCCGTCCTATGTCTGATCCTGTTCGTGTTCGCTTCGCTCCTTCGCCCACCGGCTATCTTCACGTCGGCGGTGCGCGCACTGCGTTGTTTAATTGGCTGTTTGCCCGGCACTGTGGCGGCACGTTTGTTCTGCGCATCGAGGATACCGACAAGGCGCGTAATACCGATGCTGCGATGCAGGCTATTTTCGACGGGATGAAATGGCTCGGGCTGGATTGGGACGAGGGGCCGCAGATGGGCGGAAATCACGGGCCGTATTTCCAAAGTCAGCGGGAGGAAATCTATCTGCGCTATTTTGAAAAGCTGCGCGCGGGCGGTTTTCTCTACGAGGACGGAGGCTCGTGGCGTTTTCGTTTTGCGCGCAAGCGCATCGTGATGGACGACCTCGTTTGCGGGCGCGTGGAGGTGGATATGGCCGATGCTGCGACGCATCCCGACATGACGATCCGCCGTCCCGATGGCGGATGGATTTTCCATTTCGTGAATGTCGTGGACGACATCGAGATGGGAATCACGCACGTCATTCGCGGCGACGATCACCTCAGCAATACGCCGAAGCACTTGCAGCTTTTCGAGGCGCTCGCCGTCACTCCGCCGCGCTACGGTCACATCCCTCTCATTCTGAATTCCGATGGCAGCAAGATGAGCAAGCGCGACACCGGCAGTGGCGTCGGATGGTATGAGGAGAATGGTTTTCTCCCCGCCGCCGTTCGCAATTTCCTCTGTCTCCTCGGCTGGAATCCGAAGAACGATCAGGAGCTACTCAGCATCGCCGAAGTCGTGCAGCTCTTCGACGTGGCGAACATCAACCGCAAAGCCGCCGTGTTCGATTTGGCGAAATGCGAGTGGATGAATCAGCAATACATCCTCCGCATGACGCCCGAGGAATTGGTCGTCGCCGCCGAGCCGGTGCTGGTGAAAGCCGGCATCCCTTTCGGCACACGCGCCGCACTCGCGCCCGTGCTCGCTCTCGTCCGCGAGCGCATCAAGCGCCTGAGCGAAATCCCATCGTGGGTGGATTATTTTTTCACCGACGAAGTTGTTTTCGATCCCGAGGCCGTGGAGAAAGTTTTCGGAAAACCGGGAGCGACGGATCGTCTCCGCGCGCTCGCTGCTGTATTCTCCGCGCTCGCAGAATGGACTTCGCCTGCGCTCGAAGCGGAGCTGAAATCCTGCGCCACAGTCGCTGGTGTGAAGGTCGGTGAATTCGTCCACGCCGCACGCGTCGCAGCCACAGGCCGCACGGTCGGAGCGAGCCTTTACCACACGCTCGAAGTGCTCGGCAAAGAGCGCACGCTCGCCCGTTTCGAGCGCGCCCTCACCATGCTTCCGCAAGCGTGAAAGTGCGCTGCGATTTTCCATGAAAGACGTTTTTACCATCGCAGACCTCCGCGAATGGCCGAAGGTCACGGCGGATTGCGAACCGCCGCTGCGCCTCGCCGTGATCGGCGATCCCGTGGCGCACTCGAAATCCCCCGCGATGCACAACGCCGCACTTGCTGCACTCGGCATCGCGGTTCGCTACACGCGACTTTACATCAAACCCGACGAACTCGCCGAATGTCTGAGCCTCCTCCCCGGGGCTGGCTTCATCGGCATCAATTGCACCATCCCGCACAAAGCCGCCGTGCTGGCGAACGTCACGCGCGCCGACGTATTCGCGCAGCGTGCAGGCGGGGTGAACACCATCACCGTGGAGAAAGACGGCACGCTCAGCGGCACAAGCACCGACGGCCCCGGCTTCGCACGCGCAGTCCGCGAATCCTTCGGCAAAGAACTCTCGCAGTTTCGCGTGATGATCCTCGGCGCGGGCGGTGGTGCTGGCCGTGCGATTACCATGCAGTGCGCGAGCGCGGGTTGTCCGTCGCTCATGCTCATCAATCGCAGCCTCGGAAAATTGCTGCCGTTGCTCGATGACCTCGCCGCCTTCTATCCATCGGAGCGCGTGGCATCCGGCGACTTCGATCCCATCTTCCTCCGCGCCGGACTCGGCATGAGCGACCTCATCGTGAACTGCACTTCGCTCGGCATGAAAAGCGACGACCGTCCGCCAATTCCCGCCGAACTCCTCGGCGCGAACCATCTGCTTTACGACACCATTTACGTCGCGCACCGCACGCCATTCCTCCGCGCAGGCGACACCGCAGGCGCACGCGGCGAAAACGGACTTTCGATGCTCCTCCACCAAGGCGCGCTCAGCTTCGAGCGATGGTTCCACCGCGAGCCGCCCATCGAGGCGATGCGCGCGGCGCTTTAGTTTTGATTACCAAGCGCAGGCGGGCTCAAGCAGGACGTGTGTCTCCGCCGCTACTTTCCGATGGCGATGAGTTGTGTGAACGTGCGCACGTAGAGTCTGCCGCCGCTCACTGCGGGAGTGGCGAAACTATTCCGCTCACCGAGCGGGAAACGCTGGATCAATTTGAACTTCTCATCCGCAGCGATGACGACGAGTTCGCCGGAGCGCGTGAGATTGTAGAGCCGTCCGCCTTTTCCACCTACGCAGATGGGCGAGGCGTAATACGGCCCTTCCACGCGCTCGCTCCAAAGTTGCTCATTGGTCGCCGCGCGCAGGCACGTCACGAAGCCGTTTTCTTTCCACAGAAAAAGCAGATCGCCCACAGCGATGGGCGTCGGCACGTAGCCGCCGGTGCGGATGACTTCGTAAACTTTCTCCGGTTTTTCGCCGGGCTTCACGACTTCGACGAGGCTGTTTGCGGAGCCTTCGCCGCACTGGCCGACGATGAGGCCGGCGTCGGTGACGATGGGTGAGGAGACGCAGCGCAGGGAGAAAAGACCGGGCATTTCCCAAGCGCGCTTTCCCGTCTTCGCATCGAGTGCGACCATGCCGTTGCTGAAAGTCGTCGTCACAATTTGCGCGCCCGCTTTTGCGGAAAGCACGCACGGCGTGGCGATGGTGTGCTTGCCGCTTTTCATCTCCGCCTTCCATCGCGTCGCGCCGCTCTTTGCATCGAACGCCTGCACGAAGGATCCCGGTCCGTCTTGATCGCTGTCGAGCACCACCGCGTCATCGAGAACAAACGGCGAGCTGCCCGGCCCGTGCTGCGATTGGAAGGGGCCGAGATCGCACTGCCAGATTTCTTTTCCATCGGCCTGCGCGAGCGCGACCAAGATGCTTTTTTCCGGCCCTGCGGCCCAAAAATAAACGCGCTCCGCATCCACCGCGCACGAGGGCGATGCGAAGCTGTTGTCCGCGTGTTTGCGATACGCACCGGTGGAATATTCGCGCTGCCACAAAAGTTTTCCGTCCTTCGCGCCGATGCACACCACGATGCGCCGCGCCTCCGCATCCGTCACGCCGCTCGGCGAGCATGTGAGGAAAATCTTTTCGCCCCAGACCACGGGCGAAGAATGTCCCGAGCCCGGCAGCGTTGCGCGCCACAGGATGTTTTTGTCCGTGATTTGCTCCGGCAAATCCGCCTTACCCGCGCCCGATCCATTCGGCCCGCGAAACCGCGTCCACTCCTGCGCCTCCGCAGATAAAGTGAAAACGAGAATGCAGAGAGCAGCGAAGGAGAAATGCATAACGCCGCAACCCAGCCGCAAATCTACCGTTGGGAAAAGGAGAAACTGGCAGCGGAGTTCACCATCGCGCAGGAAGTCATGTATGCTCACATTCCGAGCCATGCTTCGTGCTCGCCGCCTTCACGACTAACACACAGCTTTAAAAAATTGTGAGGGATTTTTCGGTCGGCGGTGTGTGTGTGAGTGCGGGTGATTTCAATCCCGCAAAAAACAACAAAACAAACAAACCTACGTATATGAAACTCATCACCAAACTCACCGCCATCGCCGCACTCGCGGCGTTCACCACCACCGGCCTCGCCAGTGGGATTAACTGGCCAGCACCAGCATCAAACATGACTCCCCGCGTGCTCGTCACACCCGTCGCGCACATGAAGTGCGAAACGATGGTGATCAAGACAGCTCGCGGCCAGCAGGTCGTCTTGTGCAAAGACTACGCAAAGATTCGCCCGGATGACTGCCGCCTGTCTTGCGCGAACAAGTAACTCATTATCACAAAATAACCGGGCGGGAGATTCGACCTCCCGCCCGGTTTTAGTTTTACTCACTCTATGAATGACGACCCACAACTCCGTGAACTCCTCCGCTCCGCGTTACCCGAGGCGCAGGTGCCCAGCCGCTTTGGCGCTGAAGTATGGCAGCGCATCCATGCTCGCAATGAGGCTTCAGCACAGCGCGGTTGGGCGCGATTTTTCGAGCCGCTGCTTGCCATGCTGACGCGCCCAGCTTTCGCCGCAGTCGCGTTGCTGCTCACAATCGGCGGCGCAGCGGGCGCGGCATCGCTCCGTGCGGCAGATGCAAATGAACAAGCCCGCGCAATGCTCGCCGAGCGGCACGTCGCGACGCTCGATCCGTATGCCCGCTTGTTTGCGATGCGATGAAAAAGTCGATCCTGATCCTCTTGGTGATGATCACAGCGGCGGCTGCTGCATATTTCGCCTACTACCACTTCGCCACCCGCGACGCGCGCAGGATGCTCGGCAGTGCCGATGACATGGCGTGGCTGCGCGAAGAGTTCGCGCTCAATAACGAACAAGCCGCCGCCATTGCCGCGCTCAAAGCGGACTACGAACCGCGCTGTATGGAAATGTGCGACCGCATCACCAAGTCCGGCGAGCGGCTGGAAAAACTGCTGCATGAAAGCCACACGATGACGCCGGAGCTGGAGGCGGCAGTGCGCGAGGCCAGCCAGACACAAGCGGATTGCCGCACAGCCACGCTCGCACAGGCGTTTTCTATCAGCGCACACATGGTGCCGGAGCAGGCCGTGCGCTACCGGACTATGATCGCCGAGCGCGTGCTGCCGGGCGGCTTGCGACACGACACGGCCACCCATCGCTGAGCATGAGTGATTCACACGAAGCTGATGCGGATGCGATGATGCGCCTACGCAACGGCGATGACCTTGCGCTCAATGAAATCATGGCGCGCTGGCAGCAACCGCTCGCCAATTATCTGATGCGTTTTTGTGGCAGCGAGGCGAC
The DNA here is from genome assembly GCA_043766295.1 of Spartobacteria bacterium. Classification (GTDB taxonomy): domain Bacteria; phylum Verrucomicrobiota; class Verrucomicrobiia; order Chthoniobacterales; family Chthoniobacteraceae; genus SXWH01. The sequence goes on along the minus strand of JAYUIF010000368.1, from coordinate 8,268 downwards.
CGCGCTCGATCTCACGCAAGAGACATTTGTGCGCGTCTATGAAGCCCGCGCCCGTTACGACTCACGGGGGAAATTTGCCACTTGGCTCTACACCATCGCAGGGAATCTCTCTCGCAACTCGCACCGCTGGCAGCAGCGTCACCCCGCCGTCTCGCTCGATGCGCCGACGGATGAATACGGCGGCACTCTCGCCGCACATCTACCGGACGCCACACTCGCGCCCGATGCGCACGCGGAACAAATCGAACGCACCACAGCCGTGCGCGCCGCCATTGCCGAATTGCCCGAAGACCTCCGCACCGTCGTGTTGCTGAGCGAATACGAAGACCGCTCGCACGCCGACATCGCCGCCGTGCTCGCCTGCACACCGAAGGCCGTGGAGACGCGGCTTTATCGCGCCCGCCAAGCACTTCGCGAAAAACTCGCGAGCTGGATGGCGTAAGTTTTTTTGAAAATACCAACGTGTGACGTCAGTCAACCCAACAAAGGCCCACTCACCATCAGAGCGAAATGACGGCACACCCAAGCTCGCAGGCTACATCCATGATTTGGTTTGACATGGCACGACCCTACATTCATTCCTCCCACTGTAATGCGGATTTCCCGTGCCATTCTTGCCCTCCTTCTTGCGCTACTATGGTGGCCTATCACCAACAGTTGCCTCATCGCTGCGACATTGCCCGGACAGTTCCCCGCGTTGTGCGAGTCTGCTTGCGAGAATAGTGGGAAAAATGAGCAGACCCCGCATGGCAGCAATGATTGCACGCCCTGTGCGACGCTGGAATCGGGCGTCAATCTCTCGGCTCTCACGCCAGCGGTGGCACCCGCTCCGTTGTGGTGTGAAAATGACGAGTTCGCGCAGTTTATGCAGCGGCTCATGGCGGCGATTGCGGAAGAATCCAAGGCTCTGCCGCCGCTCGTTTCGCAGTGGAGTCCACCACCGCGACACTCGGAGTTTTTGACTGTGGCCCTGCCGGTGCGCGGGCCTTCGTTCCTCGCTTAAAGGCCACGCCCATTCGGGTTCTGGCTTCCTTGCCTTCACGGCGCGCTTTCGCGTGTCCGTGTCTTTTGTCGTCCGATTTTTCAAAACATTTACTATGCACATTTCAAAACACATCATCCTCGCCGCGCTCCTCGCGTGGCCCTTCTCCGCCTCTGCGGTGGAAAAGAAATCCACATCCACGAACCAGCGCACGAGCGCCAGTCTCACCCTCGCCGATGCGCTCGCACGCACGCTGCGCGAAAGCCCGGAGCTTGCGGCTTTCGATTGGGATTTCCGCGCGGCGGAGGCGCGTATCATTCAGGCAAAATTGAAGCCGAATCCCGAGCTGCAACTGGACATCGAAAACCCGACGGGCTCGGGACGTTTCAAGAGCGGCAATGAAATGGAGCACACGCTGCAACTCAGCCAGCTCATCGAACTCGGCGGCAAACTCCCCGCGCGCCTCGCGGTCGCCGAGGCCGAACGAGCGGTGGCAAATTGGGAGTATCAAGTGAAGCGCGTCGAGGTCTTGAAGGGCACGGCGCTCGCCTTTGTGGATGTGCTCGCAGCGCAACGCCGCATCACGCTCGCGGAGGAAGTGGTGAAGGTCGCCGAAGACGCCGTGCAGCTCACGACCCAGCGCGTGGGCGTTGGGAAATCCAGCGCCGTCGAGAGTATCCGTGCGAATGTCGCCGTTGCCTCCGCAAGCATCGAAGTCGCGCAAGGGCAGCGGGAATTGCTCGCCGCGAAAGCACGCCTCGCAGCGCAGTGGGGCGCACGTCGCGCGGATTTTGCGACCGTGAGCGGCGACCTCGACCAGCGTAAAGAAAAGCCCTCGATGGACACGCTCCGCGCGCGGCTACTCGGCAATCCACAGCTCGCCCGCTGGACTGCCGAGCGCGAGAAGAGGCAAGCGATGCTCGCCAAAGAGCAGACCGCCGCCGCGCCCGACATCACCATCAGCGGAGGCCCGCGCGTGACTGGTAAAGCGGAGGACGTGACATTTGTCGCTGGCTTTTCACTCCCGCTCCCGCTGCGAAATCGCAACGAGGGAAGCATCGCCGAAGCCCGCGCCAATCTCGGCAAACTTGATGACGAAAAGCGCGCAGCGGAAGCTCGGGCCTTTGCGGAATTGAGCGACGCCTATCAGCGGCTCATGGGCGCGAGCGAAGAAATCACGATTCTCGAAGGCAGCGTCATCCCCGGCGCGATGGACGCGGAGAAGCAACTCACCGAGGGCTACGCGCTCGGGCGCTTCACGCAATTCGAGGTGCTCGATGCCCGCAAGACACTCGCCGAATCCCGCGCGCAAAAGCTCAAGACCCTCACCGAATACCACAAGGCACTCGCCGAAATCGAAGCCCTCACCGCCCAACCCTTGTCCCTGCCGCACACCGCGCCAGCGACTACCAAACGCAAGTAACCGCAACTTTTACCAACCATGAAAAAAACACTCATCTCAATCCTCCTCATCCCGCTGCTCTGCGCGGGCGCGACGTATGGCGTCTGGACATTCCTCAATCACAAAGCTGAACCCAAAGCCGACGCCGCCGAGAAAGGCGATGCCGACGCAAAAAAGAAACCCGACCACGATGAAGAGGGAGGCACGAAAGTGAAGTTCACCGAGGAGCAACGCAAAGCCGCGCAGCTCGGCAGCGCCACCGCAGGGCCGATGAAGCTCAAACAGATGCTTCCGCTTTACGGCAAAATCACCACGAACGAGGAGCGCACGGCGCACGTCATGCCGCGCTTCCCCGGCGTGGTGAAGTCGGTAAAAAAACGCCTTGGCGACAAGGTGGAGAAAGGCGAAGTGCTCGCCACGGTCGAGAGCAACGAGAGCTTGCGAACCTACGAACTCATTTCGGAAATCGCCGGCACGGTCATCGAAAAAGATGCGTCTCTCGGCGAGTTTGTGCGCGATGAAAAAGCCATCTTCGTCATCGCCGACCTCTCGACCGTGTGGGTGGACTTGAACGTCTATCGCCAGGACTTCGCGCTGCTCCACGAAGGGCTGCCCGTTTTAGTAAAGCCTGATGAGGGCGCGGAGCCGATTGCCAGCACATTTGCCTACCTATCGCCCTTCGGCGCGGAGAATACGCAGACGATGCTTGCGCGGGTCGTCATCCCAAATCCGAAAGGCGATTTGCGCGCGGGTCTATTCGTCACCGCGCAGGCCATCACGGGCGAGGTGGACGCGCCCGTCACGGTGAAGCTCGGCGCATTGCAGACGCTCAAGGACAAGACCGTCGTATTCGTCGAGGAAGGCGACAGCTTCGAGGCGCGCGAAGTCGAACTCGGAGCGCGCGACAACGAGAATGTCGAAATCATTTCCGGCGTCTTGCCCGGCGAAAAATACATCGCGGAAAACAGCTTCATCGTGAAGTCGCAACTGCTGAAGAGCCAAATGGTGGACGAGGACTAGACCATGATAAATTCCTTTCTCAATTTTTCCGTCCGCCAGCGGTTGCTCGTCATTCTGGCGACCTTTATTCTCGCGGGCTTTGGCGCGCTCGCGCTCAAACAAATCCCCATTGATGCCTTCCCCGACGTGACGAACGTGCAAGTGCAAGTCATCGCCTCCGCTGGCGGTATGTCGCCGCCGGAAATGGAGCAGCTCATCACGCGCCCCATCGAGATGCAAATGGGCGGCTTGCCCAAGCTCACCGAGATTCGTTCCGTGTCGAAAATCGGCATCGCCGTCGTGACCATCAGCTTCGAGGATGGCGTGGACGATTACTTCGCGCGGCAACTCGTCTCCGAGCGTCTGCAAAGCGCCCGCGAGAGCCTGCCAGCGGGCGTGGATGTCGCAATGGGGCCAATCACCACGGGCCTCGGCGAAGTCTTCCAATACACACTCGTGAGTCGGGATAAAAAATACGACCCCACTGAGCTGCGGACGGTGCAGGACTACATCGTGCGCCCCATTTTGCGAACGGTGCCCGGCGTCACGGATGTGAATTCCTTTGGCGGGCTCACCAAGCAATACCAAGTCATCGCTAAGCCCGACCGACTCGCGGCGTATGATGTCACGTTGCACGACGTTTTCGAGGCACTGGGAAAAAATAATTCCAACGCCAGCGGGGCCTTCATCGAGCATCAATCCGAGCAATACATCGTGCGCGGGCTGGGCCTCGTGAAAGACACGACGGACATCGGCAACATCATCGTGAAGACCCACGAACACATCCCCATCTTTGTGCATGACGTAGCCGAAGTAACTATCGGCGCAGAGTTGCGACAGGGCGCGGTGACGATGAATGGCGAGGGCGAAGTCGTCGCCGGAATCGTGCTCATGCTCAAAGGCGCAAGCGGGCGCGACGTGGTGAACGCCGTCAAAGAAAAGCTGCCCTCCATTCAAAAGGCGCTGCCTCCCGGTGTAGAGCTGGTGGCTTTTTACGACCGCACAGACTTGGTGAAAAAAGCCATCCACACCGTCACAAAGGCGCTTCAGGAAGCCGCCATCTTTGTGCTCATCGTGCTCATTGTGCTGCTCGCGGATGTCCGCAGCGCGCTCATCGTCACCGTCGTCCTGCCACTCTCGGCGCTCTTCGCTTTCATCATGATGAAATGGTATGGCCTGAGCGCAAATCTCATGTCCCTCGGCGGCCTCGCCATCGGCATCGGCATGATGGTGGACGGCGCAGTCGTGATGGTCGAAAACATCCACCGACACCTCACCGAAAAACCCAAACACGGCCACGCGCACGTCGGCAAAGTCGAGACCGTGCTCTACGCCGCAAAGGAAGTCGGACGCCCCATCGTGTTCGGCATTTTCATCATCATCATCGTCTTCCTGCCGATATTCACGCTGGAGGGATTCGAGGGGAAAATGTTCAGCCCGCTCGCCTTCACGATTTCCTTCGGCTTGCTCGGCTCGCTCATTCTTTCCCTCACGCTCGTGCCCATGCTCTGCACGTTCTTTTTGAAACAAATCCCGCATGAGCGCGACCCCCTCCACATCCGCGCCATCAAGCATCTTTACCTCGTCACGCTGCGGCCATGCGTGCGCTGGCCGCTGCTCATCTTTATCCCTGCAGTCGCCGCGCTTGTGGGCGCGGGGATGCTCGTGCCGCACATCGGCACGGAATTCCTGCCCACGCTCGACGAGGGCGCGCTGACCATCCAAGTGAAACGCCTGCCCAGCATCTCGCTCCCGCAATCCCTCGCGTTGCAAAAGCAGGTCGAGAAAATGGTGAAGAACTTCCCCGAAGTCATAGACATGGTCTCGAAAACGGGCCGCGCCGACATCGCCTCCGACCCGGATGGCGTGGAGACGAGCGACACCATCATCACGCTCAAACCGCGTGAAGAATGGACGACCGCGAAGACGAAGGAAGAACTCGTGGAGAAAATCCGCGCGAAGTTTGATGAAATCCCCGGCGTCAACGGCAGCTTCACACAGCCCATCGCGCTGCGCGTGGATGAGCTCGTCAGCGGCGTGAAGTCCGCCATCGGCATCAAGATATTTGGCGAAGACCTCACCATCCTCGATGAGCGCGGGCAGGACGTGGCGCGCGTGTTGAAAAAAGTCCACGGCGCGACCGACGTGAGCGTCGAGCAAGTCAGCGGACTGGCCTATCTCCAAATCGAAATAGACCGCGCAAAAATCGCGCGCTACGGCATCAACGTCGCCGACATCCAAGAAGTCATCGAGACCGCCATAGGCGGAAAAGAAGCGAGCAAAGTGTATGAAGGACTCAAGGTATTCGGGCTTGCTGTGCGCTTCCCCGAAAGCGCCCGCAATGACGTGGAGCCCATCCGCCAAATCCTCATCCCATCGCCCTCCGGCGGCCTCATCCCTCTCGGCCAGCTCGCCAAAGTCGAAGTCAGCGAAGGCCCCGCGCAAATCAGCCGCGAGGCAGGCCAGCGCCGCATCGTCATCACCTGCAACGTCACCGGGCGCGACCTCGGCGGCTTCGTGGAGGAGGCGCGGGAGAAAATAGACGCCGCCGTGAAACTGCCACCCGGTTACTTCGTGACGTGGGGCGGGCAATTTGAAAACCAACAGCGCGCCATGAAGCGATTCTCCATTGTCGTCCCCGTCACGTTGCTGGCGATTTTCCTGCTGCTTTTCAGCTCGTTCAATTCCATCAAGCAAGCCGTCCTCATCATCCTGAACATCCCCTTCGCGCTCATCGGCGGCATCCTCGCGCTTTACCTCGGCGGGTTCAATTTGAGCGTCAGCGCGAGCGTCGGTTTCATCGCGCTTTTCGGCGTCGCCGTGCTGAATGGCATCGTCATGGTGAGCTACTTCAACGAGCTGCGCCGCGAAGGCATGAGCGTGGAACTCGCCGTCATCAACGGTGCTGTGCTGCGCCTGCGCCCCGTGCTCATCACCGCGAGCGTCGCCGCGCTCGGCCTTGTGCCCATGCTCTTCGCCACCGGCCCCGGCAGTGAAATCCAAAAGCCACTCGCCGCCGTCGTCATCGGCGGACTCATCACCTGCACGCTGCTCACACTCTTCATCCTGCCCACGCTCTACAAAGTCTTCGAGCGCCGCACGAACCCCGAGCCGCACCCACTGCCCGACCCACCCGCGACCACCGAGCTTTACACGCCCGACAACGACACAACCGAACATTGAAAAACAAACCATGAAAACAACCACATCCATCCTTACGCTCATCATCGCATTTAGCCTCTTCCTCACCGCGCCAAGTCGCGCGGGCCGCTTCGGCACTGAGTTAGAGGGCACCATCCAGACTGTGAACATCGAAACCAAACACGCCACGATGCTCACTAAAGACGGTAAGACCATTACCTTCCGCTGGACAGAAACGACCAAGTTCATAACTGCCGCAACGCTCCACAAAGGCGCGCACGTCACTGTGGATTACCATCATTTGTTGCTCGGTGAATCCTATGTGAACCGCGTGGATGTTTCCAGCGGAGCGAAGTGACACGACCGCTTCGTTCGATGCGATTCATACGCCACTACTTTTGTCGTCTTCGGCGAATTGCGCACATGTTTGCGCTAGTCGTGATCTTGGCAGGATGCAGCACGACGGTGGCGCGGAAGGCCCAGCACACGGAGGGACTCATTGCTTTCCTCGGTGCGCTGGGGAGGGAGTCGGATGAAGTGGTAATCCCAATCGAGTGCGTAGCGGGGCGCGAGGGCTACATCGTGACGGCCAATGTCTCCACCAGTGAGCATGGACTAGTTGTTCATGGGCTGGTGCGCCGTATGTCTTTCAGCGACCCAGCGTTTGGTGCGCATGTGGATGTGCTTCTTCTCAACGCACGCGGAAAGATCATTGAGAGCGTGGCGACAAGTTATTGGCCGCAACAAATCCCTCACGGCTCTCGCAATGCGTTTCCGCAGTCCCGCTATTCCGTTCCACTCATCACTAAAACGCCACCATCAGGCGCGACTCTCAAAGTCGTTTTCCACGACGAATCAAAATCATCCTGCCTAGTTGCTCTCGGGTTCTAGCGCCACAAGCGCGTTCACTTTCACACCACATCTCTGTCTCAAAAACTATGTCACACGAACACCACGACGACCATCACGAGCACCATCACGAGCACCACCACGACGAGGCACCGACGAGCATCGCGCTCAATCCCGATGCCAAAGGCAACATCGAAACCACACTGCGTGTCGCGGGGATGGACTGCGCGGATGAAGTGGAAGCGCTGGAGCAGGTATTCCGCCTGCTCAAAGGCGTGCGCGAAGTGCGCGTGAATCTGATGGGAGGAAAGGTCACACTTTTCCACGATGAAAGCGTGACGCCGGAGCAGCTCATCGGCGCGGTGGCGAGCACGGGCATGAAGGCGGTGCGCGATGGCGAGGACGCGGCGGACTTGGAGGGAGCGAAGCGGCTGCGGCAAATCTCCGTCGCTGTTTCCGGCGGGTTCACGGGGCTTGGCTTGCTCATGGAGTGGGTAAAAATCGCGCCACTGGTGGCGGACTCGGCGTTTGCCATCGCCATCGTCGCGGGTGGCTGGTTCGTCGTGCCAAAGGCGTGGCGCGCAGTGCGGCGATTCGCGCTCGATATGAATGTGCTGATGACCGTCGCCGTCGTGGGCGCGCTCCTCATTCACCAATGGTCGGAAGGCGCGGCGGTCACGTTCCTTTTCGCGCTCTCGGAGCTATTAGAAGCATACAGCCTCGCCCGCGCTCGCAAGGCCGTGCAGGCGCTCATGCAGCTCACGCCGGAGACTGCGTTGCTGAAAGTGGGCGCGGACTTCCGCGAGGTCGCCGTCGCGGAAGTCACCGTAGGCTCGACTGTCGCGGTGAAATCCGGCTCGCGCATCCCGCTCGATGGCGAGGTGACGAGCGGCAC
>JAYUIF010000367.1:0-2965 GCA_043766295.1 Spartobacteria bacterium | reverse complement strand
CGCTGGCCCGGCTCGCCGCCGGATGAGGATACACCGAAATACAAACTGCCGCCGGGCTTTCGCAAAGCGCAGGAGGTTTTCAATCTCCACCGTGCGATGCGTGAACCGCAGGACACACCGCTGTATATCGTTGAAGGATTCTTCGACGCCATCTGGCTGTGGCAACACGGCATTCGCCGAGTTGTCGCGTTGATGGGGAGCACGCTGTCGCCGATTCAGGCGGCACTCATCCAGCACATCGTCACGCCGGACGACCGCATTGTGGTCATGTTCGACGAAGATGATGCAGGACGCGCCGGGCGCGAAAAAGCAGTGCATCGGTTGTCACTCCACTGCTTTGTGCGAACGCATCAGTTCGCGCAGGAAGGACAGCAGCCCGACGCACTCACAGCCGAGCAGGTTGCCATGTTACTCACATGATGACGCAACTCGACCTTTTCGCTTGGAAGCCAAGCGTGAAGCGGAGACGAAGGCCGCGCGGAGCGTGTGAATGGAAGATCGTCTCACTGCGGGAAACCGCCACGGACGAACTTCCCTGCTGCATCAAGCCGGAGGATGCCGTGCAATACTGGCGCAAGCACATCGCGACCGCGCCGCACTTCAATCCCGATTGCGAATGTTTCGCAGTGCTCTTGCTCAACGTGCGCCAGCGGATTCGAGGTCATCACCTCGTTTCCATCGGCTCGCTCAATGAAGCGATGGCGCACCCGCGAGAAGTGTTTCGCGCGGCAGTCATCGGCGCAGCGTGGGGCGTCGTGCTCATGCACAATCACCCCAGTGGCGATCCAAGTCCATCGGATGCCGATATTCGTATGACGAGACGTCTCGCAGATTGTGGTCGCACCTTGCAAATCACAGTCTGCGATCACGTCATCATCGGCGACACCCGGCACCTGTCCCTTCGAGAAACGGGCATCATCCAATGACCCGAAAAATCAAAACCCCGTTCAGCACATGCTGGGCGGGGTTTTTTATTTCAACTGCATCATGTTTCTCGCTCGACGAAACCCGTGCAATGCTGCTTCGTTGGGCGCGTTCCAAGTGGTGCAACTATGAACCCTCTCTCCATACCTCTGCCCGTTGCCGTGAGGCGGCAGGGTGAGATTATCGGCATCGCTGCTGGCATCGCGTGCTTCCCCGTCGCGCTCTACGCGGGTGCGATGGAAAATCTCTTTCCAAATGGTCCGACTGCACTCGTTTTACCCATCGTGATTTTGACAGCACTCGCGGGTGCGATTGCCAGTGTTACTGCGGACGAGAGTAAAGCGCCCGACATTGGCGGTGTGCCGCTTCGCGTAGGTGCGCGTGCGGGGTTTATCGCGTCACTTGTTGCCGGGGCATTTACTGTTCTCGCCTCCACATTCCATTCTTTTGGAATTGGTTCCCCTGCAAGTGTCGAATCCAACTTCGGAATTTTCAGGCTTCTTCTCCCGTCGTCGCTAGCGTCACGCGTCATTGTGCTCGCGCTTCTTGCGCTGCCGCCTTCGATTTTCTTTGGTCTCACTGGGGCGCTGCTTGCAGGGATGCTGAAAACGCATCCATCCGCTTCGGATGAAACCGCATCAATAGAAGCCCCGTTACAGCAAGAGCGCAGCGTGGTTTTTCTCGTCGCCTTGCTACTCACACTCGCGGGTTACTTCTCGCCGTTGCTTTTGATTTTCAAACCAAAGCCTGCGCCCGTTGTTGTCGCCGCCCCTCAGCCGGTGCAGCCGAAAGTTGAGCGTCCTGTTGCGTCACTCGCACTCACTGCGCCTGCTCCGCCGAAATGGCGTTATGAAAAACCTGTCGCATTCGACACCGCCGAGGCGGGGCGCATCGTTGTCAAAGAACAGCGCAATCTCGGTGAAGTCGAAACTCAGATGCCAGTCGCCATTTCGCCCGATGGACTGCGTTTTGCCTATTTCCGCAACGACGGCGGACGACGCATCCAAGTGACCGAACTCGAAACGCTCGACGTGATCGCGAGCACGCAAATGGCGGCGACTCCTAAAACGATGGCATGGTCGCCAGATTCCAAGATGCTTCTCATCACGACGGAAGATCGCGGGATCTTGGTTTTCGACACGACCAATTCACGTCTCCTTTCCCTCCCTCTGCCACGCAGCGGACGTGTGCCTGATGGACTGCCGATTTGGAGGGAGGAGCTAGAGGTTCTATTCGCCTACAGTGGCGTGTCTCCTTCATTGCTGAATCTCTACACCCTCCGCACTGCATCGCTCGAAGATTCTCAGACATGGAAAGCGATGACCGCGAAAGAGCGTAGTGAAGCACGGACTCTTCGTGAATCCATTCTGCCGCGCAATAAACGATGGGAAATGCGCGTTGAAGCCGCTGTCCGTCGTTATGATGTGCCGCTCAATCCTTCCGCCGAGTGGACTGTGCAGGAGTCTTTGCAGTTTGCCTTTGTGCATTCCAAAAACGCCTGCCGGTTTATTCTTCCTCCGATTGACGTGAATTTTGGTGATTACCTCATCGCCGCAAACGACGGATCAAAGCTCATTCGCATCCGGGACACCAATGCAGTTGTCTATTATTTCTCGCTCCGTAGCGAGCCCGCCATGCGGTTCAAAATTACGATGCCCTCTTCGCCCGATTCATCGCTCACCTCTGCACTCGAGAAAAAGAACGTCGCGGCTTTTATCTGCTCACCGGCTGTCAATCCGCTGAACGGCAAGACCGTCGCGCCGGATCGCGAACATGTGAAAGCCATCGCACGTCTCGAAAGCTGGCAGGACAAAGAGGCGGAGTTTTGGGTGGATGAAAACTATCTATCGCTCCAGCCCGGCGACGTGGTTGCAGACCTCCACGTTTGGAATGACCGCACAGCTCATGCAGTCAGTGAACTTGGAAGAAACGAGTGGTTTGCCGTGATTGATAAGTATGAAAACAAACCTGCTGCACCTGCGCAGAGCGACGCAGCAGTGCTTGATCGCGACCTGTCCATCGCAGTGGACACCAAGAATGG
>JAYUIF010000366.1:0-7109 GCA_043766295.1 Spartobacteria bacterium | reverse complement strand
TCCCCAGTCGTATAGTAACACGTTAGGCGCTTCTACGCACACTCTATGAACAAAGCCCTCCGCCTCCTTCCCATTCTCGGCATTGCCGCAGTGGCGTTCGCCGCCGACCCAACTCCAATCGACAAGTATGAGGTGCTCATCGGCGAGGAGCTTGCTGGTTCCGGCTTCGTGATTAGCTACGGCAGTGGATTCCTTGGCGTTGCGTCACTTCACCAATTCGATGGCAAAGCTCCAAAGACGCTTGAACCTCTTGAGGGAGATGCAATCGCCCTCGATACCACCAAGGTAATCAAGCAAAAGGACGTTCAGGCGCTACCCGTCAAGTCGCCGAAGCCCAAACTTGAGTTTCTGAGCTACAACCCCGACTTTACGCTTCGCGTTGGCGACGAGGTCATCATTCTCGGCCCGGCTGGTGACCGCGTGCCCGGAGTGCTCACCAACAAGGGCATGACAGCCGGAGCATACAAGTCCGCAGACGGCCCTCGCGAACTTGAGGCACGAGCCAGCAAGCCCTTTATGATGGCCGGTGGCAGCGGCGGGCCAGTTCTCCACAAGCAGAGTGGCGCGGTCATTGGAGTCTTACTCACTGCCGACGACGGCAAGCAGGCTCGGGTTGTCGGATTTGAGACGCTTTGCCTCCCAAAACCCAAATGACCGCTACGCCTCCTGAATAACAGGATTTGCAAGCAGCTATGCGGGAACGAGCTTCATATTTGGGGCTTGGGCTTGGTTTTGCAGGTTTTTGAGGCGGCGGGCGGCGGTGGCGGGGGTGAGGTTGAAGGCTTTGCTTTCCTCATACGGCTGGCCGGTGACGATGGCGGCCCAGATGAGCGCAGATGAGTGGCTCCCTTTTCCGCACCGCGATTAAATCAGCGGTTGCTTAGCCGGAACGATGCAGTTGCGCGGAGCGCGGCGGCGAAGCCGTGGCTGCGACGCCCTCGTCGCAACATGTATCTGCGGCGCCACCGCCGCGTGATTGGTGAATCACGATTTGGTGCGCCTCACACGAACCACGAGGCGAGGGCGCCTCGGATACATGTTGCGACGGGGGCGTCGCAGCCACAGTCGCCGTTTCAACTGCATCGTTCCGGCTTAGTTTAGAAAGCGGAAGTCGGACGAGGCGAAGAGCGCGCGGCAGAAACTTGTCCATGCAGCTTTGTCGTCGCTGGCGTCCTTCATGCCGGGCTGGGATTTGTCGCCTTTGCTCCAATTGCTCGGGAATTTTTGGAAGAAATTCCATGTGGCCGCTTTTTCCGCAGGCGTGGGTGCGCGACCGAGCGTGAGCCAGTAGGCGTAGCCGAGGCGTTGATCGAGATTCGCAGTCGCGCCGCCAGCGGGGCCGGACGGGTAGGCGCTGGCGATGCGCTCGGCGAGCTGCGCGGCGCATTTCGCTGCGAAGTCGCTGTTCAAAAGATAGAGTGCCTGCGCGGGGACGTTCGTCGTGTCGCGCGCGCCGGTGACGAGGCTGGCGTCGCTGAAATCGAACACGGCGAGCGCGTCGGGCGGCACGTCGCGGGCGATGGGGAGATAGACGCTGCGCACGCTGGTGCCGGAGCCGCTGTTGATGAGTTGATCCTCGCTCACGCCCATGAGGCGCGGGCCGCCGATGGGTGCATCGCCGCTGCGGGCGATGAGCGTGGGAGCGGGCTTGTCGAGTTGGAGTTGTCCGCTCGCGGCGAGCATCGCATCGCGGATGCACTCGGCGTCGAGGCGGCGTTTGCTCATGCGCCACACGAGCGCGTTCTCGGGATCGGCGGCGAAGTCGGCGGGATTGTAGTCCGACGATAATTGGTAGGCGCGGCTGAGTGTGATGTCGCGGATGAGATGCTTCACGCTCCATCCGTAGCCGCCCTGTGCGATGGGCGTGGAAAATTTCACCGCGAGAAAATCGAGCAGCGCCTGGTTGTCCGGTTTCTTCCCGGTGTTGCCGAAATTATCCACGCTCTCGACGATCCCGCGCCCAAACATCCAGTGCCACACGCGATTCACGATGACGCGCGAGGTGAGGGGATTTGTCGGCGAAGCGATCCACTCGGCGAGTTCCTTCCGCCCGCTTTCATCGTGAGGGATGCTTGCGCTGGCGGTGGAAAGTGCCGTCGGAAAACCGCGTGGCACCTGCTCGGCTGGCTTGCTCGCATCGCCGCGCGTGTAGAGCGCGCTGTCGCCGATGCTCGCAAATTCCGGCGGTCGGCCCTGCCGGAATTGCTGCGCGCGCCGCAGTAATTTCCCAACTCCACGACCCAACGCCTCGCCCTTGCTCGCCGGTAAATCCTGCGCGCCCATCGCGAGCGCCTTCTGTTTTCCGCTCGTGTCGTAGTTCTTCAACTCCGCATCGAGCTGACCAAGCTGGCCGATCACCGCGAGCGCGCGCCGTTGATCCGCCGCCTGTAATTGCCCGTCCTTGCCATCCACGCGCGATTTGATCCGCGCCGCGATATTTTCCTGCTGCTCCTTCCGCAACTCGGCGAGGTGCTGTTCTTTTCCAGCGAGTTCCTCCGCAGAAAGCGTTTTCCCCATCGTGGGCGCGTAGCCGGCGGGCAACTCGATGAGTTCGCTGGCGTGGCGATTCTGAATTCCGACCGCCGTGCCGTAGCGCGTGTCGGTGCTGAGGAAAATTCCCGCCATCGCGTAGTAATCGCGCTGCGGGATGGGATCAAATTTGTGATCGTGGCAGCGCGCACACGCGATGGTCATTCCGAGGAACGCCTGCGAAACCGTGTCCACCTGCTCGTCCGCGAGATCGAGGCAGAACTGCCGTCCGTTTTGTTCATTGAGACCCTTCGGCCCGATGGCGAGAAAACCCGTCGCCGTGATCCGCTCCGCGCGTTGCGAGTCGGTGCCCGATGGCTGCAAGTCTCCCGCGATCTGCTCGCGCACGAATTGATCAAACGGCTTGTCCGCATTGAACGACGCAATGACGTAATCGCGGTAGCGCCACGCGTGTGGGAACGCGATGTTCACGTCCTTCCCGCTCGATTCCGCATAGCGCGCCACGTCGAGCCAGTGCCGCCCCCAACGCTCGCCGAATTGCGCCGAGGCCAGCAGCCGATCCACGGATTTTGCGAGCACCGCCTGCTGCTGCGCCTTCGTAGTCGCGGCCTGCCATTCCTTCCAAAAACTCAACGCTTCCTGCGGCGATGGCGGCAGCCCCGTGAGATCGAAATACACGCGCCGCAGCAAAGTCATCCCGTCCGCATCGGCGACAGGTTTCAGTTTTTTTGCATCGAGCGCGGCGAGGAGGAAACGATCCGTGTCCGCCATCGCCCACGTCGCGTCCTTCGGCTGCGGCACCGTTTGTTTTTGCGGCGGGTGAAAAGACCACCACTGCTTCGCGGCCTCGGTGTCGTATTTCTTCACCACCTTCGCTGCGCCGTCGCGCGGATCGGGTGCGCCCATTTTCACCCAGTCCTCGAAGTCCTTGATGATTGCATCCGGCAGCTTCCCGCCCTGCTTCTCCGGCGGCATCGCGAAATCTTTGTTTGTATAGCGCACCGCTTCGATGAGGACGCTGTCCTTTAAATTCCCCGGCACCACCGCCGCCCCGCTGTCGCCGCCGCGCCGGATGCCTTCGCGCGTGTCGAGCAGCAGACCGCCCTTCACTTTCTCCGATTTTTCCGAGTGGCACTTGTAGCATTTGTCCGCGAGCACGGGCCGTATTTTCTTTTCAAAAAATTCGGACTGCTCGGCAGTCAGCTTTTTCTCCGGCTCGATGGCCGCGTTCAGAGCGCCGCTGCCGCAAACAAAGAGTGTGAGAAAAAGCTGCGTTTTCATGATGCGTGAAACCTCGGACTCCGCCGTGAGTTGCTCGGTTTTCTCCCCGCTGCAAGCTCCAGCTTGCGGGCTGCGTGTTCCTTTCGTATCTCGTCAGCGATGAAAATTTCTCTCGCCTACGGTCGCGGCCATTTGGATGTCGAACTTCCCGACGAACGCACGACCGTCATCGAGCCTTCGCCCCAGGCCGGCGTGCCCGACGAACGCGCCGCGATGATCGCCGCGCTCGATGCTCCCGTGAAATGCGCGCCGCTGCGCGAACAGATCAGCGCGAGCACGAAAATCGTCATCGTTCACACCGACATCACGCGGGCCACACCGAACGACCGCCTCATCCCGTGGCTGCTCGCGTATTTGGAAAATGCGGGCGCGACGCGCGGGAACATCACGCTTTTAAACGGACTCGGCACGCATCGGCCAAACACGCAGGCCGAGATGGAGCAAATGCTCACGCCCGCCGTGGTGGCGAATTACCGCTGCGTCAATCACGAGCCGGAAAACGACGACGCCCACGTGCAACTCGGCGTCACGCGCACCGGCGTGCCTGCTTTGATCAACAAGCATCTCGTGGACGCCGACGTGCGGATCATCACCGGTTTTATCGAGCCGCATTTCTTCGCCGGATTCAGCGGCGGGCCGAAGGGCATCATGCCCGGAGTCGCTGCGCTCAAGACCGTGATGAGCAACCACGGCGCGGAAATGATCGGCGACCGTCGCTCGACGTTTGGCGTCACCGAGGGAAATCCGATCTGGGAGGAAATGCGCGACATCGCCCTGCGCGTCGGCCCGAGCTTCCAGCTGAACGTCGCGCTCAATGAGCAGCGCAAGATCACCGGTGTCTTCGCAGGCGACCTCATCGCTGCGCACAAAGTCGGCATCGAGTTCGTGCGCGTCGGCGCGATGCAGCGCGTCGGGCAGCCGTTCGACATCGTCATTACCACCAACAGCGGATACCCGCTCGACATGAATCTTTACCAAGCTGTGAAAGGAATGCGCGCCGCCGATCTCATCGTGCGCGACGGCGGCACCGTCATCATCGCCGCCGAGTGCGCCGAGGGAGTCCCCGCCGGCAGCCCGCACGACAAACTCCTTCGCAGTGTGAGCAGCGGCGAGGAGTTGCTTGGGAAACTGAACACGCCCGGTTTCGTCTGGCCCGAGCAGTGGCAGGGCCACATCCAGAGCCTCATCCAGCGCCGCGCCGAAATCCAAATCTACACCGCGATGGACGACGCCACCGTGCGCGCCGCGCATTTGATCCCATGCCGCGACATCGCCGCCGCCGTAAAATCCAAACTCGGCCCCAACCCCAACGGAGCAAGAATCGCCGTCCTCCCCCAAGGCCCGCTGACGATCCCCTACATCGGCTAGCGCAGAAAGTAGTCAGCGACTTCAGTCGGCAAGACGCCTGTTGCGTATTTGGGAAATGCGATGGCAAACATCCGTTATTCCGCCTCCGGGTCGTTGAGGGCCTGCTGTGCGGGGTAGTCCAGTTCCTCGCCCGATTCTACCACGCACACGCGCACATTACCGCCGTCCGACTTCCGCAGGACGTGATAAACCGGGCCGTCTGCCCCGAAAGACCGATAGGTGCCGACCAATTCATCCGCTGTGCGTGCGAGCGTTTTCATGGGTGCAAAATGCGCTGCCTTCCCTCGCAGAGCAAGTCTGTCTTTCGGGCTGCTTTTACTTTTTGCAGAAGCATGTCGCGCTCAACTTGAATCCCGTTCAGGGCGTTTTGGTTTGAGAAAGTGTTGGCACCCGAAGTGATGAAATGCGGCTGGACGAATTTAGCGGCTACGGCAAACGAATGTATTGATCCTCAATTCGTGAAAGCACCATGAGCCCCGAATAGCCGAGCGGAGCGGCGGCAAGCACGTTGATCGCGCCAGCGATCCGGCTCGTCGCAAACATCTGCTCGCGTAGATCGTCTTTCGGGGATGCCCCGTGGGCAAGCGGATGCCGGTGCTTTTGCCACGCATCGAGTGCTTGGGACATCTTTTCCGGCGATAGTCGCAAGCGCTCTACGACCTGGCAATACTTGACGGGTGGTCTAAGCGTGTGGTCAGCATTTTGAAGGATTTTGACGAACCTCTTCCAAGCCTGTGCCGCGTCTGGGCTGAGGCTGGTGTTATCCGCTCGCTTCGTCGCCAAATTGACCAACCTGTATTGGACGTGCTTAAACTCCGCGGCACCACTCAAGTTGGTCTCCGTGCAAAGATACTTATGGAGAAACCCAACAAAGCCTTCGAAAACGGCGCAAAGCCCGAGTGTCCCAACGTGAGTTGGTGTGTCCTTAGCCGATGCCTCGCGAGCGAGAAACAGATAGTTATCGAGTGCCTCTGAGAAGTCGTCTTCGCGTATGAAACATTCAACCGCCTTGGCGATCAGCAGAGTAGCTTCAGAGCCGTTTGAGCAAGTCGTCTGCGTGATAGGTGTATGGATGTTCTCCGAAACGGCGCGCGGCGCGGTGGCATATTCTAAGACGCTGCCAGAACCAGTCTCGATGCGTTCCCATTGCGGCCAGCAATGTCGTCCATGCACGAAAGCCAGTGCTCGATATAACGCCTGCGAGACGCGCGCGATCTCCCCGGCTGGCGCCGACGCGTCTTTCTTCAGCCGCAAATGGATGACGCAATCGCTCTCTCGTTGGATTATGCCATATTCAAAATTACCAAGTTCTCCTTTAAGCGTGTTCCTTTCCGACTGGCTCGACTCTCCGAGAAAAGGGTTCTTCTCGACTTTCACGGTCATCAGATCGCACCCGACAATTTTGTAGTCGGTCAATCGCGCCGTCACGCAGCCACGCACCGGCGCGGGGGATTCTTCCTTTGGAATTTCAACTGCTTCAACCAAGGCGTCTCGGAGCTTCCCATCGCCGAAAGAAGCAGTGAGATGGTGAATACGATCGAACGAAAAACGGCAACCTCGTAAGGTAAATCGCTCTCTACGGATGTTACTCTGATTCGGGACACTCACGCCCCAAAATGGAACTTGGCTCTCAATGATGCCGCCAATCTTCCAGAACTGCTCTCGGGCTAAAGTTCCACCCTCCATTGGCAGTTCTCGATCCCCGGCGAGCGTCACCTCCAGTTCGATACTTCCTTCGCTGCTCCTCAGTTTTCCGTTGCCAGTAAATTCGCCTTGATTCGAGAGAATCACGATCTGGCTCACTGCGAGCGGTGATGTCGAACTGCGAAGGAGGTCGGCGACTTTTTGGAAATCCATGTTCCGGAAATCAGGATGCCACGAACTGCGTG
Organism: Spartobacteria bacterium; assembly: GCA_043766295.1. GTDB lineage: Bacteria > Verrucomicrobiota > Verrucomicrobiia > Chthoniobacterales > Chthoniobacteraceae > SXWH01. The sequence goes on along the minus strand of JAYUIF010000366.1, from coordinate 81 downwards.
TGGTTCACGACGCGGGCGGCTTTGGTTTGTTCGGCGAGGGTCTTTGGCCACGCGAGTTTCGCGGTAGCTTTGGCGGGTGGG
>JAYUIF010000365.1:0-17310 GCA_043766295.1 Spartobacteria bacterium | reverse complement strand
TTTCGACCGCGTGATTCTCGACAAGAAAATCGAGAGCCGGGACAAATACATGAAGGGACTGCCGCGTCTGATGAAGCAACTCGATGACTCATCGAATGACGCAGCGAAGGCTTACAAAAATTTCCTCGCGCACGGCGGCACGAACAAGGACGGCAAGACTTATTTGGATTTCGTCAAGGCGCACAACAACGTGCAGAAGCACTTTCCGAAGTTTTTCTTCAAACAGAAGGTCACCGAGGATTTCGTGACGCTTTGCGAAAACGAGCACCGGATGATCACCAATCTCCAGCACGAATTGCACAAGCCCAAGCGCGACCAATCCCGCGCCATCGGCGGAGCCAAGGTGGACTACGCCGCCAAGCTCAGGGAAGTGCAGACGCGCGTCTGGATGAGCACCGAAGATTTCCTCAAGGAATATTCAGAGCTGCGCAAGTGGCTCCGCAAGGCGCTCCGTGCGAAAACTGAAATGGTCGAGGCGAATCTCCGGCTCGTCATTTCCATCGCGAAAAAATACACGAACCGCGGCCTCTCATTCCTCGACCTCATTCAAGAGGGCAACATGGGATTGATGAAAGCCGTCGAGAAATTCGAGTATCGCCGCGGCTACAAATTCTCCACCTACGCGACGTGGTGGATTCGCCAGGCCATCACCCGCTCCATCGCCGATCAGGCCCGCACCATCCGCATCCCGGTGCACATGATCGAGACGATCAACAAACTCATGCGCGTGCAGAAGCAGCTCGTGCAGGACTACGGCCGCGAGCCGAGCCCCGAGGAAGTCGCCGAGGAAATCAATCTCCCCGTCGAGCGCGTCCGTGCCGTTTTGAAAATGGCGCAGCAGCCCATCTCGCTCCAATCGCCAGTGGGCGACAGCGACGACACCAGCTTCGGCGACTTCATTCCCGATCAGACGGCTGAAGACCCTGCGGATGTCACCGCCATTTCCCTGCTCAAAGACAAAATCAAAGACGTGCTCACCTCGCTCACCGAACGTGAACGGCAGGTGCTGGAGCAGCGATTCGGCCTCGTGGACGGCTACAGCCGCACGCTCGAAGAAGTGGGCCGCCAATTCAAAGTGACCCGCGAGCGCATCCGCCAAATCGAGGCCAAAGCCCTTCGTAAAATGCGCCATCCCACGCGCATCCGACAGCTCGAAGGCTTCCTCGAAGCTACGGACATGAAGCCCTAGTCCACTGCCCTTGATTGGGCAGGACGAGTCATTATTTCCGGCATAAACACTGGCGACATCGGGAAAATTCCCTGCAACTTCCCGCTGTAACCGCTGTTTTTTCTCACAGCCATGAACCACGACGAACAAGACGAACTTTGGAAATTGCTCGGCAAAGCACGGGAGCCGAAAGCCTCTCCGTTTTTTGCTGGCAAAGTCCTGCGCGCGATCCGCGAGGAGCAGGAACCGGCTGGCTTTTTCGTCTGGCTGCGTAGGAAATGGTTCATCCCCACGGCTGTTGCTGCCTGTGCGCTTGTTGTCGCGTTCGTCGCGCTGCGCCCCATCGCTCCAAGCAACCCGCAAGTCGCCGCTGACCCGCTTTCTGAACTGGCTGCATACGTCGAAAAATCCGAGGATTCCGCCGAATCGCTCGACTCGCTCCTCGCATCCGAGGATCACTCCATATGGCTGCAAGCCGATTTCTCTTCGCTCTACTAATCGCCAGCGCACTCGGCGCCCCGGTTTTTGCTCAAGAGCCGCAGGCTCCATCGGAGGGCCAGAGACCCGAACCGCCGAAGGAAGATCAACGGCCAAATTTTCCACACCGCCCATTTGCCGGGCGCGGGCCGGATGGCAAAGGTGGTCCCGATCGGAAGGCTGGTCCGGGCAATCCCGGTGGACCGCAGCAGGGGCCTGATGGTGCGGCAATGCGGGATCGTGCGATGCACGAAATTGAGAAACTCACACCCGAGCAGCGCAGCGAAGTTTGGAAATGTGTCTGGGCCGTTTTGCATCTCCCTACTGAAAAACGCCAGATGTTGCTGGAGCAGGATGAGGATCGCCGGAAAAAGATGCGCGAGCAAATCGAGCAGGCGCTGAAAGACAACGGCATCGAAATCAAAGACGAAAACAAACGCCAATTTTTCCGCCGCTATTTTGAGGAACGCCGGGCCATTGAAGAAAAACTCCACAAGGATGAAGGCGAGCGCCGTCAGGCTTTGATGCGCGAGATGGCTGAGAAGTTAAAAAAGGAATTCAACTCCGCCCCCTCGACGCCGCCAGTTCCGGAAAAGTCGGAGAGCCAATAGCGGCTGGTCAGCCCTGCTTTTCGTCCGAAGGCGGCGGCTCGTTTTTCTTCGATTGATTTGTGAATCGCCGCGCGAGTTCACCGAGTCGCTGTCCTGCAATTTCTCCGAGAAATGGTTTAGCGATGCCGGCAGCGAACTTCGCCGCACTCCACAAAGCGCCCATCTTTCCCGCCATGCCGATCGTCTGCCCCGTGCTGCGCTCGACGAACACCGTCTTTTTGCGCGCTGGTAATTTGCTCAGCAGCAAGCCGAGAAAGGTCGCGCCGCCGAGCCACGCGGGACGGTGCTTTTCAAAACTCTCCTTCGCCCGCGCGGGAACATCGAGCTTCAGCCGGAGCAAATCGCCCGCTTCCTGCAAAGCACGACCAGTCCGCGAAAGTCGCTCACGCGCGGCGGCCAGCTCGGCGATTAATTCTGCTTTGTCTGAGTCTCCAGCCATTGTTGATCCTTTTTCAGTTCTTCCGTTGTGAGCGGGAAAAGCGACGTGTTGAGTTTCGATTTCAGCGCAAGTGCCAGCACGAGCGCACCGACGAAATGCGCGCCCGCCATCGCGAGCGATGCCCAGAGCCACGCATGGTCACCGCCAAAAATCTTCGCGATGACAAACACTGCGCCGAGACAAAGAAACAGCCACGCGAACACCGCAAAAATGAGCGCCGCCCCGAGCAGGAGCAAAAGTTTCAGCAGGTGGCCGGTGGCCTCTTTACCTTCGAGCGAGGCGAGTTTCAGACGCGCTGCGGCGTATTGCGCACACGCAGCGAGGAAGGCGCGCGCCTGGCGAACCACGCCAGCATTTCCCCCCGCAGGCGGTGGCTCATCGGCAGGCATCAGCGGCGAAGCACGAGGCCGATGATGAAGCCCACACCGAGTGCGGCCAGAACGCTCTTCGTGGGATTTTCGCGCACGTAGGCTTCGACTTCCTTGTGAATCTCGCCCGCCTTGTCCTTCCACTCGCCGGCAAATAATCCCGCGCGTTCCTTGAGTTCGCGCGCGACTTCCGCAGCGGCGTCGCGCATTTCCGCAGCAGCAGCGCGGGCGTGAGCCTTGGAGGTTTCGAGGTGATCCTGATTGCCGTTGGGTTGTGTGGTGTCGCTCATTGTTCGCGGAATGTTATACGTGCTTTGCTGAAATCGTAAGGTGACATTTCAAGTTTCACTTTATCGCCGGGCACGATGCGGATGAAATTCTTCCGCATCTTCCCCGAGATGTGCGCCAGTAGAACGTGTCCGTTGGAAAGTTGCACGCGGAACATTGTCCCCGGCAAAACATCTTTCACGATTCCCGTGGTTTCGATGGAGTCTTGATTGGCCATACGTAGGCGGAAATTGCCGTTTTCGCGCAAAAAAGCAATCCCCCAGTGCCGACGATCTCCGCCCGATATAAATACTCCACAGTGGGATTCGTATGTTCCATAAAATCATACGATTTCTAAAGTCAGGTCGCCCGTTGGCGCGTAGCGCCAGCCACTCCGGTAGCCGTGGGTGGAGCACAGCGAAACCCACGGATGAAATCAGAAACGGCCAGCGCCGCGTAGTCGGCGCGACGAGTTTGGAGTCCCGCCATCAGGCGGTTGCCGACCCTTGCCGCTTGAAAGCGGAGAACTAATAATCTGCCTGTCCCTTGGCGCTCCCGCGCAAAGGCGCGGAGGCGCGAAGAAGGGTGATGTTTTTCTGGAGATGCTCGGGCGTTTGTTAGCTAACTGGTCTCTTTTTCCGCCGCTTCCTGCCTTCCTTTCTTCCAAATTGAAACCCTGCGCGGTGCTTGGTGCCTTGGTGTCTTGGTGGTGGAAACATCCCGTGAATCCTGTGCGAATGGCACGGCTACTTGGTGAAACCATGAAGAGCATGAAGAGCATCAATGACTCTGGTTTTCGCTCCAATGAAGTTGCGGCGAGTGTCAATGACTCTGGTTTTCGCTCCAATGAAGTTGCGGCGAGCATCAATGACTCTGGTTTTCGCTCAAATGAGGTTGCGGCGAGCATCAATGACTCTGGTTTTCACTCCAATGAAGTTGCGGCGAGCAAGAGTGACTTTGGTTTTCGTGCTAGAGTTTCTGCGGAGAGCGCGAGTGACTTTGGTTTTCGTGCTAGAGTTTCTGCGGAGAGCACGAGTGACTTTGGTTTTCGTGCTAGAGTTTACGCGGAGAGCGTGAGTGACTTTGGTTTTCACGATAAAATCCCCTGTTTTCGCTAAAAATGCTGCATTGTTGACGAAAACCACCCGTTTTCTAGCGAAAAAATCGCTGTTTTTCACGCCGATACACTCCCGGCTGGCTCTGGTTTACTGCCGGGGCGCAAAGATTTTCCCCCGCTAACTACTGCGAGCGCCAAGGGACCGAGCGCCAAGGGACAGGCAGATTATTCGTTCTCCGCTTTCAAGCGGCAAGGGTCGGCAACCGCCTGAAGGCGGGACTCCAAACTCGTCGCGCCGACTACGCGGCACTGGCCGTTTCTGATTTCCTCCGTGGGTTTCGCTGCGCTTCATTCACGGCTACCGGAGTGGCTGTCGCTACGCGCCAACGGGCGCTCCCTTTCGAGCGCGCCCGTTCGACATTCGTCATCCGACATCCGGCATTTCCGCTACGCGCCCATGCCTTCTTCAAAGCTGCCGCCTGCTTGTGGGAAGCAGAGGTTTTTCGCGACATACGCGATGCCGTCGGCGGAGCAGTAATCGAGTTCTTTGTGCGCGCTCTCGGCTTCCACGACGAGTGGGGCGCTCGCGCATTTATGGAGTTTCGTGTAGCGGTCCTGGTAGCCGATGGCGAGGAGCAGCTCGGCGTAGCGGTGCATGTTGATGTCGCCGCTCGCGAGGTCGGTGAATTGCATCGCGCGCTTGGGCCAGCTCGGCTCCATCGCGCGAAGTGGGAAGCCACGGCGGACGACGAAATTTTTCACATGAGCGGCATAGACGCGCTTGCCGACTTTGAGGAAGCGCGTTTCCCAATCCTCGCCTTCCCAGCAGTGCGATGGGTCGGCGTTCACGGCGAGGCTCGCGTCGCCGTCGCAGATGTCCACGAGCATATTGAAATCGTCGGCGGTCGAGGCGGCGGTGCCGGGGTGGATTTCGTGGCAGAGGTAAATGCCGAGCTTGCGCGCGTGGTCGCGGAGCTTCTTGGTTTTTTTCACGAAACGCTCTTTGCCCTCGGCGAGCAGGTCGTAGCCGGGCCCGGCCCAAAAGCCCCACGGATAGCCGGTGGCCAGCTCCCAGCCGAACGCGACGCCCCAAAACATCGGCACGGTTTTCGCGCCCAGCTCGGCGGCGAGGTCGAGGAGCTTGAGGAGATATTTCTCATGCCATGCTTCGATTTTCTCCGGCGAGAGTTTTGCCACATCGGGGGCGATGAATGGGTGGCCGCTCTTGGTGCCGGTCCAGATGGAAGTGTGAACCCAGAACGGGCAGTGCGCGCTGATGCCATCGAGCCGCATCCCGCGATCCTCGAACGTGGCGCGAATCTCCTTCGCCTTTTTAAAGCCGCCTTTGCTGTCGTTGAGCATGTAGTTGCTGGGCTGCGCGCCTGCCGCGCCTGCGGCTTTTGCGTAGTCGAGGAATTGAGCGAGGGACTTGGCGCCGTGCTGTGCGCCTTCGATGGATGCGTGGTATGAGTTTTTGGCCATGTGTGTGATGTCGGGTATGGGACTGGCCGATTAGCTTGCTGCGTTGGCGTTGGCAAATGGAAAGGTGCGTCGGGCGATGGAAGAATCATTTTTCGCCAAAGACTTCGGCGTGGCCCCGGTTGGTTGACTCGCAATGTCGCGCCCGCTAAGTCGGCGCGCCCATTCTTCACCAACATGATCACGACCCGTCTCACACTCGCCGCCCTTGCCGGGCTTTCACTCGCCGCCATCGCAGGCTCTCCGCAAGGGGGGCTGATGGATTACGGACGTTTCCTCAGCGCGTCGTGGGATAATATGCAGGGAAAAAATACGCTGAACGGGCAAGGCTGCACGGCGAACAAGGGCATCGCGATCAAGCTCGGAAACAACGAGGGCGCGATGCTTTTTGATACGGACTTGTGCCGATGGGCGGGCGGATGGATGGGTGGATATGTGAATTACGTTGGCGTGGCGTTCACCGGAGCGCACGGGCCGAATCCCGGACCTGCGAAGGGCGCGAGCTTGTTTTTTGAAACGAACCCGACGCCGACTTGGGGGCACGCGGGAACTTTCGCAGACCCGCGCAAACTGCCGAGCGGGCCGGGCGCGGCGAAGGTGCCGTTCGGGCCGCTGCCGAAAGATTGGGTGAAATATCGCGGGCTATTTCTGAGCGGTGACAATGTGGTGGTGAGTTATTCGGTCGGCACGGCGATGCTGCTGGAGATGCCGGCGATGGAAAAAGTGAGCGATGTGAATGTGCTCACCCGCACGACGAACGTGCTGGCGGCGGGCGCTGCGAGCGCGGAGATTTTGTGGGCGGGCGAAGGTCAGGTGGGCGAGAAGGACGGCGCGCTCGTGGTGACTCAGGGCGACAACCGCACGATCATCGCGGGCATCGGTCTGCCAATGGGAGCGAAGTTCAAGGTGGATGGAAAAGCGGCGATTCTCGAACTGCCCGCGTTCACAGCGGGGGCGGCGTTCAAGGTCGTTTATGCGAAGGGCGCGGCGGCGGACGAGACGAAGCTGATCGCAGCGGCGAAGGGCGCGGCAAAAGCCAGCGACCTGCGCACTTTCACCAAAGGCGGCGCGCCGCACTGGCCCGAGCAATTGAAAACGACGATGACTGCTGGCACAGCGGGCGAAAAAGATGCCTACGTGGTGGACAGCATCGAGGTGCCTTTTGAGAATCCCTACAAAGCGTGGATGCGCGCCGGTGGGTTTGATTTCTTCAAAGACGGGCGCATCGCCGTGAGCACTTGGAGCGGCGACGTGTGGATCGTCAGCGGCGTGAACAAAGACTTTAGCGGTCAGGTGACATGGAAGCGTTATGCAACCGGGCTCTTCCACGCACTCGGGCTCCGCATTGTGAATGATGAGGTTTTCGTCCTCGGACGCGACCAGATCACCAAGCTCCACGATCTGAATAAAGATGGCGAAGCGGATCAATACGAGTGCTTCAACAACGACGTGCAAGTCACGCCCGGCTTCCACGAATTCACCTTCGATTTACAGACGGATAGCAAAGGGAATTTCTACTTCGCGAAAGGTGGCCCGGTGAGTCCCGGTGGTCGCGGTTGGGGCCCGCTCAGCGACCACAATGGTTGCATTTTCAAAGTCAGTCCCGATGGGCAGAAGTTCGAGATTTTCGCCACAGGCGTGCGCGCTCCGAACGGCATGGGCGTCGGCCCCGGCGACATGGTGACCACCGGCGACAACGAAGGAACGTGGGTGCCAAAATGCTACGTCCACATCGTCAAGCCCGGCGATTTCATCAGCGTCCCCGACCTCGCCCACCGCGAGCAAGTCCCCACCGATTACGGCAGGCACGTCTGCTTCATTCCGAAAGACTGGGACAATTCCGGCGGCGGCCAGACATGGGTGCCGAATGACAAATGGGGAATGCCCAAAGGCACGATGCTCCACACCAGCTACGGCACATGCAGCCTTTTCCGCGTCGTCTATGAAGACGTGGGCGGCACTCCGCAAGGCGGCCTCGTGCGCTTCCCGCTGCGCTTCGACAGCGGCATCATGCGCCCGCGTTTCAGCCCGATTGATGGCCAGCTCTACGTCGTCGGTCTCAAAGGCTGGCAGACCAGCGGTGCAAAAGACAGCGCGCTCCAGCGCGTCCGCTACACCGGCAAACCCAACAACCAGCCCGCCGAACTCCACGTCCGCACCAACGGAATCGAACTCGCATTTCCCTACGCACTCGACGCCGCCAGCGCGAGCGACGCCGCCAATTATGCCGTCAAGCAATGGAACTACAAATGGACTTCCAACTACGGAAGCGACAACTACAGCGTGAAGGACGGCAGCAAGGGAGAGGACACGGTCGCCATCAAAAGCGTGAAACTTAGCAGCGACAGAAAACGTGTCTTACTCGAAATCGAAGGACTCGTTCCCGTCATGCAGATGGAGATCAAAATGAAGATCAACAGTCAGGACGGCACGCCCGTCACCGACCGCATCCTCAACACCATCAACGTCGTCCCCAGCGGCAAAACTGCATCCAACTAAATGCGACTCGAACAGGGCCAAATCTGGCAGCAAGGCGAAGTCTTCCTACGCATCGTGCAACTCGAACGGCTGAGCGTGGAATACAAAGCCGTGACCAACATTCACACGAACGAAGGCACGCACCACAAGGCGACGAAGAAGGAATTTTGTCGCTTGCTCAAAGGGGCAAAGCTGCTGCTGGAAGTGCCGAAGACATTTTAAAAGATGGAGTGATGACGAGCGGCAATGGTTCCTCTGCCAGATGCCAATACCGTCATGCAGTGTTTTTTGACACTCGGAGCAGAGGTCTTACTTTGAACTGCGGCATTACATCCTCTGCGCCTTGTTCACTCTACTTCTACGATTCTATATTTTCCTTTTTGCTGCGTGTTCCTTCGTGGCACGCGCGGATGAGTTCACGAATTTGGCGAATACTTTTGGCGTAACGACGCGGCTGATCGGGACGCATCAGACGGCAACTACGGATGCGAATGGTCTCTCGATAAATTTTTGGCAGCCGTCGTTTGAAGGAGCGCCTGCTACGAGCGCTTGGCTTTCCAATCCGCACATGGCGCAGGCGGATGCGTTTGGGAATGTGTATATCGCGGACAAGGCGAGTCATTCGGTTTTGAAAATTACGCCCGATGGGACGCTGCACACGTTTGCCGGGATGCACACGGCGGGTTTCAATGGAGATGGGCCAGCGCAGGCGACGTCGCTCTATTTGAATAATACGAATGGGCTGTTCGTGTTTCCGAATGGCACTGTGTATGTGCTCGATCCGGGGAACCATCGCATCCGTCGCGTGGGGACGGACGGAGTGATGACGACGATTGTAAACGACCCGGAGCCGAATTGGTATCCATCGGGACGCGGGCTGTGGGTGAGCCCGGATGAGCAGCTTATTTTTTACACGAATGAATTTGCGCCGGTGCCGCCGAGTCTCATCGCGGATGGCGCGGTGGTGAAGAAGTGGACTCCACAGGGAGGCATCGAGGTGATCTGTAATAAGGCGGTGGGCTTTCGGAATCCTGCGAATCTGGCGGTGAATCCTACGGATGGGTTATTGTGGGTGACGGATCGCGCGGAGGAGGATTTGACCAAGCTGGCGACGGGGCTGTTTCGGATTGATGGTGTGAATGCGCGGACGCGGATGACGGGGCATGGTGGGCCGAATGCGGATCCTCTACCGAACGATGGGCAGCTTGCGCTGAATAGCTTCATTGATCAGCCGCGAGGATTGGCGTTCCTGCCGAACGGCGCGTATTTTCTCTGCGGTCACAAGGACGGAAGTGTGTGGTATGTGGATACGGCGGGCGTGATCCACAAATACCTTCGTGGAAAAGGATCGGGGGATACGTATTCGCTGTCCGATGGATTGCATCCGCCACTCACCGCGATTGATTATTTCCGGCAACCGCGCGCGGTGTCTCTCGCGCCGAATGGGGACTTGCTGGTAGTGTGCAATGACAGCGGTTTTGTTTTCAAAGTGAACAACGCGCTGCCGGGACATTTACCATCGGACTTGAGGCCGACGGCGCTTGGAACTGACGGACTGCATTTGAATTGGAGCGGGCTTTTTGGTCGTGGCTACCGGGTGCAGCGGACGTGGAGCCTCAGCCCTGCGGACTGGCAGGTGATCGGCGCATCGGGTGGGATGCCGTCGGGCGTGCCGTCGTCATTTGTGGATGCGGATGCACTCGGACATACGCTGGGATTTTATCGCCTGCTACCATCGCTGTAGCTTTTGCGCTTGCCAGTGTTGCGTCGCGGGGCGAAAGCGCGGTGATGCCTGTGAGCGATGCCATGTTGGAAAAACTGCGACTTGCCGCGAGTGTGGTGAGCGAGCGGGCTTACGCGCCATACAGCGAGTTCCATGTGGGCGCGGCGGTGCTGACGGAATCCGGGGAGATTTTTACGGGGTGCAATGTGGAGAACGCATCCTACGGGCTGACGATTTGTGCGGAGCGCAACGCGGTGTTTCAGGCGGTGGCGGCGGGGCAGCGGCGCTTGGTGGCGTGCGCGATTTTTGTGAAGGGTGCGCGAGTGGCGATGCCGTGCGGTGCGTGCCGGCAAGTGTTGCGGGAATTTGGCGCGGGGATGGAGGTGCTGTGCTTTAGCGATGCAGCGGAACCGGTGCGCCGCTCGCTGGATGCGTTGCTACCCGAGTCCTTCGGCCCGGAGTCGCTGGGCTAGGTGCCGCGCGTGTTTCCCCAAAGTTGGACGTGGAGTCGCGAGCCGAGTCGGTAGCCGCGCTCTTTGCAAATCTCGGCCAACTCGACACTGCGAGCGGCGATGGTGTCTGCGCTGATGCCCTCGGGCATGAGGAGGATTTTTTCCGGCGGAATGGCGACGCTGATTTCGCGGAGGAGCGCGTCGAGTTCATCCACATCGGCGCGATTGCGCACGACGAACTTGAGTTGAAATGCGTAGCCCGCGATCCATTCGTGCACGATGGTGGGATTCCATCGCGTAGCTTCGTGGCGTTCGCGCCATGCGGGGTCGTCGGGTGTGGAGTGGGCGAGCTTGGGGCTGAGTGATGCGAGGTCGCACGCAGCGTCGCCGGGCGCGATGGTGGCGGCGGTCTCGATGGTGATATGGCGTCCATCGGCGCGCAGTGCATCGAGCAAATCATGGATGCCGCGCGCGACCATCGGCTCGCCGCCGGTGACGACGACATACTTCGCGCCGAGCGTCCGCACTTTCTCCACGATCTGCGCGATGCTCATTTCCGCGCCCTCGGGTTTCCACGATGCGTAGGGAGTGTCGCACCATGTGCAGCGCAGATTGCAGCCCGAGGTGCGGATGAAAGTGGACGGCATTCCGACGAGTTCGCCCTCGCCTTGGATGGAGTGAAAAATTTCCGAAATAAGCACGCGCGGATGTTTGCTGGAAATGGAGCGCACGTCGAGCGATGCGAATTTCCAGTTGTGCCCGCGCTACATTTGCCGAAAGTCCACGGCCTTCGCCAAAATGAATACGCCACTTGCCACTCGCCACTCGCCGCCGCGCCCCGGTGCGCGTGTTGTCGTGGGCATGAGCGGCGGGGTGGATTCGTCGGTCGCGGCGTATTTGCTCAAGCAGCAGGGCTACGAAGTCATCGGCGTGACGATGAAGGTCTGGCCGCAGGACTGCATCACTCGCGCAGAGGATAAATGCTGCGGCCCGCAGGCCATCGCCGATGCGCGCAGTGTGGCGCACGCGATTGGCGTGCCGCATTACGTGGTGGATGAGTCGGTGAATTTCGAGCGCACGGTGATTGATTATTTTACTGCGGAATACAAAGCCGGGCGCACGCCGAACCCGTGCGTGATGTGCAATGAGAAGGTGAAATTCGGAAACTTGCTCGGAAAAGCGAAGTCCATAGGCGCGGAGTTCATCGCCACGGGGCACTACGCCATCGCAGAGCATCTGCCCGAGCGCACCGTGCTCCGCAAAGGCCGCGATGCGCGCAAGGATCAGTCGTATTTTCTTTTCTCACTCCGCCAGCCGCAACTCCAGCGCGTGATTTTGCCGCTCGGTGCGATGGAGAAACCGGAAATCCGCAGCATCGCGCGCCAGTTCGGACTCAAGACGGCGGACAAGCAGGATAGTCAGGAAATTTGTTTCGTCCCCGGCAACGACTACAAGGCGTTCCTGCGTTCGCACATGGGCGAAAAGGAATTTCATCCCGGCAGGCTGCGCGACAAGTGGGGCGCGGATCTCGGCGCGCATGAGGGCATCGAGCTTTTCACCATCGGCCAGCGCAAGGGATTGCCCGGTGGCTCGCCGACGCCGCGCTACGTGGTGGATATTGATCCGGAGACGAGCAGCGTGATCGTGGGCGAGGCGGAGGATTTGGTGTGCGATGAATTCACCATCACCAACGCGACTTGGCATTGCGAAGCGCGCGCGCCGTTCGAGGCGACGGTGAAAATCCGCTACGCTGCGCCTGCGGTGTCCGCGACAATTTTTCCCGGCGAAAATAACGAGGCGCGTGTGAAACTCCACACGCCGCAGCGCGCCGTGACGCCCGGCCAGGCCGCTGTCTGCTATCGCGGCGACGAGGTGCTCGGCGGCGGATGGATCGAGCGGCAGAAAGTCGCCGACCGCAAGCCCGTGACCGCCACTCCCGTAGGTGAAATCGAAGAACTCACCGGCCTCGGCGCAGGCTGCGGTGCGCGGAGGTAGCGCGGCCATGAGCGACGCAAACGATTCGATGAGCGTATTGCTCAGCACTTTTCCCGATGAGAAAACAGCGCGACGCATCGCGAGCACACTCGTCGAGGAGCGACTTGTTGCGTGCGTGAATTTGTTCCCCGGCGCGACGAGTATTTATCGCTGGGAGGGAAAAGTGGAGAGTGCCACGGAGGTCGTGGTGATTTTCAAGACGGGAGAATCCGCCGCCGCTGCGATGGAGCGCATCAAGGAACTGCACCCCTACGAAGTGCCGGAGATTATTCAGATCGCGGTGAAGGACGCACACCCCGCCTACCTCGCGTGGGTGAATGAAAGTTGCGCGCGTTAGAGCGGCATCACTTTCCACATCAGCCCGGCGGGCTCGATGGTGAGCCATGCGAAACTTGGCGGCGCGCTCTTCGGTCTGCTGATGCAGCCGGGGTTGAGGAAACGGACGCCGCGCACTGTTTCATCGCGTGGAATGTGCGTGTGGCCGTGGAGGAAAAGATCGCACGCGGGTGGGCGTTGCGTGGGGATGTGTTCGAGGTGAATGCGCAGTCCTGCGAGCGTGAAGTCGAGCGTCAGCGGCCACTCGGATTCCGCGTCGCAATTTCCACGCACGATGCGCAACGGCGGGCCGAGTTTTTTTAAAGCGGCGATGATCTTCGGCGCGCATACATCGCCGAGGTGCCAAATTTCATCGGCGTCGCGGATGCGCTCGCAGACGAAATCCGGGAGTCGATCATGCGTATCGGAGAGGACGGCGATTCTCACTCACTGTCCCGGCGGGCCGCTGGGGAGGACTTTCCGCGCGGAGTTTTGAACGTCGTAACTGTTTTGAATCACTTCGCGAATGCGGAAGGCGGGGAGCACTTTGTCCGTGAACAAATCGAGGTTGCCGTCGCGTCCGATGATGGCGATGGCGAAGTCGCCGTTCAGTGCGTAGGCGCTGGTGGCGGCGGCTCCGTTGTTCACGACGACGACTGGGATGTTGCTCTGCACTTCACCATCGCTCTCGGAAAACGCGGCGGCGATCACAGCGCCCTTGCTGGCGAATTCCTGATAGAGTGGCGTGATGGCTTTGAGTTGTTTGCGAAATGCTTTCGTCTTCGGTGTCTTCGTCAAAATCAAGATCACCGGCTGGCCGCGCAGGCTGCGGAGTGATTTGTTTCCGCCGATTCCTGAGTAGCTGAAATCCGGCGCAGGGCGAACGACAGGACTTGCCGCGAAGAGGCTGGCGGCAAAAGCAACCGCGCAGAGTGAGCTGATAATTCCAGTGTGTGTCTTCATACTTTCATGATGTCCGCTTCCTTCAGCACCACGGCGGCGTCCACTTTTTTGCCGTGGTCGTCGGTGAGTTTTTGCACGTCTTTTTCGTAGTCCTTGAGGTCGTCCTCGGTGATCGTGCCTTCCTTTTGTGCCTTCTTGAGATTGTCCATTCCCTCGCGGCGCGCGGAGCGGATGCGCACGCGTGTTTCCTCGGAGATGGTTTTGCAGGTCTTCACCAAATCGCGGCGGCGCTCTTCGCTGAGTGCGGGGATGGGCAGGCGGATAATTTTTCCGTCCACTACGGGATTGATGCCGATTTTGGATTCCCGGATCGCTTTCTCGATGGCCTGCACGGTCGAGGCGTCGAAGGGATTCAGGACGAGCAGCCGCGGCTCTGGCGTGGAAATAGAGGCGACTTGTTTGAGCTTCATCGTCGCGCCATAGACTTCCACGTCTATGTTTTCGACGAGGGCGGGCGAGGCTTTGCCGGTGCGGATGGCGGAGAATTCGTTGGTCATGTAGTCCACGGCTTTCTCCATACTTTCCTCGGCGTTCATCATGATTTCATCGGGATCGAGTGGCATAATTTATTCGGGTGTGACGAGCGTACCGACGGTCTTACCGAGCACGACGCGGGTGAGATTTCCTATTGTGAAAAAATCGAAAACGATAATCGGCAGCCGGTTGTCATGGCACAGGCTGAAGGCGGTGGAGTCCATCACCTGTAGCCGCTGCGAGAGCGCGTCGGCGTGCGTGATGCGTTCGTATTTCGTGGCCTTCGGATCCTTCATCGGATCGGCGGTGTAGATGCCGTCCACCTTCGTTGCTTTCAAAAGCACATCGGCTCCGATTTCGTTCGCGCGCAACGCAGCGGCGGTGTCGGTGGAGAAGAACGGGTTGCCCGTGCCAGCGACGAAAATCACGATGCGCCCTTCCTCAAGATGCTTCACGGCGCGGCGGCGGATGAATGGTTCGGCAACGGAATCCATGCGGATTGCCGTCTGCACGCGTGTCTCGATTCCGAGTTCTTCGATGCCCGCTTGCAGTGCGAGGCCGTTGATGACGGTCGCGAGCATTCCCATGTAATCCGCCGTCGTGCGCTCCATGCCGCGATGGCTGGCGCTCAGTCCGCGCCAGATGTTTCCGCCGCCGATGACGATTCCAATTTCCACGCCCATCTGATGCACGGCATGAATATCCGCCGCCATGCGATGGACGATCTCCGGCGAGATGGTGTCGTGCGAAGATTTATCCCGCAGCGCCTCTCCGCTCAATTTTAGCAGGATGCGTTTGTATTTCGGCTTGGAGGCTTTGTTGGGCATCGGCGGTGGAGGAAAGCGAAAGCGATTCGCGAAGGGAAGAGGGAAAGTGACGAGGCAGTGAACTGTGATCCGTGAAAAGTGATCAGTGCCGTCCATACTACCCTCTCCAAAAAATGCGGCTCTACACTGCGAAGCGCGGACTCACCTCACGCTGCGAGGCGACGAATACTTCTACGCTCTCCGGCGCGACGCCTTCTGCTGCGAGTCGCTGGCGCACTGCACCGCCTGCCAGTTCGGCAGAATTACAATCGCGGCTCAAATGCCCGAGCACCGTGCGGCGGATATTTCCACCGAGCATCCCGGCTACGACACCCGCTGCCGCATCGTTCGAGAGATGGCCGTGGCGCGACATGATGCGCTGCTTGGTCGCCCACGGGCGGCGCGTATCATTTTGCAAAAGTTTCTCATCGTGATTCGCCTCGATCACGAGCGTGTGCGCCTGCCGCACGCGCTCGCAGGCCAGCTTCGTCGCAAAGCCCAAGTCGGTGAGAAATCCGAGCGACGCCATGCCGTAGTGCAGCACAAAGCCCACCGGGTCCATCGCATCGTGCGGCACGCTGAACGTCTGCACCGCCACATCGCCGATGGTAAAATCGCTGCCTGTCATAAAGACGCGCCAATCCTTCGCCAGCCCCGGCGACTGTCTGCGCAGCGCCTCCGCCGTGAGCGCATTCGCATACACCGGCGTCTGGAATTGTTTGCACCAAACATCCAGCCCGCCCGCGTGGTCGCTGTGTTCGTGCGTGAGTAAAATTCCGTCAATCTCCAGTGGATTCACTCCGCACGTCGCCAGCCGCTGTTTGATTTGCAGAGTGCTCAATCCGCCATCGAGGAGCAGCCGTGTTTTCGGCGTCTCGACGAGCGCGCAATTTCCTGCGCTGCCGCTGCCGAGAATCGTCACATGAAACATGAGCGCACTCTGCCAATCGCGGCGACAAGTGCAAGCGCGCTGGTGCGTGCGCCCGATTATCAATTCCCCATTTTCCACGCTTGCGCTGTGCACGAAATCGCGCACTCTCCCGCGTCACTTGAGCAAACGGATGGGTGGCAGAGTGGTCGAATGCGCCCGCTTGGAAAGCGTGTTGGGCCTTAACAGCTCACGAGGGTTCGAATCCCTCCCCATCCGCCACTCGGGGCTACTTTACCAGACGCTACTGCGCGGCTTTTTGGCGGAGGACTGCTAGGGCTTCGATTTCCGCAGTTTGCGGGAACATATCGAGCGGGGTGACGCTTTCCAAAACGTAGTGCGGGGCGAGGAGGGCGAGGTCGCGGGCGAGCGTGGAGGGGTTGCAGGAAATGTAGAGGATTTCGGCGGGGAGCGCGGCGAGGATGGTGCCGACGACGGCGGGCGCGAGGCCGAGCGCGGGAGGATCGAGCAGCAGGGTGGTGCGGGTGAGGTCGTGGCCGGCGAGTGCGGGGCCGAGGTGCTGGGCGACGTCGCCGGTGAGGTAGGTTTCGTTTTCCAATGCGACGCGGCGGGCGTGCGTTGTGGCGTGTTGGTTTTCCTCGATGCCGGTGATGTGCGGGTAGGTCGGCGCGAGGGCGTGTGCGAAGTAGCCTGCGCCGCAGTAGGCATCAATGAGGTGGAGGTGGCCGGGGGTGGCTTCGCGCTGGACGAGCGTGAGGAGTTCGGCGGCGACGAGGTCGTTGGTCTGCGAAAAGTAGGTGCCGGTGGTGCCGCCGGTGAGGGTGTAGTCGCCGTCGTGCAGCGGGCGTTGGCGGATGGTGTGGAGGGCTTCGTTGACGGATGGCTGTGCGATTTCGCAGTGGGTGATGGGGACGAGGGCGTGCGAGGCGTGGGCGTAGAAACCGGCGATGCCGTTTTCGATGTGGACGCGGATGCGGTTGCGAAAGTGATAGGGGGCGGGCGAGGGGATGATGGGGCGCATCGGGACGGTGTCGAATTTCCCGACGCGGCGGAGGGTTTGCTCGACTTGGCGGTGTTTGATTTCGAGCTGCTGCTCGTAGGCGATGTGCTGGTAGGAGCAACCACCGCATTTGCCGAAGTAGGTGCATGGCGGCGCGACGCGATGCGGGGAGGGTGTGAGGATTTCGAGGAGCTGGGTTTCGGCGAATTTTTTCTTATCGCGGATGACGCGGGCGCGCACGACATCGCCCGGCGCGGTGAAGGGGACGAAGAAAACTTTGCCGTCGAGACGGGCGACGCCGTTGCCGCCGAAGGCGATGTCGGTGATGTGCAGGATGAGGTTCATGTTG